>NZ_CP188256.1:0-318631 GCF_049994875.1 Cellulomonas sp. McL0617
GTGTCACAGGACGAAGAGCTCGCACGGGTCTGGGGCCACGTCGTCTCGACGCTCGAGCAGAGCCCCGACATCACACCGCGCCAGATCGCGTTCGTCCGTCTGGCACGGCCGCTCGGCCTCCTCGACGGCACCCTGCTGCTGGCCGTGGGCAACGACCTGACCAAGGACTACCTCGAGTCGCGCGTCCGCGGCGAGGTGACCGACGCTCTGAGCACAGCCCTCGACCGCGAGGCCAGGTTCGCGATCACCGTCGACCCGGAGCTGGCCGAGGACGCCCCGCCGGCCCTGCGCGTCGTGAGCAGCGAACCGCGTTACGACGAGCAGCGCACCGAGGCCCGGGGTGAGCCGCGCAACGACTACGAGCGTGACGCCGACGAGCAGCGCCGGGACTCACGTGCCGACCTGTCGCTCGTGCAGGACGACAGCGGCACAGCCCCGCCCTCTCGTCGCGACACGCAGCGCAACGAACGCCCGTTCCCGAACGACGACCGGCAGTCCAACCGCAAGCAGCCCGCCGAGCCGGCCCGGCTCAACCCGAAGTACCTCTTCGAGACCTTCGTCATCGGCAGCTCCAACCGGTTCGCGCACGCAGCGGCGGTCGCGGTCGCCGAGGCGCCTGCGAAGGCGTACAACCCGCTGTTCATCTATGGCGACTCGGGTCTGGGCAAGACTCACCTGCTCCACGCGATCGGCCACTACGCGCAGAACCTCTACCCGAGCGTGCGTGTGCGCTACGTGAACTCCGAGGAGTTCACCAACGACTTCATCAACTCGATCTCGGAGGGCAAGGCCGGCGCGTTCCAGCGGCGCTACCGCGAGGTCGACGTGCTCCTCATCGACGACATCCAGTTCCTGCAGGGCAAGGAACAGACGATGGAGGAGTTCTTCCACACGTTCAACACGCTGCACAACGCGAACAAGCAGGTCGTCATCACCTCCGACCTGCCGCCCAAGCAGCTGAACGGCTTCGAGGACCGCATGCGGTCGCGGTTCGAGTGGGGCCTCATCACCGACGTGCAGCCGCCGGACCTCGAGACGCGCATCGCCATCCTGCGCAAGAAGGCGGGAAGCGAACGCCTCCAGGCTCCGCCGGACGTGCTCGAGTACATCGCGAGCAAGATCTCGACCAACATCCGTGAGCTCGAGGGTGCGCTCATCCGTGTCACGGCGTTCGCCAACCTCAACCGGCAGCAGGTCGACCTGTCGCTGGCGGAGATCGTGCTGAAGGACCTCATCACCGACGACCAGACGACCGAGATCACCGCGACCCAGGTCATCGGCCAGACGGCGGCGTACTTCGGCCTGAGCATCGACGACCTCTGCGGCTCGAGCCGCTCTCGCGTCCTGGTCACCGCCCGGCAGATCGCGATGTACCTGTGCCGTGAGCTCACGGACCTGTCGCTGCCCAAGATCGGCCAGGCGTTCGGCGGCCGCGACCACACCACCGTCATGCACGCGAACCGCAAGATCCGCGAGCTGATGGCCGAGCGACGCTCGATCTACAACCAGGTCACCGAGCTCACGAACCGCATCAAGCAGCAGAGCCGCGGCTGACCGAGCGTTGCGTCACCCCCGTCGGTGTCCGCTCTAGCCCGAAATGTCTGCCTCTCTCCACACGGTTATCCACAGGTATCCACAGGCACCTGAGGATCCTTGTGACGAGATTCACCCGTTCGGACGAACCCGAGGCTTCGGTCCCGAACAAGCCGCTGACCTGCAGAGACGCCAGGAGTCCCGCAGAACTGGCGCTGCGTACCGGTCGAAATCACCCCAATTCCGGGTGAAGTTGGTGACGCAGCCCTCGTCATCGGAGCGATTCGACCCTCGTGACACCAACCTTCATCCCGTTCCTGAAAGAACCATGGGACGAATCTCCACACCTGTGGGTACACCTGTGGACAACGGTGGACGACCCCCCGGCCGATGTGGACCACGGGTGCCCTGCCGGTGGACGCCAGACGCGCCGTCCGCAGCGACGCACGGCTGTCCACCGCGTGTCCGATTCGACGCACAAGCCGCGTACACATGGCATTCGAGGTCTGACCTGCACCGACGAGCGTCGTCCACACGATGCACAGCCCCGATGACGATGACGACAACTCTCTCTGTGATGGATCCACACACCGCCAGAACGTCCCGAGCGGCCGGCGGACGACACCCGAACCACAACCGTGTCGGAGTCCGCACCGAGCGTCGGACCTAACGCGTAGTGTTCGCCTGACGCCTGTCTGCCCCGCCTCCACGAATCCCTTGTCATTCGTCAGGAGCTCCTTGCGGACGTACAGCCGGGCCCGCACGACGAGAGGTTGAGGCATGAGGTTCCGGGTCGACCGTGATGTTCTCGCGGACGCCGTCACGTGGACGGCGCGCAGCCTGCCCACCCGACCGCCGGTCCCCGTGCTTGCGGGCGTCCGGCTCGAGGCGGACACGACCGGCACCGTGCAGCTCTCGAGCTTCGACTACGAGGTCTCGGCCCGGTCGCAGATCCCGGCGGACGTCAGCGAAGCCGGATCCGTGCTCGTGAGCGGCCGCCTGCTCGCCGAGATCTCGCGGGCGCTCCCCGACAAGCCGGTCGACGTGGTCCTCGAAGGCACCAAGGTGATCGTCACCTGCGGGGCCAGCCGGTTCACGCTCCTGACGATGCCGGTCGAGGACTACCCGAATCTTCCCGTCATGCCGCCGACCACGGGCACCGTCGACGGTGACGAGCTCACGCACGCGGTCGCGCAGGTCTCGGTGGCGGCGAGCCGCGACGACACGTTGCCGCTGCTCACGGGTGTGCGCGTCGAGATCGAGGGCGAGAAGGTCACGCTCCTCGCCACCGACCGCTACCGGCTCGCGCTGCGCGAGCTGACCTGGAAGCCCTCGTCGCCGGACATCTCGACCGTCGCGCTCGTCCGGGCCCGCACCCTGCTCGACGCCGCGAAGTCCCTGGGGAGCGCCGGCTCGGTCACCGTCGCGCTGGCCACGGGAACCGGCGTCGACATGATCGGTTTCGAGGCCGCCGGCCGCCAGACCACCAGCCTGCTCGTGGACGGCGACTATCCCGCCGTGCGCCGGCTGTTCCCGGACGAGACCCCGATCCACGCCGTCGTCGGAACGCACGCTCTTGCCGACGCCGCCAAGCGCGTGAGCCTCGTCGCCGAGCGCAACACGCCGATCCGCCTGTCGTTCAGCGAGGGCCAGGTGGTGCTCGACGCTGGTCAGGGTGACGACGCGCAGGCCTCGGAGGCCATCGAGTCCACCCTCGTCGGTGACGACATCTCGGTGGCGTTCAACCCGCAGTTCCTGCTCGACGGCCTGGGCGCGCTGAGCACACCGTTCGTGCGCCTGTCGTTCACGCACCCGAACAAGCCGGTCGAGTTCACGGGCCAGCAGACGGCCGACGGCGAGGACAACCAGGAGTACCGGTACCTCCTCGTCCCCATCCGTTTCGCCAGCTGACACCGCACGCAGCCCCGAGCTGCGGCAGGGTGAGGGCTGACGAGGTCACAAGGCGCGCCGGGCTCGACGTGCCGCGAACCGAAAGAGGCGCAATGCACATCGGTCTGGTGGGTCTGGGCAAGATGGGCGCGAACATGCGGCAGCGCATCCGTGCCGCTGGGATCGAGGTCACGGGGTACGACCGCAACCCGGACGTCACGGACGTCCCGTCGCTCGATGCACTCGTCGCGGCGCTGCCCGAGGGTGAGCGCGTGGTCTGGGTGATGGTGCCGTCAGGCGAGATCACCGACTCCGTCATCACGGCGCTCTCCCAGCAGATGTCGCCGGGCGACGTGGTCATCGACGGCGGCAACTCGTACTACCAGGACGACATCCCGCACGCGACGCTGCTCGCGTCGCACGGCATCGGGTTCATCGACGCGGGCGTGTCCGGTGGCATCTGGGGCCTGACTAACGGCTACGGGCTCATGGTCGGCGGTGACGACGACGTCGTCTCCAAGGTCATGCCGGTCTTCGACGCGCTGCGCCCCGAGGGTCCGCGCGAAGAGGGGTTCGTGCACGCCGGTACGGTCGGTGCCGGTCACTTCTCGAAGATGGTGCACAACGGCATCGAGTACGGGCTGATGCAGGCCTACGCCGAGGGGTACGAGCTGCTCGCTGCGAAAGACCTGGTCACGGACGTGCACGGCACGATGAAGGCCTGGAAGCGCGGCACGGTCGTGCGGTCCTGGCTGCTGGATCTGCTTGTCCAGGCTCTCGAGCAGGACCCGGACCTCGCCGCGATCGACGACTGGGTCGAGGACTCGGGCGAGGGACGCTGGACGGTCGACGAGGCGATCGACCTGGCCGTCCCGGCGCCGGTGATCTCCGCGGCGTTGTTCGCGCGGTTTGCCAGCCGTCAGGGCGAGTCGCCCGCGATGAAGGCTGTCGCGGCCCTGCGTCAGCAGTTCGGCGGTCACGCGGTGAAGCCCGCGGGCTCCTGACCGGAGACGCATGTACGTCGCGCACCTGTCCCTGACCGACTTCCGCTCCTACGCGCAGGTCGAGCTCCCGCTCGACGCCGGCATCACCGCGCTCGTCGGGCCGAACGGGCAGGGCAAGACCAACCTGGTCGAGGCGCTCGGCTACGTGGCCACGTTGGGCAGCCATCGCGTGCCGACCGACGCGGCGCTCGTCAGGGCGGGTGCGTCCCGTGCGGTCGTGCGGGCGCGGGTGATCCGTGAGCGTGACGCCGGACAGCCGCGACCGACGCTCGTCGAGGTCGAGGTCACGCCGGGCAAGGCGAACCGGGCCCGGGTCAACGGCGGCTCGCCGACGCGGGCGCGCGACATCCTCGGGATCCTGCGGACGGTGCTCTTCGCACCGGAGGACCTGGCGCTGGTCAAGGGCGACCCGGACGGGCGTCGACGGTTCCTGGACGACCTGCTCGTCCAGGTCACCCCGCGGACGGCCGGGGTGCTCGCGGACTACGACCGGGTGCTCCGGCAGCGGTCGGCGCTGCTCAAGTCCGCGGGTGCCGCGACACGCAACGGTCGAGGCGGCGCCGACCTGCGGACCCTGGACGTGTGGGACGCCAAGCTCGCGCAGGCGGGGGCGCAGATCATCGTGGCGCGCCGCGCGCTGGTCCGAGCACTGGCTCCGCACGTCGAGAAGGCGTATGCGCAGGTCAGCGCAGGCCAGGGCGATGCGGTCGTCACCTACAAGGCGTCGCTCGAAGCGGCGCTCGACTCGCAGGTGGACGAGGTCGCCGGCGTCGACCTCGTCGAGGCCCAGCTGCTCGAGGCGGTCGGCCGCCTGCGGAGCAAGGAGATCGAGCGCGGCGTGTGTCTCGTCGGTCCGCACCGGGACGACCTCGTCCTCACGCTCGGCGGCCTGCCGGCCAAGGGGTACGCGAGCCACGGCGAGTCCTGGTCCTTCGCGCTCGGTCTGCGCCTGGCGTCGTACGAGCTGCTGACCAACGGCTTCGACGACGCGGGCGACTGGGGACCCGACGGCGAGCCGGTGCTGATCCTCGACGACGTGTTCGCCGAGCTGGACGCGCGTCGACGTGAGCGGCTTGCGGAGCTGGTGGCACCCGCTCGCCAGGTGCTCATCACGGCGGCGGTCGCGGGCGATGTGCCGGAGCTGCTGGCCGGGGCGCGCGTGGACGTCATGGCCGGCGAGGTGGCCCGTGTCCTCTGAGTGGGACAGGCCCCTGCGTGACCTCGTCGAGCTGACACCGGCGCGCCAGGTGGCGGCCGGCGCGCTCGCGCGCGCCAAGAAGGCGGCCGCGCAGCGTGGATATCGACCGGGCGACCCGGCCAGGCGCAGGCCGCTCGCCGACACCACGGGGTCCGCCGGGCCGGGGGCCCGCGACCCGCAGCTGATCGGTTCGACCGTCGGCGGCCTGCTCGACCAGCTGGGCGGGACCTCGGACCAGGTGGCCGGCGTGCTCAAGCACTCCTGGGCCGACCTCGTCGGACCGGAGGTGGCGGAGCACTGCGAGTACGTGTCGTTCTCGGGCGGCGCGCTGACGATGCGCGCGAGCTCGACGTCCTGGGCGACGCAGCTGAGGTTCCTCGCGCCGTCGATGCTGGGTCGCTTCGCGGCCGACCTGGGTGACGGCGTCGTCGTCGAGATCACCGTGCTCAACCCGGGCGGCCCGCGGTTCCGGACGGGTCCCAAGCGGGTGCCCGGCCGTGGCGAGCGGGACACGTTCCGCTGACGGGTGAAACCGCAGGGTCGTGAGGGGTGTGTAAAAGAGGGTCTGAGCCCGTCCACCAGGTAGACTGTGAAGGTCATTCCTGGCGCGCCTGTGCCCGGAACTCCAGCGTCATGGAGTGATCCGCCCCGAACAACCGCGGCGGGCGTCCTCCGTCGCGTGTGAGAGCTTGAGGAGTACTACCGCCCGTGGCCGAGCAGAGCACGCCCCCGTCCGGCACAGCAAGCACTGGCGGCGAGAACCGCACCAAGTCGGGCAACGGCGGGTACGACGCCTCCGCGATCACGGTGCTCGAGGGTCTCGAGGCGGTCCGCAAGCGGCCCGGCATGTACATCGGCTCGACCGGTGAGCGAGGGCTGCACCACCTGGTGTACGAGGTCGTCGACAACTCCGTCGACGAGGCGCTCGCGGGCTACTGCGACCACATCGAGGTGACGCTGCTGGCCGACGGCGGCGTGCGCACCGTCGACAACGGCCGTGGCATCCCGGTGGCGATCCACCCGACCGAGGGCCGGCCGACCGTCGAGGTCGTCATGACGATCCTGCACGCGGGAGGCAAGTTCGGCGGCGCCGGCTACGCGGTCTCCGGCGGTCTGCACGGCGTGGGCATCTCCGTGGTGAACGCGCTGTCCACGCGCGTGGAGACGGTGGTCATGCGCGACGGGTTCGTGTGGCAGCAGGACTTCTCCGACGGCGGCAAGCCGCTGGGCGAGCTGCAGCAGCGCGAGGCCACCGAGGAGACCGGCACCCAGCAGACGTTCTGGGCCGATCCGAGCATCTTCGAGACGGTCGACTACGACTTCGAGACCTTGCGGTCCCGCTTCCAGCAGATGGCGTTCCTGAACAAGGGTCTGCAGATCTCGCTCACGGACGAGCGCCCGGCGCACCTCGACACGGGCGACGAGGTTGCAGGTTCGGACGACGAGCTGGCCGAGGGCGAGCCGGCGAAGTTCCGGAACGTCACGTACAAGTACGACGGCGGCCTCGTCGACTACGTGCGGCACCTCAACAGCGCGAAGAAGGTCGAGCTGGTCCACCCGGAGATCATCGACTTCGAGTCCGAGGACACCGAGCGTCGGCTCTCGCTCGAGATCGCGCTGCAGTGGACCAACGCCTACTCCGAGTCGGTGCACACCTACGCCAACACGATCTCCACGACCGAGGGCGGCACGCACGAGGAGGGCTTCCGTGCGGCGATGACCTCGCTCATCAACCGCTACGCGCGGGACAAGGGCATCCTCAAGGAGAAGGACGAGAACCTCACGGGAGACGACATCCGCGAGGGCCTCACGGCCGTCATCTCGATCAAGCTCGGCGAGCCGCAGTTCGAGGGTCAGACGAAGACGAAGCTGGGCAACACCGAGGCCAAGACCTTCGTGCAGCGGGTCGTCAACGACCAGCTGGGCGACTGGCTCGACTCGCACCCGGTCGAGGCGCGCGACGTGATCCGCAAGTCGATCCAGGCGTCGGCCGCCCGCATGGCCGCCCGCAAGGCGCGCGAGGCGACCCGCCGCAAGGGCCTGCTGGAGTCGGGCGGCATGCCCGGCAAGCTGCGCGACTGCCAGTCCAACAGCCCGGACGAGTGCGAGGTCTTCATCGTCGAGGGCGACTCGGCCGGCGGTTCCGCGGTACGCGGCCGCAACCCGCGCACGCAGGCGATCCTGCCGATCCGCGGAAAGATCCTCAACGTCGAGCGAGCCCGTCTGGACCGCGCCCTGGGCAACCAGGAGGTGCAGGCGCTGATCACGGCCTTCGGGACGGGCATCGGCGAGGACTTCGACATCTCCAAGCTGAGGTATCACAAGATCGTGCTGATGGCCGATGCCGACGTCGACGGCCAGCACATCCGGACCCTGCTGCTCACGCTGCTGTTCCGCTACATGCCCGAGCTCATCACGCACGGGCACGTCTACATCGCGCAGCCGCCGCTGTACCGGATCAAGTGGACGAACGCCGACCACGACTACGTCTACACGGACCGTGAGCGGGACGCCGTGGTGGCCGACGGTCAGGCCGCCGGCAAGCGGCTGCCCAAGGAGAACTCGATCCAGCGGTACAAGGGTCTGGGCGAGATGGACTACTCGGAGCTGTGGGAGACCACGATGTCGCCCGAGCACCGCACGCTCCTGCAGGTCACGCTCGACGAGGCGGCCGCGGCCGACGAGATCTTCTCGGTCCTCATGGGCGAGGACGTGGAGTCCCGCCGATCGTTCATCCAGCGCAACGCGAAGGACGTCCGCTTCCTCGACATCTAGGGAAGCGCCCGTCCACAAGTCCGCACCGAACTAAGGAAACACGTTGAGCGAGACCACCAGCGACGGCATCGAGCACGGCCGCATCGAGCAGATCGACCTGCAGCTCGAGATGCAGCGCTCGTACCTCGACTACGCCATGTCCGTCATCGTCGGCCGTGCCCTGCCGGACGTCCGCGACGGACTCAAGCCGGTGCACCGCCGCGTGCTCTACGCGATGTACGACGGCGGCTACCGCCCGGACCGCCAGTTCTCCAAGTGCTCGCGCGTCGTCGGCGACGTCATGGGCAAGTACCACCCGCACGGTGACACCGCGATCTACGACGCCCTCGTGCGCCTGGTCCAGGACTGGTCGCTGCGCTACCCGCTGGTCTCGGGTCAGGGCAACTTCGGCTCCCCGGGCGACGACCCCGCGGCCGCGCCCCGGTACACCGAGTGCAAGATGGCGCCGCTGTCCATGGAGATGGTCCGCGACATCGACAAGGACACCGTCGACTTCCAGGACAACTACGACGGTCGCACGCAGGAGCCCGCCGTCCTGCCCGCGCGGTTCCCGAACCTGCTGGTCAACGGCTCGGCCGGCATCGCGGTCGGCATGGCCACGAACATCCCGCCGCACAACCTGCGCGAGGTGGCCGACGGCGTCCAGTGGTACCTGGAGCACCCGGACGCGTCCACGGAGGAGCTGCTCGCGGCCCTCCTGCAGCGGATCAAGGGCCCGGACTTCCCGACCGGCGCGACGATCCTGGGCCACAAGGGCATCGAGGAGGCGTACCGGACGGGCCGCGGGTCCATCACGATGCGCGCGGTGGTCGTCGTCGAGGAGATCCAGAACCGGATCTGCCTCGTCGTCACCGAGCTGCCCTACCAGGTGAACCCCGACACGCTCGCCAAGAAGATCGCGGACCTGGTGCGCGAGAACAAGGTCACCGGGATCGCGGACATCCGCGACGAGACCAGCGGCCGCGCCGGCCAGCGCCTCGTGATCGTGCTGAAGCGTGACGCCGTCGCGAAGGTCGTGCTCAACAACCTGTACAAGCACACCCAGCTGCAGGACACGTTCGGCGCCAACATGCTCGCCCTCGTCGACGAGGTCCCGCGCACGCTGAGCATCGACGCGTTCGTCCGGCACTGGGTCTCGCACCAGCTCGAGGTCGTCGTCCGCCGGACCGCGTACAGGCTGCGCGAGGCCGAGGCCGACATCCACATCTACCGCGGCTACCTCAAGGCGCTGGACGCGCTGGATGCCGTGATCGCGCTGATCCGCCGGTCCCCCGACGCGGACGAGGCCCGCGCCGGGCTCATGGATCTCCTCGACATCGACGAGCTCCAGGCCAACGCGATCCTCAACCTGCAGCTGCGCCGGCTCGCGGCGCTGCAGCGCCAGGAGATCCTCGAGCGGTACGCCGTGCTCGAGGCCCAGATCCTCGAGTACCAGGCGATCCTCGCGTCCGAGCAGCGCCAGCGCGACATCGTCAGCGAGGAGCTGGGCGAGATCGTCACGAAGTACGGCGACGAGCGACGCACCACGATCCTGCCGTTCGACGGCGAGGTCAGCGTCGAGGACCTCATCGCCGAGGAGGAGATGGTGGTCACCATCACCCGCGGCGGGTACGCCAAGCGGACCCGGTCGGACAACTATCGGGCCCAGCGCCGCGGCGGCAAGGGCGTGCGCGGCGCCCAGCTGCGCGAGGACGACCTGGTCGACCACTTCTTCGTCACGACGACGCACCACTGGCTGCTGTTCTTCACCAACCTCGGCCGCGTCTATCGCGCCAAGGCGTACGAGCTCCCGGAGGGCGGCCGCGACGCCAAGGGCCAGCACGTGGCCAACCTGCTGGCGTTCCAGCCCGGCGAGAAGATCGCGCAGGTGCTCGACATCCGCGACTACACCAACGTCGAATACCTCGTGCTCGCCACCCAGCGGGGTCTGGTCAAGAAGACGCGGCTCACGGAGTACGACTCCAACCGGTCCGGCGGCGTGATCGCGATCAACCTGCGCGAGGACGAGGAGGGCCGGCCCGACGAGCTCGTCTCGGCGCGTCTCGTCGACTCCGACCAGGACCTGATCCTGGTGTCGCGCAAGGGTCAGTCGGTCCGGTTCACCGCGTCCGACGAGTCCCTGCGCCCCATGGGCCGTGCCACCTCCGGCGTGACGGGCATGAAGTTCCGCGACGACGACGAGCTCCTCGCCATGGACGTCGTGCGCGAGGACGCGTTCCTGTTCACGGTGACCGAGGGTGGGATCGCCAAGCGCACCGCGCTGACCGTCGAGAACTACCGGCAGCAGGGTCGAGGCGGTCTGGGCATCAAGGTGGCCAACCTGCCCGAGGCCAACGGTGACCTCGTCGGGGCCATCGTCGCGGACGCCGAGGACGAGGTTCTGGTCATCATGGAGCGCGGAAAGATCGTGAGATCCGCCACAGCCGAGGTGAACGCGACAGGGCGCACCACGCAGGGTGTCATCTTCGCGAAGCCCGACAACGGTGACCGGATCATCGCCGTCGCGCGCAACACGGAGCGACACCTCACAGACGATGCAGGTACCGTGGGCGGCGAGAATGCCCAGGTTTCGGACGAAGCCGGCGACGCGCCCGACGACACGGACCCGTCGACCGACCCCGGCCAGACCGAGACCGACTCGTCACCGGAGGACGAATGACCGATTCCACACCGCCCTCGATCCCGCCGCGCTCCCGACCGACCTCACCGACCCCCGCGGGCCGGCAGACCACGTCGTCACCCGTGCGCACCGGGACGAACGCTGCGTGGAACGGTCCGGACGACTCGTCTGCCCAGGCGCCGACCATGAGCGCCGGGTCGACCGCAGCGGCGACGGTCCCGCCGCCCACGGTGGCGCCACCGCCGTCGCGCACGCCGACCTCGGCCGGCCGAACCTCGGCCGGAACGGGGAGCGCGGGCCGGACCGCCGCCTCGACGGGGACCACCAAGACGTCCATCCGGCTGGGCGACGGGACCACGGTGCCGCCGGAGAAGGAACCCGATCAGGCGACATCACCCGCTGAGGAGTCCGAAGAGGACGTTCCGTCCCCGATGATGGTCGCAGTGGACGCCACCACGGCATGGTTCAAGAAGGCGGGAGTGGCCACCACGGCAGCCTTCTCGTCCCTGACCCGCCCCCGCTCCGAGGAACCGACCATGACAGCGACCCCGGCCACCGCCGCCCCGATGCCCGCCACGCCGCGGTCGGCTCCGCAGGCCCAGAACCCCCGCCCGACGAGCGGTCGCATCCCGACCGTCTCGCCGCACGGTGGTCCGCGTCGGGTCCGGCTCGCGATCTCCCGGATCGATCCGTGGTCGGTCATGAAGCTGTCGCTGCTGCTGTCGGTGGCCGTCGGCATCATGCTCGTGGTCGCGGTCATCGTGGTGTGGTTGACCCTCGACAAGATGCACGTGTTCGCCCAGATCGACGACCTGGTCACCCAGATCACCGGCCAGGAGAGCACGATCAACGTCAAGCAGTACGTCGAGTTCCGCCGCGTGGTCTCGGGCTCGATGCTCATCGCGGTCGTGGACGTCTTCCTGCTCACGGCCCTCGCTACGATCGGCGCGTTCCTGTACAACATCGTCGCCGCGCTGGTGGGCGGCGTGCACGTGACCATGACCGACGACTGAGCTGCTGGATCCGCCGGTTTGGGTGCTGCCCTGCGCCTGGGGTAGTCTCATCCGGCATTGCACGGGCCTATAGCTCAGACGGTTAGAGCGCTTCCCTGATAAGGAAGAGGTCACAGGTTCAAGTCCTGTTAGGCCCACTCCCGACCCGTGGGGGAACCCGATGAAGAAGCTCCTGCTCCTCGTGGCGGTCGCCGCCGCCGCGTTCGTCGTCTGGCAGAAGTACACCCAGGATCGCGACGAGCGCGACCTGTGGGCCGAGGTCACCGACACGTTCGAGTGACCGCGTCGCGCCGGGGTATCGCCCCCGGGCGACACGGGGCCATGGCGCAATTGGTAGCGCACCTGCTTTGCAAGCAGGGGGTTAGGGGTTCGAGTCCCCTTGGCTCCACCACCGCATGAGGCCGCTCGCTGAGCGAGGCCTGACGTACGACGCCGTCGGAGCGACGCGTCCGGGCCAGTGGATCTGGGCGGACCACCCCGCCGGCTTTCGCGCCCACGAGCGCACGGTGCTGCTCGGCCACGGACAGGCATGCTGGGACGACGCGTCCGCCGATGTGCTGGCGTGGGCGGTCAAGACCCGCAGCGGGTTCACGGTCGAGCCCCCGGGCGTCGCGACGGGTGCCGACCGCTGCTGGTTGGTCGCCCGCGTCGGACCGTTCAGCGTGCGCGAGCCGATCAAGGTGATCGCGGTCGTCGACCGTCCCGATCGGCGCGGACTCGCGTACGGCACGCTCGACGGGCACCCGATCTCCGGAGAGGAGGCGTTCATCGTGCGGCGCGACGCGAGCGGTGCCGTGTGGCTGGACCTGCGCTCGCTGACCGCACCTGGCCGGGGCTGGTGGCGGCCCGCCTTTCCGCTGGTCCTCGTCGCGCAGCGGTTCTACCGACGCCGCTACGCCCGCGCTCTGCGAGCCTGAGCCGCTACAGGCCCAGCAGCTCGCGGACCGGTTCGACGCCCTCGAGGGTGACCTCGGGGCGGGGCTGCACGGACCAGTCCGCCCGGCTGAGCAGGAAGCGCCGGCTCTCGACGGCGACGCCCTCGCGCGCGACGACGTCGACGCCGTTCGGCAGGTAGCCGATCCGGGCGGTGACCGCCTGGGACGCCGGGTTGTCGGCGTAGGCGGCGGTCGTCGCGACCTGCGCGTCGAAGCCCTCGAACAGAAGGTGCAGCATCATCAGTCGCATCGTGGTGCCCAGGCCCTGCCCTTGGTGGCGCTGCCCGAGCCACGAACCTGTCTCCGCCGTGCGTGTGACGGGGAACGCCCTGGCGAAGGCGCCTTGGACTCCGAGCACCTCACCGTCGCGCACGAGCGCCAGCTCGATCTGCCAGTCCTCCGGGGCGACCTTGCCGCGCGCCGCCCACTGGTAGGCGAGCACCCGCCGCGTGACCTCGATCGGGCTGCCCTTCGACCACGCGCTGTTGAACGGCAGGTACGACGGGTCGTGGATGCCTTGCCCGCCGAGGACCGCGAGCGCGAGGACGAGGTCGTCGTCGAGGAACTGCAGGGTGAGATCACCGCACGTGACGCGCAGCGCCGCCATGGGCCAGACGTCGGGCAGGGAGGTCATCGCAGCAGGGTCCCGGGCCGGACCGCGGCACCGCAAGGGAAAACCGCGGGACACGAATTCCCATCTGCGGGTGTCACCCGTCGCGTCTAGGTTGGTGCGCTGTGAGCGCTGCCGTCATCTCCGCCTCCGGGCTGACCAAGCGGTTCGGGGACTTCACGGCGGTCGACGGGATCGACTTCGAGGTGCCGGCCGGCGAGGCATTCGGCCTGCTCGGACCGAACGGGGCCGGCAAGTCCACCACCATGAGGATGATCGGCGCGGTCTCGGCGCGGACGTCGGGCGACCTGCGGGTGCTGGGCCGCGACCCGGACACGCACGGCCCCGAGATCCGCTCGCTGCTCGGCGTGGTGCCGCAGGAGGACAACCTCGACACCGAGCTGAAGGTCCGCGACAACCTCATCGTCTACGGCCGGTACTTCGGCATCCCGCGCGCGACGTGCCGGGCGCGCGCCGACGAGCTGCTGACGTTCGCGCAGCTGGAGGACAAGCGTGACGCCAAGGTCGACGACCTCTCGGGCGGCATGAAGCGGCGCCTGACCATCGCCCGGGCCCTCATCAACGAACCGCGTATCCTCATGCTCGACGAGCCGACCACGGGCCTCGACCCGCAGGCGCGGCACGTGCTCTGGGACCGGCTGTTCCGGTTGAAGGAGCGCGGCACCACCCTCGTCCTCACCACGCACTACATGGACGAGGCCGAACAGCTCTGCGACCGCCTCGTCGTCGTCGACAAGGGCCGGATCATGGCCGAGGGCAGCCCCGCGCAGCTCATCCGCGACTACTCGACGCGCGAGGTGGTCGAGCTGCGGTTCGGGTCGGACCACAACGCGTCCGCCGCGGAGCGGATGGCCGGCCTGGTCGAGCGGTTGGAGCTGCTCCCGGACCGGGTGCTCCTCTACACGGACGACGGGGAGTCGGTGCTCGAACACGTCACCCATCTGGGGCTGCGGCCGACCACCAGCCTCGTCCGCCGTTCCAGCCTCGAGGACGTGTTCCTGCGGCTCACGGGACGGAGCCTGATCGAATGACCTCGATCGAGCCCGAGGCGGGAGTGCGGCCGCGCCGGTTCGGCACCTGGTACGTGGCCGAGCACCACCTGCGTGCCATGCGGGCGTACGGCTGGACGATCGTGATGACCGGGATCGGCAGCCCGGTGCTGTACCTGCTCGGCCTCGGGCTCGGCCTGGCCACGTTCCTGGACCAGCCGATCGCCGACGGCGCCGATGGCCCGGTCAGCTACCTGCTGTTCGTCGCGCCCGCGCTGCTGGCAGCGTCGGGCGTCACGGTCGCGTCCGGCGAGTTCACGTTCGCGGTCATGGCGGGCTTCCGCTGGCGCCGGACGTTCTGGGGCATGAATGCCTCGCCGGTCTCGCCGGGACAGATCGCGTCGGGCCTGATCGTGTCGGTCCTCCTCCGGATGATCTTCACGACGACCGCGTACTACCTGCTCATGGTGACGTTCGGCGCCGTCGGGGACCCGTGGGGTGCCGCGCTGATGCCGCTCGTCGGCGTGCTGGGCGGCATGGCGTTCGGGCTGCCGCTCATGGCGTTCTCGGCGACGCTCACCCAGGACAAGGGCCAGTTCGCGCTGGTCAACCGGTTCATCTTCACGCCCATGTTCCTGTTCTCCGGCACGTTCTTCCCGCTGACCGCGCTGCCCGTGTGGCTGCAGTGGATCGGGTGGGTCTCGCCGCTGTGGAACGCCAGCGAGATCGGCCGCTCGATGTCCTACGGGTTGCCGCCGGGGTCGTGGCCGGTGGTCTGGCACTACGCGGTGCTCGTCGCCTACGTCGTCGTCGGGTGGGTGCTGGCGCACCGGTCGTTCGGTCGGAGGCTGCGCTGATGGCCGTCGAGGTGGCGGCCCGTCGCCGTGCGGGCAGCGTCGGGGCGCTCTACGCCCGCAACGCGCGGTCGGTGGTGGCACGAGGGCTGAAGGCGACCCGGAGCACCAACTGGCCGGTCATCCTCTCGGGCTTCTTCGAGCCGGTGTTCTTCCTGTTCGCCATGGGGGTCGGGCTCGGCACCTACATCGGCGACGTCACCCTGCCGTCGGGCGGGTCGGTGTCCTACGCGGCGTACATCGCCCCCGCTCTGCTGGCCGTGAGCGCGATGAACGGTGCCGTCTACGACTCCACCAACAACGTGTTCTTCCGGATGCACTTCGGCAAGCTCTACGACGCCATGCTCACCACGTCGCTGGGTCCGCTGGACGTCGCGTTCGGCGAGATCCTCACCGCCCTCCTGCGCGGCGGGGTCTACGCCGTCGGCTTCCTCACGGTCATGCAGGTGATGGGTCTGAACCTGGCGTGGTCCGCGGTGCTGGCCGTGCCCGCGGTCCTGCTCGTGGCATTCGGGTTCGCCAGCCTCGGGATGGCGGTCACCAGCTTCATGAAGACGATCCAGCAGCTGGACTGGGTCGGGTTCGTCATGCTGCCGATGTTCCTGTTCTCGGCCACGTTCTACCCGGTGACCGTGTACCCGGGCTGGCTGCAGGGGATCATCAAGGCGCTCCCGCTGTACCAGGCGGTCGAGCTGGTGCGCGGCCTGACGCTCGGGGTGCTGGACGCGCAGATGCTGCAGCACGTCACGTACTTCGTCGTCATGATCGCGCTGGGTCTGACCTTCACGACGAGGCGGCTCCGCACCCTGTTCCTCGGCTGATGGACGGCCCGGCCCGGCCGGGACCTGCGCCGTTAGGATCGAGCGGTGATCGGGATCATCGACTACCGCACCGGGAACTCCCAGAGCGTCTCCTACGCGCTCGGTCATCTCGGCGTCCCGCACAAGCTCGTCGCCAAGCCGTCGGAGTGCGACGACGTCGACAGGTACGTCCTGCCGGGCGTCGGATCCGCGGGCGTGACCATGGAGTCGCTGGCCGACGAGGGCTGGGTGGCGCACCTGACCGAGCAGGTGGTCGGCGCGGGTGTCGGGTTCCTCGGCGTCTGCGTGGGCCTACAGGTCCTGTTCGAGCACAGCGCCGAGGACGACCAGGAGTGCCTGGGCTGGATCAAGGGCACCGTGCACCAGTTCGACAACACCGAGGTCCGGGTCCCGCACATGGGCTGGAACACGGTCGACGTGCGCGGCGACCACCCGTTCGCGAAGTCGTTCACGCCCGGCGGCTACTACTACTTCGTCAACTCGTACTACGCGGTCCCCGCCGACCCCTCGGCGCTCGTCGGCGTGACCACGTACGGGCGGCCGTTCGCGGCCGCGGTCGCGCAGGGCAACATCATGGCGACGCAGTTCCACACGGAGAAGAGCGCGCGCGCCGGCCTGCAGGTGCTCAAGGCCTTCTGCGACCTGGAGGTGTCCGTTGCTCGCTAACCGGCTGATCGCCTGCTTCGACGTCAAGGACGGCCGCGTCACCAAGGCGCAGCAGTTCCAGGACAACATCGACGTCGGCGACCCCGCCGAGCTGGCCGACCGGCTCTACCGGGACGACGTCGACGAGATCGTCACCTACGACATCATGGCCAGCGCGCAGAAGCGGCAGATCGACCTCGACATGGTCCGCCGGATCGCGCACCGCACGTTCGTGCCGCTGACGGTCGGCGGTGGCATCCGCTCGCTCGAGGACATGCACCTCGTGCTCCGGGCCGGCGCCGAGAAGATCAGCATCGACTCGATGGCCGTCCGTAAGCCCGAGATCATCACGCAGGGCTCCAAGGAGTTCGGCCGGCAGTGCATCGTGCTGAGCATGCAGGTCAAGCGCGTCGAGAAGACGGCGTCCATCCCCAGCGGCTACGAGATCGCGATCGACGGCGCGCGCACCTTCACCGGCATGGACGCGGTCGAGTGGGCCCGTCGCGGGCAGGACCTCGGCGCCGGCGAGATCGTGGTGAACAGCATCGACCGCGACGGCACGGGCGAGGGCTACGACCTGGAGATCACCGGCATGATCACCGACGCCGTGTCCCTGCCGGTCATCGCGTCCGGGGGCGCGGGCCGGATCAGCCACGTGAGCGACGCGTTCTCGATCGGTGCCACCGGCGCCATCGTGAGCTCGATGCTCTACTCGCCGAGAGTCGAGCACAACCTCACGGTCGAGGAGATGAAGGCGCAGCTCGGCGAGCTGGGCGAGCGCGTCCGGCCGGTCCACAGCGCCTGACGGTCACCGGGCCGTCCCGGACAGCGAACGACCCCCGGGCCGACGGGTCCCCGGGGGTCGTTGCGCGTTCTCACGGCCCAAGCGTTCTCAGGCCTCGGTGGAGTCCCCGGTGGACTCCTCCACCGCGGGCTTCGTCGTCCTGCGCGTGACCTTCTTGGTCGCGTCGGCGACCTTCTCCGTGAGGTCCTCGGTGGCGTCCGAGACCTTCTCGGTGAGCGATCCGGCGGCGTCACTCACCTTGCTGGCGGCCTTGCGGGCACCAGCAACCGCGGAGCCTGCGGCCTCGCCGACGGCGTCCGCGGCGTCGGCCACGCGGCCGTGCACGTCGCTCTCGACGGGCTCCCAGGGCTCGGCCCACGGGTCGACGGTCGAGCGCGACCGGCTCCACGCAATCACGCCGGCGCCGATCGCGACCAGCGCCGTCACGAGCCAGAAGACCTTGGCGCCCGCGTGCCTCTTCTTCGTCCGCTCCGCCGCCGCGGCGGCGACGACGGCACTCGCGACGGTGGCCCTGTCCGCCGCCATGTCGGCGGCCTTCTCGGCGAGCTCGCCCGCCTTCGACGCGGCCTGGTGGAGCGCCTCGACGACCTTGGGCAGCACCTCGGCGACCAACCGGTCGTGCGCGTTGTCGATGGCCGGACCGGCGGCGTCTGCCGCGGCCTCGACCTTGGGAGCGGCGGCCTTCACCGAGTCTCTGTACGCCTGCTCGAGCCGCGGCCTGAGCCACTCGATGAACGCCTCGATCCGCGGCGCCGTCCAGTCCTTGGCCTGCACCGCCGCCTCGCCCGCCTTGCCGGCCGCGACGCTCGCAGTCCCCTTGGCGTGGCTGGCGGCCTCGGCGATGGCGGCACCGAGCTCGGCTGCCTGGTCCTTGATCTTCTCGGTATCGACGTCGATGTTCGGGCGGCTCTTGGTGAAAGGCATGTCCTGCTCCCGGCTCGTCGGCTGCACTGACCTCACACTCTGCCACCGTGCGGGGCCCGGCGCAGGACCGCTGGCCTGCGCATCTGTGGTTCACAGCCGACGCCGTGGGTGTCGCGTGCCAGACTGGGCGCATGTTTGCGACCCTGCACACGACCGCCGGCGACATCCGGATCGAGCTCTACCCCAACCACGCTCCGAAGACCGTGGCCAACTTCGTGGGACTGTCCACGGGGACCCAGTCCTGGACGGACCCGACCACCGGTGAGCAGCGCACGGACCCGTTGTACGCGGGCGTCGTGTTCCACCGCGTGATCGAGGGCTTCATGATCCAGGGCGGCGACCCGTTGGGCACCGGCCGCGGTGGCCCGGGCTACAACTTCGACGACGAGATCCACCCCGAGCTCACCTTCAACGAGCCCTACCTGCTCGCCATGGCCAACGCCGGCAAGCGCCTCGACCCGGTCACCGGCAAGGTCGGTGGCACCAACGGCTCGCAGTTCTTCATCTCGGTCGGCGCCACGGAGTGGCTCAACGGCAAGCACACGATCTTCGGCAAGGTGGCCGACGACGCGAGCCGTGCCGTCGTCGACAAGATCGCGACCACGAGGGTGCGACCGGGCGACCGTCCGGTCGAGGACGTCGTCATCGAGTCCGTCGACATCGAGGACTGAGACCGCCATCAGCGAGACCTCCCCCTACGGCGCGCCGACCGCGCCGCCGGTCTGCCCGCGTCACCCCGACCGGGTGTCGTACGTGCGGTGCCAGCGGTGCGGTCGGCCGACGTGCCCCGACTGCCAGCGGCAGGCGGCGGTCGGGGTCCAGTGCGTCGACTGCGTCGCCGAGGCGGCCCGTGCGCTGCCGGCGCAGCGGACCGCGCTCGGTGGGGTGGTCCGCCCCGGGCCGCCCGTCATCACGATCACCCTGATCGCGCTCTGCGTCGCCAGCTTCATCCTGCAGCTGGTTGTACCCGACTGGACCAACCGGTGGATCTTCTCCCCGGCGATCGGCTACCACGAGCCGTGGCGGTTCCTGACGGTCGCGTTCCTGCACTCGCCCAGCAACTACCTGCACATCGTGTTCAACATGGTGGCGTTGTGGTTCGTCGGGCCGATGCTCGAGCAGACGCTGGGACGTGCCCGGTACCTGACGCTGTACCTGCTCAGTGCGGTCGGCGGCTCTGTCGGCTCGGTGCTTCTCGCCATGAACCTGCCGGCGATGGCGCAGCTGAGCGTCGGCGCGTCGGGAGCGGTGTTCGGCC
Source organism: Cellulomonas sp. McL0617 (assembly GCF_049994875.1). Lineage (GTDB taxonomy): Bacteria > Actinomycetota > Actinomycetes > Actinomycetales > Cellulomonadaceae > Cellulomonas. The sequence goes on from NZ_CP188256.1 coordinate 19,896, forward strand.
TGTTCGGTGCGGCCCTGGTGGTGACCAGGAAGCTCGGTGGCGACTACCGGGGGATCATCAGTCTGATCGTCGTCAACTTCGTGATCGGGTTCGTGGCCGCGGGCATCGCCTGGCAGGCCCACCTCGGCGGACTGGTCACCGGCGCCGCGCTCGCTGCGGCCTACGCCTACGCCCCGCGGGAGCGCCGCACCCTCGTGGCGTTCGCCGCGCCCGTGGTCCTGGCGGCGGTCCTGTTCGTCGCGGCCCTGGTGAAGTACCGCTCGTTCGGCGTCTTCTTCTGACCGGTCGGCTCAAGTTACACAGCTGTAGTTATCCACAGAGTTGTGCACCCCTGGGGACGACGAAGGCGCCGCCCACCTGGTGGACGGCGCCTTCGGACGGCAGGGAACGTCAGCGCCACCGGGTGGTCATGCCGAACCCGGCGATGATGAACACGAACCCGATGAGCAGGTTCCACTGGTGGATGCCGGGGATCGGGTACTTGGACTGCGTCAGGTACGTGACGACGATCCAGGCGAGCCCGAGGAGCAGCAGCCCGAGCATGACCGGGAGGAACCACGGCGGGTTCACCTTGGGTCCGGACGACTTGGCGGGCGGCGGGATGTACGCCGCCTTCTTGCGCGAGCTCGACTCGGGCACGTCGGTACTCCTGTCCAACGGTGCGTGGCGTTCAGGCCACGGGGGGACCGGGCGGTACGGGCTCGGTCGGCGGGCGGGCGATCATTGGTGCGTCGGACCCCGCATCGTCACGGAGCGGCCACATCGTGACCTAGCGTAGTGGGCGCAAGGACGTGCTTGTTCTCCCTCCGCCCCGAACGCGTCCCCAGCAGGAGCCGACCGTGACCGACCACCCTCACCGGGCCCGTCGCTTCCTCACGCGCGGGACCCTGTCGGTCGCGCTCGTGCTCGCCTTGTCCGGGGCCCTCTTCGCGGCGAACGCCAAGTTCGCGCAGGGGTCGAGCGATCGCCACCCGCAGGACCTGGCTGAGCTCGCGAAGGCCGAGGAGTCGCGCGTCGAACGACTGTCCACCGAGGTCGACGACCTGCACGCGGACGTCGTCGGGCTGACCACCGAGGAGAACGCCGCGACCGGCACCGAGATCGGTGAACCGAGCCTGGGCTACCTGGTCGAGGGTGGGCTGGTCCCGGTGCAGGGTTCCGGGCTCACGGTCCGTCTCGACGACGCACCCGCCGACTCGCCCCGTCGCGACGACACGAGCCCGGACGTGCTCGTGGTCCACCAGCAGGACATCCAGGCCGTGATGAACGCGCTGTGGGCCGGGGGCGCCGAGGCCATGGAGATCATGGACCAACGGATCATCTCGACCAGTGCCATCCACTGCGCCGGGAACGTCTTGCGGCTGCACGGCCGGATCTACTCGCCGCCCTACGACATCCGCGCGATCGGTGACCCCGCCCAGCTGCGCCGCGCGCTGTCCGCGTCGACGCCCGTGCAGCTCTACGTCCGTGACTCGCAGCGTGTGGGCCTCGGCTGGTCGCTGTCCGACTCGAGCGCGTCGTCGCCGTTGAATCTGCCCGCCTACTCCGGACCGACCGACCTGCAGTCGGCCCAGGTCCCGGCCGGCACCGAGGTGCTGCCGGGTCTCGCCGAGGCCGAGGCGCGCGAGCGGGACCAGTCGAGCCGGGCGCGCGCCAGGTCCGCGCAGGAGCTGCCGTGAGCCGTACGCGCGATGCGGTGTACGGCACGATCGGCGTGATCGGCGAGGTACTCATCACCCTCGGGGTGCTCCTGTTCGCGTTCCTCGTCTGGCAGCTCTGGTGGACGGACGTCGTCGGCAACCGGGCGCAGGCACAGATCGTGGCCGAGCTGCCGTTCCAGCCGCTGCCGACCCCGACGCCGTCGGGGAACTCGAGCGCGCCCGTCGTCGCGACCCCGCGGCACGGCGACCCCCCGGTGATGGTCCAGCCGCCGCACGCGACCACGTTCGCGACGATGCAGGTGCCCCGGTGGAACGGTGAGCCGGTCCGCCCGATCAGCCAGGGGACCGACCGGGCCACCGTGCTCGACGTCCTAGGGGTCGGGCACTACGACGGCACCGCGATGCCCGGCGGCGTCGGCAACTTCGCGATCGCGGGGCACCGCACCACCTTTGCCAAGCCGTTCAACCGGATCACCGAGCTGCAGGTGGGCGACCCGATCGTCGTCCGGACGACCGACAACATCTGGTACGTCTACCGCGTGACGTCGACGGAGATCGTCGCGCCGACCGACGTCGACGTCATCGCGCCGGTCCCCGGCCAGCCCGGCGCGACCCCCACCGAGCGGATGATCACGCTGACCACGTGCCACCCGATGTTCTCGGCGCGGCAGCGGTACATCGTCCACGGTGTGCTGGACTACTGGGCACCGACCTCGGACGGGACTCCCGTCGAGCTGCTGGATGGCGCATCATGAGCGGAGGGCGCTGATGTACGGATGGCTCTGGCGACACCTGCCGGGACCCGTGGTCGTGCGCGTGCTGATCCTCGCGGTCGCCGCGTTCGTCGTCCTGGCGGTCTGCTTCGCGTGGGTGTTCCCCGCGCTCTCGCCGCACATGCCCTTCAACGAGACGACCGTAGGGACCTGAGATGACGCGCATCCTCGTGATCGACAACTACGACTCGTTCGTCTACACGATCGTCGGGTACCTCAACCAGCTGGGCGCCGAGACTGTCGTCGTCCGCAACGACGCCGTGCCCGCACCCTCCGAACGGACGGGGTTCGACGGCGTGCTCGTCTCGCCCGGACCGGGCACGCCCGCCGAGGCCGGCCAGAGCACGCAGGTGATCCGCGACTGCGCCGCGGCCGGCATCCCGATGCTCGGCGTGTGCCTGGGCCACCAGGCGCTCGGGGAGGTGTTCGGGGGGGTCGTCACGCACGCACCCGAGCTGATGCACGGCAAGACCAGCCAGATCGAGCACAAGGGCGAGGGCGTGCTGGCCGGCCTGCCCGACCCGTTCACCGCGACCCGGTACCACTCGCTGGCGGTCGTGAACGACACGGTGTCCGACGAGCTGGAGGTCACCGCGGTCGTTGCCTCGGAGAGCCGCAGCATCATCATGGGGTTGCAGCACCGGTCGCTCCCGCTCTACGGCGTGCAGTTCCACCCCGAGTCGGTGCTCACCGAGGGTGGCCACCGGCTGCTGGCCAACTGGCTCGAGATCTGTGGCGACGACCAGGCCGTCGCCCGCTCGGCGGGTCTGCACCCGCTCGTGCGTCTGTAGACCCTGTCACGACGAAGGGCCGTCCCGACGGGACGGCCCTTCGTCGCGTTGCTACGGCGTCTTGCCGGGTGCGGGGATCGTCGGACCCTTCGAGACGTGTACGTCGATCTGCTGGTCGAACGGTACCTCGGTGCCGGCGGTCGGGTCGGTGCGGAGCACCTGGTCCTTCGGCTGGTCCGAGACGTCGTCGATCCGGTTGACGTTGGTCAGGCCGGCGTTGTTCAGCGCGGCGACGGCCTGGTCGTAGGTCATTCCGGCGAGCCCGCTCGGCACGGTCGTGGTGGTCGGCGCGACGGCGATCTGCAGGTTGATGGTGCGGCCCTGCTTGACCAGCGTGCCGGGCGCCTGGTCCTGCGCGATGACCGTGCCGGGGGTCTTGTCGGAGGGGACCTCCTGCGTGTTGCCGGACAGCTTCTGGGCGTTCAGGGTGTCGAGCGCCTGCTGCTTGGGCATGTTGGTCACGTCCGGGACCGCGACGTTGCCGGTGGAGACCGACAGGGTCACGGCGGTGCCGGCGGCGACGCTGGTGTCCGCCGCGGGATCGGTCTTGGTCACCTGACCCTGCGGGAATGCTGCGTTGTCGTCCTGCGTCCTGGTCGGATTCACAGAGAGCCCGGCCGCCATCAGCGCCGTGACGGCGTCCTGCTCGGACTTGCCGAGCACGTTCGGCACGGTGACGTCGCCCTTGCCGGAGGAGATCGTCGCCGTGACGGTCGAGCCCTTGTCGGCTGAGGTGCCGCCCTTCGGGCTGGTGCTGATGACGGCGCCCTGGGCCACGGTGTCGCTCGTCGCCTGGATGGGCGCGCCCCAGAGGAACCCTTGGTCCTTGACCAGGGCCTGTGCGGCGGCCTCCTGCTGCCCGGTCACGTCGGGCACCGTCACCTGCTCGGGTCCGCTGGTGCCCCTCAGCAGCAGGTAGAGGATCCCGCCGACCGCCAGGAGCGCGACGACGATGAGGACCCACAGCCAGACCTTGCTGCTGCGCGACTCCTCGAGGTCGTCGTCGGGCGTCGTCGTCAGCGTGCCGGTCGACTGCCAAGCCGTGGCCGGAGGGATGGTCTGGGTCGTCGCGACCGGGGGGGCCATGAGCTGCGTGGTCTCGGCGGCCGAGGCGGCGACGAGGGCCGCAGCGGCCGCCGCGCCGACGGCAGGCGCGGTGACCACGCCTCCCCGCACGGCCGCCTCGAGGTCCGCCCGGAACTCGGCGGCCGACGAGTAGCGCGCGTCGCGCTCCTTGGCGAGGGCCTTGAGCGTGATGCGGTCGAGCGTGTCGGGCACGTCGGAGGCGAACGAGCTGGGGACCGGCGCCGCCTCGCGGACGTGCTGGTACGCCACGGCCACCGGGGAGTCGCCGATGAACGGCGGGCGGCCGGTGAGCAGCTCGAACAGCAGGCAGCCGGTGGAGTACAGGTCGGAGCGCGCGTCGACGGTCTCGCCACGGGCCTGCTCGGGCGACAGGTACTGCGCGGTGCCGATGACGGCCTGCGTCTGCGTCATGGTCGCGGCCGAGTCGGCCACCGCGCGAGCGATGCCGAAGTCCATGACCTTGACCGCACCCGTCGGCGTGAGCATGACGTTGGCGGGCTTGATGTCGCGGTGCACGATGCCCGCGTGGTGGGAGTACTCGAGGGCGGAGAGCACGCCGGCCGTGATGTCGACGGCCTCCTCGATGGGCACCGCGTGGCCGTCGCGCAGGATGTCGCGGACCGTGTGGCCCTCCACGTACTCCATGACGATGAACGGCACGTGGGCGACGACGCCGGTGGGCTCGGTGAAGACGTCCTCACCGGTGTCGTAGACCGACACGATCGCGGGGTGGTTCAGGGCCGCCGCCGACTGCGCCTCGCGGCGGAACCGGTTCTGGAAGCTCGGGTCGCGGGCCAGGTCGGAGCGCAGGATCTTGATGGCGACCGTGCGACCGAGCCGGGTGTCGTGGCCGATGTGCACCTCGGCCATGCCACCACGCCCGATGAGCTCGCCGACCTCGTACCGTCCGGCGAGGATCCGGGATCCGTCGTCCACCACTAGGCGTCCTCTGCTTCCGTTGATGCTGTGCCGGATGGTGCAGGCACGGCCTTGTAGTCCACGGCAGTGCCGTACGGGCCGATCATCGCATCCCCATCCCCGCCAGAAGCGTATCCGGCGGCGACCGGCCGCGGGTCGTGCTGGCCGGGCGGTGCGCCTGCGACCAGCAGCGTCGTCCCGGTGCTCGTCCCTGCGGCGGGTCCGTCGGCGTTCAGCATCGCCTTCGCGGCGAAGGCGCCGAGCAGTGCGACGAGCACGAGGATCAGGACGAGCAACGGCCAGGCCATGCGGCGGGAGGCCTGGCCGGTCGGTGGTGCGGCGTGCGATCGCCTCGGTGCCGCCGGCTCCTCGAGTCGCCGGGCGCGGCGCGGCGGGTACGACGGGGGCGGTGCCGCGGGCGCGATGGGCGTCGCGGCGGTCGCGAACGTGTCCGGCGGTCGCGTGGGCTGCTGCTCCACCAGCATGGGCACACCGGTCGGTGGGGTGCGCGGCACGAGCCGGTCCAGCATGGCCGCCAGCTCCTCGCCGGACTGCGGGCGCTGGCTCGGTTCCTTGGACAGCAGGCGCACGACGAGGTCTGCGAGCGGCCTGTCGACGCTCGGGGGCAACGGGGGCACGGGGTTGTTGACGTGCGCGACGGCGATGTCGACGGCCGTCGGGCCGGTGAACGGCCGGTGCCCGACCAGCGCCTCGTACGCGATGATCCCGAGGGAGTACAGGTCCGACAGCGGTGTCGCGGGATGTCCCACGGCCTGCTCCGGCGAGAGGTACTGCGCCGTCCCCATCACCATGCCCGTGGCGGTCATGGTGACCTGGTTGCGGGCCAGCGAGACGCCGAAGTCGGTGATCTTCACGCGCCCGCCCCGCCCCAGCAGGATGTTGCCGGGCTTCACGTCACGGTGCACGACCCCGGCGATGTGGGCTGCGTGCAGCCCGCGGGCCGTCTGCGCGAGGATCGGCAGCAGGCGCCTGGTGGGCAGCACGGGCTCGCGCTCGAGCAGGTCGGACAGCGGCTCGCCGACCACCAGCTCCATGACGAGGAAGCCGGAGCCGTCCTGCTCGCCGTAGTCGAACAGCTGGGCGATGTTGGGGTGCGACAGGGACGCCGAGTTGCGCGCCTCCGTGCGGAAGCGCTCGAGGAACCCGCGGTCGCCGGCGAACTCCGAGCGCAGCACCTTGACGGCGACCGGGCGGGCGAGCGCGTCGTCGTGCGCCTCCCACACCTCACCCATGCCGCCGACCGCGATCTGCCGGACCAGCCGGTACCGCTCACCCAAGGCCACGCCCGCCGCCGTCTTCATGAGCCCAGCACCGCCTCCATGACCGCCTTGGCGATCGGTGCGGCGACGCGTCCGCCGGTGGCCTCGTTGCCGAGGCTGCCGCCGTGCTCGACCAGCACCGCGACCGCGACCCGCGGGTTGTCGGCCGGCGCGAACGCCGTGAACCAGGCGTGCGGGGGCTGGTCTGCGGTGGTCTGCGCGGTACCGGTCTTGCCGGCCACCTGGACGCCCGGGATCTGCGCCGCCGTGCCGGACCCGGACTGCACGACGCCGATCATCATCTGCGTCAACGCCGCGGCGGTGCCGGGCGAGACGGCCGTCGAGTAGAGCGTCGGCTTGGTCACGTGGACCGTGGTCAGATCGGCGGAGCGGACCGTCTGCACGACGTAGGGGGTCATGAGACGTCCACCGTTGGCGATCCCCGCGGCCACCATCGCCATCTGCATCGGCGTGGCCTGCACGTCGCGCTGCCCGATCGCCGACTGGGCGGTCTCCGGTGCGTTCAGGTTGGCGGGGAACACGCTCTGCACGACGCTCATCGGGATGGTCAGGTTCGGGTCGTTGAACCCGAACCGCTCCGCCTGGGCCTGCAGGGCGTCGGCGCCGAGGTTGAGGCCGAGCTGCGCGAAGGCGGTGTTGCACGAGACGCGCAGGGCGTCGGCCAGCGTGATCGGGTCGCTGCCGCACCCGCCGCCGCCGAAGTTGCCGATGGTCGCGGTGGTCTGCGGGAGGTCGAGCTGGTGCGGCGCGGGGAGCGTCGAGGCGGGCGTGTACTGGCCGCTCTCCAGCGCCGCCGCCGCGGTGACCAGCTTGAACGTCGAGCCCGGGGCGTACCGCTCCTTGGTGGCGTTGCTGCGCAGCGGGTTGCCCGGTGCGGCGGAGAGGGCCTGGTAGGAGGCGCTCGCGGCGGCGGTGTCATGCGTCGCCAGCGTGTTCGGGTCGAACCCGGGCGTGCTGACCAGCGCGAGGATCTTTCCGGTGGACGGTTCGATCGCGACGACCGCGCCCTGCTGGTCTCCCAGACCCGCCACCGCGGCGGCCTGCGCGGCGGGGTTGATCGTGGTCTCGACCGCCGCGCCCTCCGGCTTGCGACCCGTGATCAGGTCCCGGATGCGCGTGAAGAACAGCTGGTCGCCCTTGCCGGTCAGCTCGGCGTTCGCGGCGTTCTCCAGCTCGGTCTTGCCGTTCACGATCGAGTAGAACCCGGTCATCGTCGAGTAGATGGACCCGTCCGTGTACTGGCGCTGGTACCCGTACGGGTCGCTGACGGGCGTCGAGAACGCGATCGCCTTGCCGCCCACGACGATCGGCCCGCGCGCGTTCCCGTACTCGCGGTAGAGGCCGCGCACGTTGCGAGGGTCGTTGTTCAGCTTGTCGGCCTGGACGTACTGGACCCACGTCGCGCTGCCGATGAGGACGAGGAACATGGCCATGACCACGGTGGCGAGCCGGCGCAGCGGAGTGTTCATCGCTGCCTGCCGATGACCTCGGTCGGCTGGTCGCCGCCGGTCGCGACCGTGGGCACGCCCGCGATCGGCGTGGGGACCCGCACGTCCGGCGCCGGCCGCCGGGCCTCGTCGGAGATCCGGAGCAGGAGCGCGACGATCACCCAGTTGGCGACGAGCGACGAGCCGCCGTACGCGACGAACGGCGTCACCAGGCCGGTCACGGGGATGAGGCGCGTGACGCCGCCGACGACGACGAACGTCTGCAGCGCCACGATGAACGCCAGGCCGCCGGCGAGCAGCTTGCCGAAGCCGTCGCGGACGCCGATCGCTGTGCGGAAGCCGCGCTGCGCGAGGATCAGGTAGCACATCAGGATCGCGATGAGGCCCGTGAGGCCCAGCTCCTCACCGAGCGACGCGACGATGAAGTCCGACTCCGCGAAGGGCACCAGGTCCGGGCGTCCGGTGCCCCAGCCGGTGCCGAACAGTCCGCCGCTGGCCATGCCGAACAGGCCGCGGACCAGCTGCCCGGACCCGCCGTACGTCTTGTCGAACACGGCAGGGTCGAAGGCGTGGAGCCACGCGTCGAAACGTGCTCCGACGTGCGAGAACGCGCTCGCAGCGAGCCATGCGCCGACGACGAACAGGAGCAGGCCGATGACCACCCAGGAGAGCCGTTCGGTGGCGAGGTAAAGCATCGCGACGAACAGGCCGAAGAACAGCAACGAGGTGCCGAGGTCGCGCTCCAGGACGAGGACCGCGACCGAGGCGCCCCAGACGATGAGGATGGGTCCGAGGTCACGTGGACGCGGCAGCTGCAGCCCGAGCACCTTCGGACCGGCCAGCGCGAGCGCGTCGCGGTGGGTGACCAGGTAGCCCGCGAAGAAGATGGCGAACGCGATCTTGGCGAACTCGGCGGGCTGGAACCCGACGCCCCCGACGCGCACCCAGATCCGGGCACCGTTGATCAGCACGCCCACACCGGGGACCAGCGGGAGCAGGATCAGCGCGAGACCGGCGACGCCCGCGGTGTAGGTGTAGCGGCGCAGCGTCCGGTGGTCGCGCAGCAGGATGAGCACCGCGGCCGCCAGAACCACGGAGATGGCGGTCCAGACGAGCTGACGGTCGGCGAACCCGTGCTCGCGCCCGCGCGCCTCGTACGCGTAGTCGATGCGGTAGATCATGGCCAGCCCGATGCCGTTGAGCGCCACCGTGATGGGCAGGATCACCGGGTCCGCGAACGGCGCCCGCCACCGCAGCACCAGGTGGATGCCGACCCCGAGCACCGCCATGCCGATGCCGTACTCGAGCACGTCGGGCGGCACCTTGTCGGTGGTCCCGATGCCGACCAGCACGTACGAGGCCAGGCCGATCGCCAGCGCGAGCACCAGCAGCCCGAGCTCGACGCCGCGACCCGGCCGCACGCGGTGCGGTTGGACGGTGGCCATCAGCTCACGAGCCCGCGTCGTCCTGGAGCATGACCACCTGCGCCCGGGCGTCCTCCAGCGAGTCCGCCTGGATCGTCTGGACCACGCGTTCGCGCAGGTAGGCCGAGCGCAGGTCGTCCACACCCGTGCCCGAGTGCTCGATGGGCGACGACAGGTCGATCGGGCCGAGGCTCTGCGGCACGCCCCGGAAGATGGTGATCTGGCCGTCGTCGACGCCCACGTAGTACTGCGTGTTGAGCCACGCGACGGTCAGCCCGATGGCTCCCAGGACGAGGACGGCGCCCGCGATCCAGGCCACCAGGACGCGCCACCGCCGACGAGGCTCCGGCTCGTCGTCCTCCTCGTCGACCTCTCCCGGCTCCTCCGGCTTGGTCAGGCTGGCGGCACGCGCTGCCGGCCCGTCGTCGGCGGCCGTGGGGTCGTTGCGTGTCAGGGCTGCGGCGCCGACCACCGAGGCGTGCGTCGTCGGGCCCTCGCCGTCCGCGACGTCGTCGAGCTCGAGGACGTCGGCCAGCACCACGGTGATGTTGTCGCCGCCGCCGGCGCGCAGCGCCAGCTGGACCAGCCGGTCGGCGCAGGAGTCGACGTCGTCGATCGTCGCCATGGTCTCTTCGATGGTCTCCGCGCTGACGAACCCCGACAGGCCGTCCGAGCACAGCAGCCAGCGGTCGCCCGGGCGCGCCTCGCGCACCGACAGGTCGGGGGCGACGTCGGGATCGAAGTCGCCGAGCACCCGCATGACCACCGAACGCTGGGGGTGGACCTCGGCCTCCTCCCGTGTGATCCGGCCGATGTCCACCAGGTGCTGCACGAACGTGTGGTCCGTGGTGACCTGCGTGAGGACCTTGTCGCGCATCAGGTAGCCGCGCGAGTCGCCCAGGTGCACCATCGCGAGCTTGTTGCCTGCCCGCAGGATGGCCAGCACCGTCGTGCCCATGCCCGTCAGCTCCGGGTCGGCCTCGCTGCGGTGGATGATCTCCTCGCGCGCGTCGGCCAGCGCCGCCTCGAGCTGGTCGAGGGCGTCGTCGGACCCGTGGGACTCGCCGTCCAGCGGCGCGAACGCGGCGACCGCCACCGAGGACGCGACGTCGCCGCCCGCGTGCCCGCCCATCCCGTCGGCGACCATGAGCAGGTGCGGCCCGGCGTAGGCCGAGTCCTGGTTGTTGGAGCGCACGAGCCCGACATCGGACCGTGCCGCATACCTGAGTGCGACGGTCACCGGTTACCTCTGCAGCTCGAGCACGCTCTGTCCCACGCGGACCGGTGTACCGGTCGGCAGCGGGGTGGGGGCCTCGACGCGCTGGTCCGCCACGAATGTCCCGTTCGTCGATCCGAGGTCCTCGACGAACCACTGGCCACCCTGCGGATAGATCCGTGCGTGCCGCGACGACGAGTAGTCGTCGTCGAGGACGAGCGTGCAGCTGGGAGCGCGACCGAGCAGGACCGCCGACGACCCGAGCGGGATGATCGTGCCACGAAGGGGACCCTCGGTGACGACGAGGCGGCTGGGTCCGGCCGACCTGGTCTGTCGCGGTGGGGCTGGGGTCGGATGGGCGACGGCCGCCCCGGCGAGCTGCGGCGCCTTGTTCTTGCGCCGACGGTCCGTGATGCGCGTGCCGTACAGGTCGCGTCGCAGCACGGCGATCGAGGTGAGCACGAGAACCCAGAGCAGGGCCAGGTAACCCAGCCGTAGCAGGGTGATCGTCAGCTCACTCATGCGCCGACGTCACTCGTCCGGGTCCGGCTCGCCGCCTGTCCAGAACAGGATCCGGGTGCGCCCGATGGTCAGCGTGTTGCCGTCCAGCAGCGTCGCAGCCGGTACCTGGTGGCCCTCGACGAAGAGCCCGTTGGTGGAGCCCATGTCGCTCGCGATGACGCCGTCCGGCGTCACCTTGATCTCGAGGTGGCGCCGGGAGACGCCGGGGTCGTCGACGATGATGTCCGCCTCCGACCCGCGCCCGATGACCGTGACCGGCCCGGTGAGGATGTAGCGCTGACCGTCGATGTCCACCAGCGGGTGGCGTGCGCTCGGCGTCGCGGTCGCCGCGGCGGGTGCCACCGCTCCGCGCACCGTCGCGCTGATCACCCGGAAGCGGCCGGCCTCCAGTTCGGTGTCCTCGCTGAACCGCACCGTGACCGGCCCGACGAACGCGAACCGCTGACCGGCCGCGTAGTCCGTGACGTTCGCCGCGAACTCGTCGGCGAGCGCCTCGGCGCCCCACGACTCGACCTGGTCGTAGTCCGCGGTGGCGAGCTCCAGCGTGAACTCGTTCGGCACGACGGTGCGGTCGCGGCCGACGACGGCGGCCCGGTCGTCCACCTCGCGGCGCAGCGCGCTGGAGAGGTCGAGCGGCTTGAGCTCGCTCTTGAAGGCCTTGGCGAACGCGTTGTTGACCACCCGCTCCACGCCGTTCTCGAACCTGTCGAGGATGCCCACGCCCACCTCCTTCTCGACTCGTTGCCGCTGACCTGCGCACGGCTGTGCCGTGCTGGTCAGTCGATGGTATCCGGGCCGCGAGCGTCCGGACCCGGATGTCGGCGAGTCCCGCGCGGCGCCCGGGCGGTACACCCGATCGGGTGCAGCGGGCCGCCCGCGCCGAGGACGCCTGCACCACGCCCTCGGAGCGTGGCGCACCGTCCTCCACGGTCGTTCGTGCGCTCTCGGCCGTGTTCGGGAGGCCTGTGTCACCGTGCTAATGTTCTCCGGCGCGCGCGAGTGGCGGAACGGCAGACGCGCTGGCTTCAGGTGCCAGTGTCCGAAAGGGCGTGGGGGTTCAAATCCCCCCTCGCGCACAGTGGGGTCTCGGGACGACCAAGGCCCAGCAGTCCGGACAACTCCCGGCAGGATCTGATCCTGCCGGGAGTTTCTGCGTCCGGGACCGGCTGAGCGGTCAGAGCGGGCGGGGCCGGTAAGCCTCCAGGAGGCGCTCGGTGAGGGCCTCGAACTGGGGGTCGATCGTCCGGCGGGCGGGGTCGGCATCGTGCCAGGCGACGATCTCGCGGGCGCCCTGCGCAAAGGGGATGCGGGGCGAGAACTGAGGGACCAACCGCCGGATCTTCGTGTTGTCGAAGATCATCGTGTGCGCCTTGTCGCCGATGATCCCTGCGCCGAGCTCAGGGTCGGCGGCGGCGACCGCGTCGGACGCGACGTGCACGAGCCGCGGCTCGTCCACGCCGGCGGCCCGAGCCATCGCGAGGTAGATCTGGTCCCACGTCGGCGCCTCGTCACCGGTGATGTGGAACGCCTCGCCGATCGCCTCCTCGCGGCCCAGCAGCCCGACGATCCCGACGGCGACGTCCGCGCTGTGGGTGATGGTCCATCGTGAGGTTCCGTCGCCCGGGACGACGACCTCGAGGCCGCGGCGCATCCGGTCGATCACCGTCCAGCCGCCATCCATCGGGATGAGCGTGGCGTCGTAGGTGTGCGAAGGGCGCACGATCGTCATCGGCAGACCGGTGTCGCGGTACGCGCGGACGAGGAGGTCTTCGCAGGCGATCTTGTTCCGCGAGTACTCCCAGAACGGGTTGCGCAGCGGCGTCGACTCGACGACGGGGAGATGGGTCGGCGGCGTCTGGTAGGCAGACGCGGAGCTGATGAACACGTACTGACCGGTGCGGCCGGTGAACAGGTCGAGGTCCGTCTGCACGTGCTCGGGCGTGAACGCCATGAACTCCACGACCGCGTCGAACTCGAGGTCACCCACCGCGGAGCGCACGGACTCCGGGTCGCGCACGTCGGCGTGCAGCACGCGGGCACCGTCGGGCACCGGGCGTGTCGCGGACTGCCCGCGGTTGAGCAGGGTGAGCTCGACCCCCTCCGCGACCGCCCGCCGGGCCGCCTCGGTGCTGATGATGCCGGTCCCGCCGATGAAGAGTGCGCTCAGTGCCATGCGTCGCAGGATACGGAGCAGCCGACGCCCCCGCCGATCAGCGGGGTCCTCGGGGGTCGACGCCACCGCGCACGGAAGCCACGCGGCTCGACGGTCGCGTCACTCTGGTGTGCTGGTCGGATCCCGGCGGTGGGAGCTGAGCCGTCGGTCGTCCTGAGCGCCACGTCTCCTGGCGGCACGGCGACGACGTCACGACCCGGGTCACGAGGGCTCGAACGTGTGCTCCCACAGCGTCGTGCCGTCCGCGTTCACGAACAGGAAGTGGATCTTCGGGTGCGCGATGCCGATCCGCTTCATCGACGGGAAGTCCTTCGAGTCGCAGATGGCCTGGAACTTCACCAGCTGCGTGTCGAGGTACGCCGGTGCGGCAGTCGCGGACGCCTCCTGCGCGAAGATGAACTCGTACTCCATCGTGTCCGGCGGCAACGCGTGGACCTGGATGTCCGAGTACACACCGGGTGCCGCATTCATCGCCTCGGCCTTGTACGACTGGGCGTACCCCACGGCCCTCTCAAGAGCTGTGCTCGGGTCGCCCGCGCACCCACAGTCGTCGTCGGACTTCGTCAGCGCGACCGGGTTCGGGACCGCGACCGGGGTCATCCCCGGCATCGGTGGACCCGCAACGGGCGCCGGCTGCGGTGCGCACCCGCTCACCCACACCAGACCGGCCGTCAACGCGACCGCGAGCACAACACGCCTGACCCCCATGCCCGATCCATCGGCGCGCGCGCCCGCGAAGTTGAGCAGTGACCGTGTGGGCGACGCCCTCCGTGCACGGATCCCCGAAGGGACGGTGGCCCTCGTCATGTGCCTCCGTCGATCGGCACGCTTCGACGGGGCCTGGCTCAGTGCATCACCCAGGTCCACGAGCCGCGCTCGCCGAACGTCACCACGACGTCGCGCTCGGACCCTCCGGGGAGGCGCGCGACGCAGCTGATGACGCTCCCGGCGGCGGTCGACGTCGACGACGGGCACTCGACGGTCACACCGGGAGCCGTCGACTCCAGGCCGGCGGTGATGTTCTGCTCCACGGCCGCGCTGTCGTAGCGCCGATGATCGGACCCGCTGCTGCCGAGGACGGCGGCAAGGACCACGAGGCCGAGGACCGTCCCGACGATGGACGTCCCGAGCCCCCACTGTGCCTTCGCGCGGCCGTCGGGCGGCAGTCCCCTGGCCTGGAGCGACCTGGCGTGCGCCAGGCCGAATGCAGAGAGGGCGATCCCGATGATGCCCATGACGCCCATGAGCGGCGCCAGGAAGACTGACAGGATCCCGAAGGTCAGACCGGCCGTGGCCGTGGTGTTCGGGGCGGCGGCGGGGGGCGACCCGAACGCCATCGGGTACCCGGCGTACGGCTGGGGACCAGCGACGGTCTCCACCGGGGTGCTGTGCCCGGTCCAGCCCGTCCCGTCGAACCAGCGCCGCCTCCTCGAGTCGTGCGGGTCCGGGTACCAGCCGGGCATGGCCATGCAGGCTCCTTCGTCGCGACGCCGCCGATGTGTGACGACCTCGGCATGTACGGGCGCCTTCTTGAGGAGCCAGTCCGATCTCGGGCTCGTGACCGGCGCGGCTCGCGGGTACCGTGCGAGGGCGGCTGCGCACACCGGCGTGCGCGCCCGGTGTGCGAGGAGCTGCTCGTGGTCGTCCAGAGTCCGTACCCCGACATCGACATCCCCGACGAGTCGGTCTTCGACTACGTGCTCGGGTCGCTCACCCCGGACGAGCTGGCGACGGTCGCGGTGCTCGACGGGGAGCGCATGGTCACCTACGGCGAGCTGGTCGGGCAGGTGCTGGGCGTGGCGGGCGCCCTCGCGGCCCGGGGCGTGATCCCGGGTGACGTCGTCGCGCTGCACGCGCCCAACTCCGCGGCGTTCGTCGCTCTGTTCCACGGCATCCTGCGGGCCGGCGCCACCGTCACCACGGTGAACTCCCTGTACACGGCCGACGACATCGCGCGGCAGCTGGCCGACTCGGGTGCGGTGTTCGTCGTGACCGCGTCGGTGCTCCGGGAGCCGATGCTCGCCGCGGCCCGGGCCGCGGGCATCGCCGACGGCAGGATCGTGGTGGCCGACGGCGCGGACGGGTTCACGTCGTTCGCGGACCTGCTCGCCGAGCGGCACAGTGCGCCGGACGTGCACCTCGACCCGGCGACGCACCTCGCGGTCCTGCCGTACTCCTCGGGGACGACCGGCAGGGCCAAGGGCGTGATGCTCACGCACCGCAACCTCGTCGCCAACGTCGCGCAGTCGCGGCGGCTGATCGTCCTGACGCCCGACGACGTCGTCGCCGCCGTCCTGCCGTTCTTCCACATCTACGGGATGACCGTGCTGCTCAACCTGTCGCTGCGCCAGCGCGCGCGGCTGGTGACGCTGCCGCGGTTCGACCTGGCGCAGTTCCTCGGCACGATCCAGAGCCGGCGCTGCACCTACCTCTTCATCGCGCCGCCGATCGCGCTGGCGCTCGCGCGGCACCCCATGGTCGCCGAGCACGACCTGTCGAGCGTGCACACGATCCTGTCGGGGGCGGCTCCCTTGGACGGAGCCCTGGCGGACGCCGTGCACGACCGGCTCGGCTGCCGGGTGGTGCAGGGCTACGGGATGACCGAGATGAGCCCCGTCTCGCACGCGGTCCCGGCCGACCGCGACGACCTGCCGCGCGGATCGATCGGCGTGCTCGTGCCCAACATGGTCGCCCGGTTGATCGACCCCGCCGACGGGCACGACATCGCGGTGCCGGCGGAGGGCATGAGCGAGCCGGGTGAGCTGTGGTGCCAGGGCCCGAACGTGATGGTCGGGTACCTGGGCGACGAGGCCGCGACCGCGGCGACGCTCGACGACGAGGGCTTCCTGCACACCGGCGACATCGTGACCATCGATGCGTCCGGCGGCTTCTACGTGGTCGACCGGCTCAAGGAGCTGATCAAGTACCACGGCTACCAGGTCCCGCCGGCCGAGCTCGAGGCGCTGCTTCTCACCCATCCGGCCGTGCAGGATGCCGCCGTGATCGGCGTGGCCGACGCCGACGGGCAGGAGACGCCCAAGGCGTTCGTCGTGAAGGCCGGCGAGCTCGACCCGGACGACCTCATGGCGTGGGTGGCGCACAGGGTGGCGCCGCACAAGAAGATCCGGCAGGTGGCGTTCGTCGACGCCATCCCGAAGTCGTCGTCGGGAAAGATCCTCCGCAAGGACCTGCGCGCCTGATCGGTCAGTGGGAGTTCGCCGGGTCGCACCCGCTGCGAGGACCCCCTCCGTCCGACAAAACCGCAGGTGCTGACCCCTTTTCAGCGCCCCCCGCACCTCGGTACGGTCGGCCCACGCCGTTCGGGGCTCCCCGCGCCGGCAGCCGCGGCGGCGCGTGTCGTCCGCGGACGAGTCGCCGAGAGGGGCGAGGCGTGGCTGCACCGCAGAAGGTCGTCGTACGCCGACTGTCCGCAACGGTCGTCGCGGCGCTGACCGTGCTCCTTCTGGCGTCGTGCACCGGTGGTGACGGGCTGGACCGGCCGAGCCCGACGCGGACGCTGCCGAGCCCCACGTTCACGATCCCGGCCCGCCCGACGCCGACGCCGACCGTGCCGGCACTCCCGACCCCGACCCAGCTGCCGGCGCCGGTCCCCACCCAGGAGCCGGTGCCCACGCAGGCGCCCGAGCCGCAGCCGACCGAGGCGCCCGTGCCGGTGCCCACCGAGACGGCCGTCGTCCCTGCGCCGGAACCGACACCGACACCGACACCGACACCGACACCAACACCAACCCCTACGCCGACACCGACCGCCACGCCGGCGCCCTCCCCGTCCGCGACCGCGGACGACACCACCGAGGCGGACCCGAGCGGCACGCCCGCGTGGGTCTGGTGGCTGCTCGGCCTGGTCGTCGTCGGCCTCGGCGTGGGGATCCCGCTGATCGTCCGCGCGCGCCGGCAGGAGCCGCCGACCGAGCCCTGATCGGTACGCTGATCGTCGCCAACCGACTCGTGAGGGGAACGTCATGGCCAACGTGGCCCTGCGGTGCACAGACCCGGCCTGCGCCGCGGAGGGGAAGGTCCAGACGACCCGGACCTGCGCGGTCTGCGGCAAGCCGACGTCCTGGTCCGTGCTGCGCGTCCCGCCGAAGGGGCAACCCGGGCCGATCGGTCCGATCTACACCACGCCCATGCCCCTGAAGCACAAGACCCGGCCGGTCGCCCGACCCGCGGGCGTCGGGACCCGCACGTGCACGAACCCGGAGTGCGCCCGGTACCGGCTGGCTCAGGACGACCCGTTCTGCGGCGCCTGCGGGAACCCGACCGTGGCCGCCAAGACTGTGTAGCGCGTTCGGACGGCGGGATCTCCGCGCCGTCGAGGAGGCGGGCGCGGCAGCCCGAAACCTAGGAGTCGACCGACTCGGGTACCGTCCCGCCTGTGACCAAGAGCCGCTGGATCGTCCTGATCGCGATCCTTCTCGTCCTCCTCGTGGTCGGGCTCGCCCTGACCATCCCGAACGGCAACTACACCGCGGCGGGGCTGCTGATCGTGGCGTTCGTCGTCGGGCCGGCCGTCCTCATCATGACGAGCCAGGGCATCGAGCGCGCCAACCGCAAGCGGGCGCGGGCGCTCACCGCGACGCACCCTGGCTGGTCGTTCGTCGCCTGCGTGACCGGCCCGACCCAGGAGCCGCTGCTCAAGGCGGCCGGTGAGCGGACCACCAACGGCGTCGCCGCGACGCTCGCCTACGGCCCCGGCGGCATCGAGATCTGGGCCGGCAAGACGTCGGGGACCAAGGTGTTCGCGTCCCCCTGGTCCATGGTCACGGGTGTGACCTCGGCCGACGACGTCCGGACGTGGCAGAAGCGGACCGTCACGGGCCTCCGGATCACGCTCGCCAAGGGCGCGGCCCAGGACGTCGCCGTGCTGGTCAAGGCGCCGCGGGTGCCCGCGCTCGCGGAGAGTATCCGGACCGCCCGCCCGGTATGAGCGTCGCCCGCGGACCGCAGGTGCTCACGGTCGACGAGCTGACGCGGACGTTCCTCGCCGCCCCAGCACGTCGCGGGCGGATCTGGCCGATCCCCGCCGACGCCCGCTCGAACGCTGAGCGCCCGGGGCCCTCCGGCCCGGAGCACACGACGGGTCGCGTGACGTTTGCCGAGCGACGCGGGGACAGCACGGCTAGGCGACGACACCCGGTCGACCTGCCCGTCACCGTCAGGCAAATGCATTAATTAATATCGAGCGGGAAATGGATGTCTGACGGCGGCGCCATTTCATTGCCGCGTGTTCCCGGGCCTCAGGATCGGACGCCCGGCGGACGAGCTGTGACGCGATGGGCGTCGGCAGTGCTTGTGCCGACGACGTCACTGCCACGAGAATCGCTGGTTGCGGCGGATGGCGAGCCGGGGCACGGCCGGCCATGGCGAGCCACGACGATCTGTCCTGTCCGCCAGCAAGGACCCATTTGTCGCATTCGCGGTCCCAATTGTCCAGATGCCTCTGACAAGAGTGACATTGGTCATAACTGGCGTGGCGTCTGAGGCTTGCACTGGATTAGAAATCCGCGCATGGTAGTGCCGCCTCCGACCGATCGGAGGGCTAGCAGCTTCGTGTCGGCCCCGCGTGGCCCAACGACCGCGTGGAGTGTCTGAATGTTCGTCTTCATCCTGCAGATCCGAGAGATGTTCTCCGGGCACTTTCAGATCTATCTGTTTGCTGTGTTCTCGTCATTGGTGTGGGCGTTGTGGTTGCTCAAGGTGGTGCTGAGTCGTCGGTATCGTCCGGTCACCGAGCCGTACGAGGTCACGACGAGTGTGGTCGTGCCGGTGGTGGATGAGCCGTTGGACCTGTTCCGGGAGGTCTTGGAGCGGATCGTCGCGCAGCGTCCCGACGAGGTGATCGTGGTGATCAACGGTGCCGCGAATCCTGGGCTCGAGCGGGTGTCCGATGATTTCGCGCCCCTGGTCCGCTGGGTGCACACCCCGATCCCGGGCAAGCGCAACGCGGTGATGATCGGCACCGGGATGTCCGTGGGTGACGTCACGGTGCTCGTCGACTCGGACACGATCTGGACCGAGGGGACGCTGCCCGAGCTGGTCAAGCCGTTCGCGAACCCGGCGGTCGGTGGCGTGACCACCAGGCAGCGGATCTTGGATCCGACTCGGTCGTGGATCACCCGGTGGGCCGACTGGCTGGAGAACACCCGGGCGTTGTACTCGATGCCCGCGCAGTCCTCCCTGGGGCAGATCGGATGCCTGCCGGGGCGCACGATCGCGTTCCGGCGACGGATCCTCATGCAGGTGATGGACGCGTTCATGACGGAGAAGTTCCTCGGGGTGTTCCTGGAGGTCTCCGACGACCGGACGCTGACCAACCTCACCCTCAAGGCCGGGTACAAGACGGTCTACCAGTACTCGAGCCTGGTCTACACCGACGCCCCGCTGCAGGTGAAGAAGCTGGCAAAGCAGCAGCTGCGCTGGGCGCGGGGAAGCCAGTACAACACCCTGCGGATGCTGCCGTGGATGGCCGGGCACGCCCCGGTGCTGGGCATCTTCTTCGCCACCGACATCTTGCTGCCGTTCCTGCTCCTCGGCACGATCCTGGGCTGGATCTACCGGTCGGTCACGAACACCGGCACGAACCTGTACGAGGCCGCGCTGTCCACGTACACGGGCCTGACGGGGTGGTTCTGGGTGGTCGCGCTGATGATCGTCTCGTCGGTGCTGTCGATGACGATCCGGCAGATCCGCCACCTGCAGGAGAAGCCCTCGGACTTCTGGCGACTGCCCGTGTTCATCATCGTGTCCACGTTCTTCCTCATGCCGATCCGGATCTTCGGGTTCCTGCGCATGGCCCACGTCGCCGGCTGGGGCACCCGGTCGGGCGCCTACGTCGGCGGTCCCGAGAACGACGACCTGATGGCCGAGCTCGAAGCCACCGAGCACCTGGCGCCCATCGACCTCGTCGACCGGGTGCCGGCCGACGGTCACGCCGTCCAGACGAAGGTCCAGCGGCGCCGCGCGACCGAACGCACCGCGAAGCCGGCTCCGGCACGGCGCCGCCTGAACCCGCTGGCCGCCGTGCCCTACGGCATCGCGCTCGCCCTACTTGCCCTGGAGGCGCTCGCTTATGTCTAGGAACATCCTCAACACCACGCCCCGCGCCCGTCTCGCGGCCGTTGTGGTCACCCTCGCCCTGCTGGCGGTCTCCGCCGTCGTCTGGCTGTCCCCGTCCACGGCTGACGCGAGCGCGCAAGGCGCCCCGAGCGCGCAGGAGGTGGCTCTCAGGCAGGAGAACGCCGACCTCACGGCAGCGCTGGCCGGCCAGACCGAGAAGCTCGACAACCTCACCCGGTCGCAGGCCAAGGCGGACGCCGAGCGTGCCGCGGGCGTGGTCAGCGGCGAGCAGAAGGCGGCAGCCGAGCGCGCGCTGGCGGCGGCGAGCGGCGAGCAGAAGTCGGCCGCGCAGCGCGCTGCTGCGGACGCCAAGGCCCGACAGAAGGCCGAGCAGGAGCGGGCGGCGGCGGCCGCTCGTGGCAAGGCGAAGGGGGACGCCGAGCGGAAGGCGGCCGCAGCCGTCGGCGAGGCAGCGGCCTCCAAGGCACGCGCCACCGCCGCCGAGCAGGCGTTGGCGAAGCGCCAGGCTGCTGCGGCGGCTGCGGCCGCCGCCGCGACGGCGACGAAGCCCGCTGCTGCACCACCGGCCGCGCCGAAGGCGCCGCCGTTGTCCGAGCTGCTCGCGCCCAGCACCCGGCAGTTCGGGCTGTACACGCCGCAGTCACCGTTCAACTGGGCTGAGTTCGACAGCGTGGCCGCGACGGTGGGCGTGAAGCCCACGATCGCCGGATACTTCCAGGGCTGGGACGGTCCGTTCCGCGCCGACGCCGTCACGCGCGCCTGGCAGCACGGCACGCTCCCGCTGCTCACCTGGGAGTCCCAACCGCTCAAGGCCTCGAACAACACGACGACCAACCCGGACTATTCGCTGCCCAGGATCATCGGTGGCACCTACGACGACTACCTGCACCAGTACGCGAGGGACATCGTCAGCCTCGGCCTGCCGCTCGCGATCCGGCTCGATCACGAGATGAACGGCGACTGGTACCCGTGGGGCGAGCGCACCTATGCCGGCTCCTCGCTCAACGGCAACGGCGCGGGCGACTACGTGAAGATGTGGCGCCACGTGCACGACATCTTCCAGGCCGAGGGAGCCAACCAGTACGTCGTCTGGGTGTGGGCGCCGAACATCATCAACAGGTTGTCGAGCTGGGCCAGGAACACGAACGCCTACATGAAGAGCCTCTACCCCGGTGACGAGTACGTGGACTGGGCAGGCCTGTCCGGCTACTACCGGCCGCCGTACGCAGCGTCGCAGGTTCCGACCTTCTCCTACACCTTCGACAGCTCGCTGAAGCAGCTCCGTTCGATCACGTCGAAACCGATCCTGCTCGCCGAGATCGGGGCCTCGGAGGTGGGTGGTCAGAAGGCAGCCTGGGTGACCGACCTGTTCGCCGGGCTCGCCCGGCCCGAGAACGCGGACATCATCGGGTTCGCCTGGTTCCACAACACGGTCACCACGAGCACCGGCACACCCGTGACCAATGACTGGCGCATCACGTCGACCGGCGCCGCGACGCAAGCATTCGTCGAGGGCATCCACAACCCGGCGGCGGGATTCGTTGCCGCGCCGACCCCCACAACCCCCACCCAGGAGCCGTGATGACGACGACCCGTGGCGAGATCGCCGCAAGCGACACGTCCGTCCGCAGCCCGTTCGACCCCGATGCTCCGATGCCGCGGGTCGCGGTCCTGGGTACCGGGTACCTCGGTGCGACGCACGCGGTCGCGATGGCCCAGCTCGGCATGGAGGTCGTGGGTGTAGACACGGACCCGCACAAGGTGGAGATGCTCTCGGCCGGCAAGGTCCCGTTCTACGAGCCCGGTCTGCCCGAGCTGCTCACCGAGATGTTGGCGACCGGCCGGCTGCGGTTCACCACGGATGTGGCCGAGGCGGTCGGCTGGGCGGACGTGCACTTCGTGTGCGTGGGGACCCCGCAGTCCAAGACGAGCCACGCCGCCGACCTGCGCTACGTCGAGGCCGCGACGGCGGCGATCGCGAAGCACCTGACCCACGACGGCCTGATCGTGGGCAAGTCGACGGTCCCGGTGGGCACGGGTGCGCAGCTGCGTGCTCTGGTCGCCGCGCAGGTGCCGGACGGGGTGCGCGCGGAGCTGGTGTGGAACCCGGAGTTCTTGCGTGAGGGCAAGGCGGTCCAGGACACGCTGCACCCGGACCGCATCGTGCTGGGCGGCACGACGGGCCCGTCGGAGGCGTTGCTGCGACGCGTGTACGCGGCCCCGATCGCCGAGGGTTCACCGGTGGTGGTCTGCGACCTGCCGACCGCGGAGCTGGTCAAGGTCAGCGCGAACGCGTTCTTGGCGACGAAGATCTCGTTCATCAACGCGATCGCGTCGGTGTGCGAGGCCGCGGGTGCGGACGTCACGGTGCTGGCCGACGCGTTGGGGCACGACGTGCGCATCGGGCGCCAGTTCTTGGACGCGGGGCTGGGGTTCGGGGGAGGCTGCCTGCCCAAGGACATCCGGGCGCTCATGTTCCGGGCCAACGAGCTCGGCGCCGGGCGGGCGTCCGCGTTGTTGCAGCAGGTCGACGAGATCAACATGGGTCAGCGTGAACGGGTCGTGGACCTGGCGATCGCGGCGTGCGGGGGGTCGGTGCTGAACCGGCGGGTCGGGGTGCTCGGGGCCGCGTTCAAGCCGCACACCGACGACGTGCGCGACTCGCCTGCGTTGAACGTCGCGGCCGCCCTGCACCTGCGCGGCGCCCAGGTCACCGTCTACGACCCGCAGGCCGGAGACACGGCCCGCTCCTCGTTCCCGACCCTGGCGTACGCCACCAGCGTCGAGGAGGCCGTCGAGGGCGCCGACGTCGTCCTGGTCCTGACCGAGTGGGACGAGTTCCTGCGCGCCGACCCCACCCACCTGGCCGCCCTGACCGCCAACGCCCACGTCATCGACGCCCGCGGCAAGCTCGACGCCGCAGCATGGCGCCAGGCCGGCTGGACGTTCACCGGTCTCGGCCGCGCGGCGGTCGTCGCCTAGGCAGGGCATCGACGACCCCCGAGGAACCTGCCCGGGGGGTCGTCGTCCTGGTTCGATGCGGCCCGCATGCCGCAGGTATGGGTGCGCGGGTACCTAGTTCTCGAAGAAGCAGAACGGGTGGCCCGCCGGGTCGAGCAGGACGCGGACGTGGTCCTGCGGCTGGAAGTCGGCGAGCCGTGCCCCGGCACCCAGGGCGTGCTCGGTCGCTGCGCCCAGGTCGTCGACGCGGATGTCGAGATGCAGCTGCATCTGGTTCTGGTCGGTCGTCGCGGGCCAGACGGGCGCCCGGTAGAGCGGGTCCGAGCTGAACGACAGGCCGCTGCCTCCGCCGGGCGGGCGCAGCTGGGCCCAGCCGCCGTCGTCGGCGATCACGGGCCAGCCGAGGAGCCGGTGGTAGAAGTCTGCGAGCGCATGGGCGTCCTGCGACTCCAGGACGGTCGCCGAGAGCGAGAACCGGCGACCCGCGTGGTCGTTCCAAGGTGCGGACGGTGGAGTGCTCATCGGTCCAGCCTTCTCGCGGTGCCGCCGGTTCGCCAGCGGAGAAAACGCTTGGCAGGTGTGCGAACCGGACGTACGTTCAAGGCACATGGGAGAGGAGGTGGTCCAGAACATGATTTCTTCTTGGACGCGTGAGGTGACTGCCGGCTAGTCGCCCGGCAGGTTTTTCGGACGGATTGCATCCGCCCGCAGGCCACCCGGCCGGCGAGCGAATCCAAGGCAGTCACCGCAGCCCGTGGGAGCCGCGACCTCGTCCTTCGCGGCCGGACCTCCGTCTCGGAGGTTCAGCCCACGGGCTGTTGCCTGCCCGTGGCAGGGTGGGGGTGTGGCCCTCAAGAATCCCGCTCAGATCGACGCCATGCGTCCCGCCGGCCGGTTCGTCGCCGGTGTCCTGTCGTCCCTGCGTGACGTGACACGTGAGGGCATGACCCTCAAACAGCTGGACACCCACGCGCACCAGATGATCGACGCCGCGGGAGCGCGCTCCGTCTACCTGGGCTACCACCCGTCGTTCGGCGCGATGCCGTACCCCGGCGTCCTGTGCACCTCCGTCAACGACGCGGCGCTGCACGGCCTGCCGTCCGACCATGTGCTCGTCGACGGGGACGTGCTGTCCATCGACTTCGCCGCCGAGGTGCAGGGGTGGGTGGCGGACTCGGCGCTGACGTTCCAGATCGGCACGGAGGACCCCGCGGTGACCGCGCTGATCGACACGACGGACCGCGCGCTCGCGGCCGGCATCGCCGCGGCGCGCAACGGTGCGCGGATGGGGGACATCTCCGCCGCGATCGGCGCGATCGGACGCGCCGGCGGGTACGGGATCAACGCGGACTTCGGCGGGCACGGCGTGGGTCGCACCATGCACGAGGACCCGCACGTGGCCAACCTCGGCCGCCCAGGGACGGGGCTCAAGCTCAAGAACGGCCTGGTGATCGCCATCGAGCCGTGGTTCATGGCCGGTGGCGACGACTACACCATCGACCCGGACGGCTGGACCATCCGCACGGCCGACGGCTCGGTGGCAGCCCACGCCGAGCACACGATCGCCATCACCCCGGACGGCCCCCTGGTCCTCACCGCCCGCGACTGACCGTTTGCGGTGCGGGGATAGATTTGATCGGTCCGGCGTACTCCGTCGCCACCGGCCGAAAGAGGCTCTGATGTCCGCGCTCGTCGAAACCGCACCCCTGATCGGTCACGTCGTCGGGGGGCAGGTGACGACGCCCGACGGGTCCCGGACGCAAGACGTCCGCAACCCGGCGACGGGCGAGGTGACGGGTCGCGTGCTGCTCGCCGACCAGGCCGAGGTCGATGCGGTCGTCGCTGGGGCCCTCGAGGCCGCGGCGAGCTGGGCCCAGGAGCCGATCGGGAAGCGGGCGGGCGTGCTGTTCGCGTTCCGTGAGCAGCTGGTCGCCCACACCGACGAACTCGCCGCGACGATCACCGCCGAGCACGGCAAGGTCATCGCCGACTCCCTCGGCGAGGTCGGCCGCGGGCTCGAGGTCGTCGAGTACGCCTGCGGCATCCCGCAGCTGCTCAAGGGTGAGTACACGGACCAGGCTGCCACCGGGGTCGACGTCTTCTCGTTCCGCGAGCCGCTGGGCGTCGTCGCCGGCATCACGCCGTTCAACTTCCCCGCGATGGTCCCGCTGTGGATGGCGCCGATGGCGATCGCCACCGGCAACGCGTTCGTGCTCAAGCCCTCGGAGCGCGACCCCTCGTCGTCGCTCCTGCTCGCCCGCCTGTGGAAGGACGCCGGGCTCCCCGACGGGGTCTTCTCCGTGCTGCAGGGCGATCGCGTGGCCGTCGACGGGCTGCTCACGCACCCCGACGTCTCCGCGGTGTCGTTCGTGGGGTCCACCCCGATCGCGCAGCACGTCTATGCGACAGCAACGGCTCACAGGAAGCGCGTGCAGGCGCTCGGCGGCGCGAAGAACCACGCGGTGGTGCTGGCCGACGCCGACCTGGACCTCGCCGCGACGCACCTGACCGGCGCCGCGTTCGGCGCGGCCGGGGAGCGGTGCATGGCCATCTCGGTGGCCCTGGTGGTGGACGAGGTGGCCGACGCGCTGCTCGAGCGGCTCAAGGCGGCCGCACAGAAGGTGCGCGTGGCGCCCGGCAACGACCCGGACAGCGACATGGGCCCCGTCATCACCAAGGCTGCGCAGCTGCGGATCGAGGAGATCGTCACCGACGCGGTCTCGTCGGGTGCTCGCGCGCTCGTCGACGGTCGCGGGCACACCGTCGACGGGTTCGAGGGCGGGTTCTTCGTCGGACCCACGGTGCTCGACCGGGTCACGGCAGACATGCGGGCGTACGCCGAGGAGATCTTCGGGCCGGTGCTCGTCGTGATGCGCGTGGCCGACCTGTCCGAGGCGATCGCCCTGGTCAACGCCAACCCCTACGGCAACGGCACCGCGCTGTTCACCTCGTCCGGCGACGCCGCCCGCACGTTCCAGCGCGCCGTGCACGTCGGCATGATCGGCATCAACGTGCCTATCCCCGTGCCCGTCGGTTGGCACTCGTTCGGTGGCTGGAAGGACTCGCTGTTCGGCGAGAGCCACATCTACGGCCCCGAGGCGGTCCGGTTCTACACGCGTAACAAGGTGGTCACCAGCCGGTGGCCCAGCAGCCCGGCCACGGCCCGCTTCCACTTCGGTCGGACGACTTCCCACTGAGTGGGGTCGAGAACACCACGAGCCGCGCGAGCGAGCTCGGTGGCGCTGCTCATGGTGTTCTCGACCGGCCGGCCGTCTGCTAGAGCGAACGCTGGTAGGTGCGCATGGCGCGCACCGACCACCACGCGACCACGGCCGCCAGCAGGGCCAGCCACAGGGCGCGGGTTCCGACGAGGGTCCAGTCCACGTCCGTCGACATCGCGGTACGGGCGATCTCGACCGCCCACGTCAGCGGGTTGTAGTCCGCCACGGCCTGCACCCAGGACGGCAGCAGCGACGCCGGCATGAGGGCGGTCGACAGGAACGTCGCCGGCAGGACGATCATGGTCGAGATGCCGATGAGTGCCGTCTGGTCACGGGCGAGCAGGGCGACCGCCGCGGACAGCGAGCAGAACGCGGCCGCCAGCAGCAGCGACGCGCCGAGCGCCACGAGCATGCCGAGGATGCCGCCGGCGTAGGACGCGCCGGCCAGCGCCCCGATCCCGATCACGCAGAGCCCCTGCACGAAGCAGATGCCGAGCTGCTGGACCAGCTGTCCGGCCACCAGCGACGAGCGGTGCACGGGCGAGGTGAGCATGCGGTCCATGACGCCGCTGTTGATGTCGTCGATGAAGCCGGTGCCCGCCCAGGCGCCCGAGTACAGGACGGTCATCATGAGGATGCCCGGGACCAGGAACGTCATGTAGTCGTCGGCACCGAAGCCCGGCACCGTGGCGACGGACGAGAACACGTTGCCGAACAGCAGCAGCCAGACCACCGGCTGCATGATCGCGACGCCGAGCCCCCAGGGCTGCCGGATGCCATCGATGGTCCAGCGGCGGGTGACCTGGGAGGTCTGTCCCGCCCAGGATGCGGACAGAGTGCTCATCGGACGAGCTCCTTGCTCTCGGACGACGTCCACGACCGGCCCGCGTGGGCCAGGTAGACGTCGTCGAGGGTGGGCCGGGAGACGCCGACGGCGCCGTGCCGGATGCCCGCGGCCTGCAGGGCGGAGATGACGGCACCCACGGCGGCGGGTCCGTCGGACGTGCGCGCGACGAGGCGGCCGGTGGGCCCCTCGACGTGCACGGAGACGTCGCGCAGCAGGCGGACCGTCGACGCGGTCGACGCCACGAGCTCGGCGTTCGGCTCGACCAGCTCGACCGACAGGGTGTCCCCTTCGAGCGTCGCTTTGAGCGACTCCGGCGACCCCGCGGCCACCACCCGACCGCGGTCGACGATGGTCAGGCCGTCGGCGAGCCGGTCGGCCTCCTCGAGGTAGTGCGTGGTGAGCACGACGGTCAGCTCGTCCTCGCCGGCGAGGCGTCGGATCTCGGCCCACATCGCCGAGCGGGCCTCGGGGTCCAGACCGGTGGTCGGCTCGTCGAGGAACAGCACCGACGGGGTCCCGACGAGACCCAGGGCCACGTCGAGCTTGCGGCGCGTGCCGCCGGACAGCTTGCCGGCGCCGCGGTCGGCCGCCTCCGCGAGCCCGAACCGGTCCACCAGCGCGGTGGCCCGGTCGGCGGACGCGGACCGCGACAGACCCCGGAGCCGGGCGGCCATCGCGAGGTTCTCGCGCGGCGTCAGGAGCGGGTCGGCGCCGGTCCCCTGGGACACGTAGCCGATCGCGCGCCGGACGGCGGCGGCCTCACCCACCACGTCGTGGCCGGCCACGCGAGCCGTGCCCGACGTCGCCTTCGCGAGCGTGGTGAGCACCTTGGTCGTGGTGGACTTGCCGGCGCCGTTCGGGCCCAGCAGCCCGTGCACGGTGCCGGCGGGGATGGTGAGCGTCAGGCCGTCGAGGGCCCGCACGTCCGGTCGGCCGCGGCCGCCGGGGTAGGTCTTGACCAGGTCGGTCGCGTCGACCGCGTAGTCATCAAAGGTGGGCATGGCACTGCCTTCGGTCGGGCCGTCTGACGACGGCGGGATGGTCGACCGAGGAGCCACCTATGCTGATGCGTGCAGCGGATCGCACAGGTGCCCTCGCGGGTCTCGGTCGGTTCGTGGTGGTCGGCCCGGGTGTTCCAGCACCTGGGCCGACCTTTTTCGCGCGGTTGCGCGAAGCTCTAGGGCGGCGGCTGTGCGTAGGACGCCAAGGCCTCCGCCAGCTCGTCCGGGGTGAGGCGCCCGCCCGCCATGGCGCGCTCGTGCAGCTCGCGCCACAACGGCACGCCCTCGAACGAGCCGTCGGCGATGCTCGCCGCCAGTCCCACCACGAACTCGACCTCGGCGTTCAGCACGGCGATCTCGTAGGCGCTCTCGAGCGTGAAGATGGCCGGCAGGCCCATCGCGGCGGACTCGTCCATCCCGGCCCGCAGACCGGCCAGGGTGCGTTCGAGCGTCGCCTGACGCAGTCGCAGCAACCGGACCACGTCGTCGGGACCCAGCAGCGGGAGGAACGACAGCGCGGCCTCGAACTGCGGGAACTCCTTGGTGGGTGTGCGGACCAGGTCGGTGAGCCAGTCGATGGCCTCGGTGGCGCCCGCGTCGGTGAGCCGGTAGACGGTGCGCGTGGGCCGGTTGCCGTCGCGCTCCGTGGACGCCGCCTCGATCAGACCGTGCT
The DNA here is from genome assembly GCF_049994875.1 of Cellulomonas sp. McL0617. Classification (GTDB taxonomy): domain Bacteria; phylum Actinomycetota; class Actinomycetes; order Actinomycetales; family Cellulomonadaceae; genus Cellulomonas. The sequence goes on from NZ_CP188256.1 coordinate 49,010, forward strand.
TCACCAGCGAGTCGACGACCGAGTACAGCGAGCCGAAGTTGAGCTTCACCGACTCGTCCTTGCGCCGCTCCCGCAGCGTCATCGACATCTCGTACGGGTGCATGGGCCGCTCCCACAGGAGCGCGAGGACGGCGAGGGCCAGCGGGTTGCTCCGCGACCGTGCGGCCATGCGTTTCACCTCCCCGACGCGTATCGCTCGAACTCGAATGCTCGACTCAGAGTATATCGCGTCTGTGTCGCGTCTCAACCCCCAGAACTCGGGATCTCGATGTGATCGGACCCGAGCGACCAGCGTGCGACGATCGAGCGTGCCCCAGCCCTACGCCGTGATGGTCGTCTGCACGGGAAACATCTGCCGCTCACCCATGGCCGAGGTGGTGCTGCGAGACCGGTTCGCGGCGGCCGGCCTCGGCGTCGTCGTCGACTCCGCGGGGATCAGCGACGAGGAGCACGGCCGCCCGATCGACCCTCGCGCCCGCGCCGTGCTGCTCGAGCACGGGTACGAGCCCGCCGACGACCACCGCGCACGCCGGGTTCGAGCCTCCGACCTGCGAGAACGCGACCTGGTCCTGGCGATGACGTCGGCGCACGCGCGGGCGCTGCGCGGGCTCGGGGACGGCGACGTCCGCATGTACCGCTCGTTCGACCCCGGTGCGCCGGTCGGTCGGGCCGAGCACGCATTGGACGTCGACGACCCCTGGTACGGCGGACCGGCCGACTTCGAGGCGTGCCTCGCGCAGGTCGAGGCGGCCGCCGACGGGATCGTCGCCTTCGTGCGCGGGGTGCTCTAGAGCCACTTGTTGCGACGGAACGCGGTCCACAGCCCCACGCAGACCACGACGATCACGCCGAGCACGACGGAGAACCCGTGCGGGGCGTGCATCCAGGGGATCGCGTCGAAGTTCATGCCGTAGATCCCGGCGATGGCCGTCGGCACGATCGCGATGGCTGCCCACGACGAGATCTTGCGCATGTCCGAGTTCTGCTGGATGCCCACCCGGTTCTGCTCCATGCTCACCTGCGCCAGGTCGGCCTGCATGACGTTGGTCAGCAGGGTGTCGGCGGCCTCGACGAGCTCAGCCGCGTGCAGCGCGTGGTCCTGGACGTCGCGGAAGTACGGCCGCGCGTACGCCGGGATGTTCGGCACGGTCTCGTCGGCGAGCCGGGTCAGGGGGCCGACGAGGGGCACGACGGCCCGGCGGAACTGCTGCACCTCGCGCTTGAGCTTGTAGATGCGCTCGGCGTGGTCGCTGCCTGGGTCGTCGCCGAACACCTGGTCCTCGATCTCGTCGAGATCGACCTCGATCGCGGCTGTGACGTCGAGGTACTGGTCGACGGCCTTGTCCAGGATGCCGTGCAGCACCGCGGCGGGACCGTGCTGGAGCATCTCGGGGTCGCCCTCGAGCGCCTCACGGACCTGCGCGGGGATGGTCGTGACCCCGTGCCGCACCACGATGACGAAGCGTGCGCCGACGAAGATCGCGAGCTCGCTGACCTCCACCACCTCGACGTGGTCGACGTAGAACACCGGCTTGACCACGGCGAACGTCAGGTCTCCGTACCGGTCCAGCTTGGGGCGCTGGTGGGACGCGACGGCGTCCTCGATGGCCAGCTCGGGCAGCTCGAAGGCGACCGTGAGGGCGTCGAACTCCTCCTGCGTCGGGTCGTGCAGCCCGATCCAGACGAAGCCGTCCTCCTTCTCCGCCTCGCGCATCGCGACCTGCAGGTCGTCGAGGCGGTGCAGGCGTCGGCCCCCGGCGTACAGCGCGCAGTCCACGATCACGGGTCTGAGGCTAGGGGTCCCCGCGCGCGTCGCAGGGACCCGCGCCAGACTGGATCGTCACTGTCGACACCCCGGGGAGGCTGACGTGCACTTCGAGATCTGGAAGGACAAGGCCGGTGAGTTCCGGTTCCGGATCGTCGCGACGAACGGCAACGTCCTGGCGAGCAGCGAGGGCTATGCGGCGAAGGCGTCGGCCAAGGGGGCGATCGACCGCATCAAGTCGGATGCGGTGGGGGCCGACGTCGTCGACAACAGCTGAGGGCTCCGTCGGCTCCGTCGTCGCGTGCGCCACGATGAGCCCATGAAGGTTGCCGCTCGGGCGCACGTGCCGCCGTTCGCCGTCATGGAGATCCTCGCCGCCGCGAACGCCCGCAGGGCTGCCGGTGAGAACATCCTCAACCTGTGCGCGGGCGAGCCGTCGACGGGTGCGTCGGACGTGGTCCGGCAGCGCGCCATCGATCTGCTGACCGCGGGCGACCTCGGCTACACGGAGGCCCTGGGCGCGCCTGGGCTGAGGGCGGCGATCGCCCAGCACTACCGCGACTGGTACGACGTCGACGTCGACCCCGGCCGGATCGCCGTGACCACCGGGTCGTCCGGCGGGTTCGTGCTCGCGTTCCTGGCGGCCTTCGACGTGGGCGACCGCGTGGCCCTCGGTGTGCCCGGCTACCCGGCGTACGCGAACATCCTGGCGGCGCTCGGGTGCGAGGTGGTGAGCCTGCCGTGCGGGCCGTCGACCCGGTACCAGCCCACGGTGGCGCAGCTGGAGGCACTGACCGAGCCTCTCGACGGTCTCGTCGTCGCGTCGCCGGCCAACCCGACCGGCACGATGATCGACCCGGCCGAGCTCGCCGCGCTCGCCGACTGGTGCGGCGCGCACGGCGTCCGGCTGGTCAGCGACGAGATCTACCACGGCATCACCTACGACGACTCGACACCCCCGACGGCCGCGTCCTACCTCGACCGGGGCGCGGTCGTCGTCAACTCGTTCTCCAAGTACTGGGCGATGACCGGCTGGCGGCTCGGCTGGCTCGTGCTCCCCGACGACCTGGTGACGGCGGTCGACGCGCTCGCCGGCAACGTCGCCCTCTGCCCGCCGGCGCTGGCTCAGCACGCCGGCGTCGCCGCGTTCAGCCCGGCCGGGTACGCCGCGGCGCGGTCGAACGTGTCCCGGTACGCCGAGTCGCGGTCGTTGCTGCTGGAACGGCTGCCGGCGTTGGGCTGGACGCGCGTCGCCCCTGCCGACGGCGCCTTCTACCTCTACGCCGACGTCTCCGGCAGCGGTCTGGACTCGGTCACCTGGTGCGCCCGGCTTCTCGACGAGGCCGGCGTGGCGCTCACCCCCGGCACAGACTTCGACCCCGTGGACGGGCAGCGCTGGGTGCGGCTGTCGTTCGCGTCGTCGGTCGACGTGGTGCGCGACGCGGTCGACCGCATCGTCGCCTGGCAGGCGACGCTCTAGCCGGGGGCCACACGACGTAGGTTGGTCGTCATGCCGCAGCATCCGCCACTCGTCCCGCCCGGGCCGCCGTTGACCCGCGAGCAGCTCGCGCGCGGGTCGCGGCACCTGCTTCTCGCGGAGATCGGCGTGGTCGGGCAGCAGCGGCTGCGGAACGCGAGGGTGTGCGTGGTCGGGGCCGGCGGGCTCGGGGCGCCGGTGCTGCAGTACCTGGCGGCGGCGGGGGTCGGGACGATCGGGATCGTCGACGACGACGTGGTGGACGTGACCAACTTGCAGCGCCAGGTCATCCACGGGACGGCGGACGTCGGACGGGCGAAGGTCGACAGTGCGGCCGACTCGATCCGGGCGCTCGACCCGGATATCGTCGTGACGACGCACTGCGAGCGGCTGACCAGGGAGAACGTCGACACGATCCTGGGTGGCTACGACGTCGTCGTCGACGGGACCGACAACTTCCCCACCCGCTACCTGGTCAACGACGCGTGCGTGCGGCTGGGGCTGCCGGAGGTCTGGGGGTCGGTGCTCCGGTTCGACGCGCAGACGACGGTGTTCTGGGGGCGGCACGGCGTGCAGCTGCGCGACCTGTTCCCCGAGCCGCCCGCGCCCGACGAGGTGCCGTCGTGCGCGGAAGCCGGCGTGCTGGGTGCGCTGTGCGGGCAGGTGGGGTCGATCATGGCGACCGAGGTGGTCAAGCTGGTCACCGGGACGGGAGAATCGCTGCTCGGCCGGGTGCTCGTGATCGACGCGCTGCGCGGCCGCTGGTCCGAGGTCCCGCTCATCGGCCGCTCCCGGAGCGTCCCCCCTCGCAAGGAGCCCCCCATGCCCGACGACGTCCCGATCACCACCGCACCCGAGCTGATCGGCCGCCTGGCCGCGCGGGAGGCGGGTAGCGACGACTTCCTGCTCATCGACGTGCGCGAGCCGGAGGAGTTCGCTGCCGGCGCGATCCCGGGTGCGGTGCTGGTGCCGCTGGGCACGGTGCTGGACGGGTCCGCGCTGGACGGCCTGCCGCGTGACCGCGAGATCGTCGTGCAGTGCCAGGTGGGCGGCCGGTCGTTGACCGCCGCACGGGTGCTGCGGGGGCTCGGGTTCGACGCGAGCAACCTCGACGGCGGCATCGTCGCCTGGTACGCAGCCAGCTGACCGTGCGGCCACTCGACGAGCACCGCGCCGCCTCCCTCGCGCTGGCCGAGCCGCTCGCCCCGGAGGCGCGTGGGCTCGACGAGCTCGACGGGATGGTGCTGGCGGAGGACGTGCGCAGCGAGGAGTACCTGCCGCGCTGGGACAACTCCGCCATGGACGGCTACGCCGTGCGGGCCGCGGACGTGTCGCCGGGGGTCACGCTCCGCGTCGTGGCGGAGCTCGCCGCCGGCGCTGCTGACGAACCCGTCGTCGCCGCCGGGACCGCCGCGCGCATCATGACCGGCGCGCCGGTGCCGGAGGGCGCCGACGCCGTCGTGCCCGTGGAGGACACCGACGGCGGCACGGAGTCGGTGACCATCCGGGTCGTCCCGGCCGCGGGTGCGCACATCCGCCGCGCCGGCGAGGACGCGGTTCCCGGGGACCTGGTGGTGGCCGCGGGCACGGCGCTCGGGCCGGCGCACATCGCCGCGATCGCGTCCGTGGGCCGCGCGTCGGCGCTGGTCCACCGTCGGCCGCGGGTGGCGGTCGTGTCCACCGGCGACGAGCTGGTCGCACCCGGCACTCGGCTTCGGCGCGGTCAGCTGCCCGACTCGAACTCGTGGCTGCTCGCGGCCGCGGTGCGGGAGGCGGGCGGTGTGGCGATCCGCATCGGTCCGGTCGCGGACGACCCGGAGGCGCTGCACGCGCTGCTGCTCGGGATCCAGGACGTCGACCTGATCGTCACCTCGGGCGGCGTGAGCATGGGTGCGTACGACGTGGTCAAGGCGGCGCTGGCCGACGAGCCCGGCGTCGAGTTCGTGCAGGTCGCGGTCCAGCCGGGCAAGCCGCAGGGGCTCGGTCGGCTGCCCGGCGGCACCCCGATCGTCACCCTGCCGGGCAACCCGGTGAGCTCGTTCGCGTCCTTCGAGATGTTCGTGCGGCCCGCGCTGCGGCGGATGGCCGGGCACACCGACGTCGAGCGGCCCACGGTGACCGCGATCAGCGACGACGCCTGGACCACGCCGCCCGAGCGCGCTCAGGTCATGCCCGTGCGGTACGTCTCCGACGGTGGCCACCCGCACGTCGTGCGCGCGACGGCGGGCGGGTCGGGGTCGCACCTGGTCGCCCGGCTCGCGCTGGTCGAGGGACTCGCCGTGATCCCTGCCGAGGTCGACTCCGTCGCCGTCGGCGACCGCATCGCAGTCCTGAGGGTGGGCGCATGAAAGACGAGTCCGACCAGCCGTTCACGCACCTCGACAGCGCCGGGCACGCCCGCATGGTCGACGTCACCGCCAAGCAGCCGACGGTCCGCTCGGCCACCGCGTCCGGTCGCGTGGTCTGCGGACCGGAGACCGTCGAGGCCCTGCGCTCCGGCGGCGTGCCCAAGGGCGACGTGCTCGCGGTCGCCCGGATCGCCGGCATCTCCGCCGCCAAGCGGACCGCGGAGCTGCTCCCGCTGGCCCACGTGATCGGCGTGCACGGCGTGGTGGTGGACCTGACCATCGCCGATGACGGCGTCGACATCACCGCCACCGTCCGCACCGCCGACCGCACGGGCGTCGAGATGGAGGCGCTGACCGCCGTGTCCGTCGCCGCGCTGGCGATCGTGGACATGGTCAAGGGCATCGACAAGTCGGTGCGGATCGCCGACGTGCGGCTCGAGGCGAAGTCGGGCGGCAGGTCGGGCGACTGGGTACGGCCGGCCGATGCCTGAGAGCCGTCCGGCCTTCGACGCCGTCGTGCTGGCGGGCGGCCGGGGTTCTCGGCTGGGCGCACCGTCGAAGCCGGAGGTCGTCGTCGGTGGTCGCGCGCTGCTGGACCACGCGCTCGCGGCCGTCGCGGGCGCTCGTCAGGTCGTCGTCGTCGGTCCGTCGAGCGTCGGGCGCCCCGGCATCCCGACAGTGCTCGAAGACCCGCCTGACGGGGGCCCGGTCGCGGGCCTGGCGGCCGGGTTGGCGGCGATCTCGTCGCCGAGCGAGCTCGTCGTGGTCCTGGCCTGCGACGTCCCTCGCGCGGGGTCCGCGCTCTCGGCGCTGCTCGCAGCGACCACGCCGGAGGTCGACGGCGCCCGCCTGGTCAGCCTCGACGGACATCCCCAGCACCTCGTCGCGGTGTATCGCGCGTCGGTGCTGGCTGCGGCGTTCGCGCGGATGGCCACCGTGCACGGCGCGTCCATGCGCGCCCTGCTCACGGGGCTGACGCTGGTCGACGTGCCCGACACGGACGACGCAGCGGCCGACGCCGACACCTGGTCGGACGTCGAGCGGCTGGACGCACTGCTGAGAGGATCGACGTCATGACCGAAGACCCGCGCCGCGCCCCCGGCGCCGACCTGCCCCGGTGGATCGACGACCTCTGCGCGGCCCTCGACGTGGACCGGTCGCTGGTCGACATCGACCGCGTCCTCGACCTGTCCAGCACGGTCGCGCACCAGGTCGCCCGCCCGGCGGTCCCCGTGAGCATGTTCGTCGCCGGCCTCGCAGCCGCGCGCCTCGACCCGGCGCAGATCGGGCCCCTGCTCGCGGCGATCGAGGAGCGCGCGCAGCAGTGGACGTGATCACGGTCCGCTACTTCGCCGCGGCGGCGGAGGCGGCGGGCGTCGACAGCGAACGGCTCGACGCCGGGACGGCCGAGTCGGTCCGCTCCGTGATGGTCGGCGCCCACCCCGCGCTCGCGGCCGTGCTCGGTCGCTGCGCGCTGCTGGCTGACGGGGTCCGCGTCGAGGGTTCCGACGAGGTCCGCGCAGGCGCGACGCTCGACGTCCTGCCCCCGTTCGCCGGCGGGTAGCCGGCTCAGCCGCCGATCGCGCTCATCGGGCGGTCGGGCTGCAGGAACGACGGGTCGTCGATGTCGTGCCCGGCCTTCTTTTCCGCCAGGCATCGCCGGAACGCGTCCGCCAGGGCCTCGTCGACGTCCGAGGGGGCGGGGGCGGGTCGAGGTCGGGCGGACGAGCCGATGCTCAGCGCCTGGGCGGGCCCGACGCCGAGCTGCGCGGGCGGCTCGACCGACCCCCGCAGGATCGTCCGCGTGTCGGTCTCGGTCTGACTGAACAAGCAGGCGCGCAGCTGCCCGTCGGCGGTCAACCGCAGCCGGTCGCACGCGCCGCAGAACGGTGCGGTCACCGACGCGATCACGCCGACGGTCTCGGGTCCGCCGTCGACGTACCAGAGCTCGGCCGGAGCAGCACCGCGTCCGGGCACCTCCGTCAGGGTGAAGGCGCTGGTCAGACGCGCGAGGATCTCCGCCTGCGTCACCATCTCGGCGCGGTCCCATGTGTGTCCGGCGTCGAGCGGCATCTGCTCGATGAAGCGCATCTGGTACCCGCGGCTCACGGCGAACCGCGTCAGCTCCACCACCTCGTCGTCGTTCACGCCCCGCATGGCGACGGCGTTGATCTTCACCGGATTCAGTCCAGCGGCGTCGGCCGCGGCGATCCCGGCCAGGGTCTCGACGAGTTTGTCGCGTCGGGTCAGCTGGAGGAATTTCTGCCGGTCCAGGGTGTCCAGGCTGATGTTCACGCGCGTCAGCCCGGCGTCCTTGAGCTCGGACGCGAGCCCGGGCAGGCGCAGCGCGTTCGTGGTGAGCGAGACCTCGGGGCTGCCGGGAAGGGCGGTGAGCCGACGGACGACGTCGACGATGTCGACCCGCAGCAGCGGCTCGCCGCCGGTGAGCCGGATCTCCGTGATCCCCAGCGACACGCCTACGCGCGCGACGTGCACGATCTCGTCGGTGCTGAGCATGGTCGAACGCGCCAGCCACGGGACGCCGTCGGCAGGCATGCAGTAGGTGCAGCGCAGCGAGCAGCGGTCGGTCAGCGAGATCCGCAGGTCGCGGTGCTCGCGTCCGAACCGGTCGACCAAGGTCATGTCATCCCCACCCATACGTGCGACCCGTCCTCGAGCACCTCACGCTTCCAGACTGGCAGCTCGGCCTTCACCTGCTCGACGAGCGCCCGGCAGACGTCGAACGCCTCGGCCCGGTGCGCCGTCGCGACGGCCGCCACGATCGCCGCCTCCCCGACCGCCAGGTGCCCGATCCGGTGGCTCACCGCGAGACCGAGAACGGCGTCGGCAAACCCCGACGCGATCCGTTCGATGACGGCGCCCGCATCGGGGTGGGCCGAGTAGTCGAGCGCGACCACCCGTCCGTCGACGGACGGGTCGTTGTCTCGCACCAGCCCGACGAAGGTCGCCACCGCCCCCGCCCGCGGGTCGCTGACGTGTTCCACGTGAAACAGCAGGTCGAGCGGCTCGTCGACAACCCGGGCGATCACGGGTGATCACCGCCCTGGACCTGGGAGAGCAGGTGCGGCAGCAACGGCAGCAGCGCGTCGAGCCCGTCCGACACCCCACCGGTCGAGCCGGGCAGGTTCACGACGACGGCCCCGGAGCCGGTGACGCCGGCCAGGCCGCGGGACAGGACGGCGGTCGGCACGGAACCGTAGCGTCGCAACAGCTCGGGGATGCCGGGCAGCTCGCGCTCGAGCAGGGGCCGCGTGCCCTCGGGCGTGCGGTCGTGCGGTCCGACGCCGGTGCCACCGGAGGTGATCACCAGGCGTGCGCCGTCGGCCAGGACCGCGCGCAGGGCCGTCTCGACCGAGGCTGCGCCGTCCGGGACGACGAGCGCCGGCCCGACCTCGAACCCGGCGTCGCTCAGCCGCTCGACCGCGAGCGGCCCCGATCGATCGGCACGCTCACCGGCCGCGGACCGGTCGGAGGCCACGACGACGGCCGCGCGCACGGGGCCGGTCGAGGGTGAGCTCACGGCGTCAGCGTAACCAGCGGCCGTGCGGGCCCGCGGCCGTGCTGGTGAATTCGACGAAACCCGCCCGGGCGAGCGACGGCTGTGCCTTAGCCTGCTTCGCGCGGGCGACGTCCGCGCCCGCCGGCCTCGAGCCGACGGGCAGGGCGGGTCGAGGAGCGCGCATGTCCAACTGGGGGAACCCGTACCAGCCCGCGACGCCGAACCCGCAGGCGCCCCCACCGCAGCCCGAGCCGTACGGCGTTGCGCCGGTGCGCGCGTTCCGTGAGGCCGAGCTGGACGCGATGCACCGGTCCGCGGCCAAGCAGGCACTGCTCATCCGGTGGGTGCTCGCGATCGTCCTGCCGGTGTTCATCCTCCTGCGCACGGCCGGCGAGGGACTTGCGGGCGTGGGCGGTGGCGTGGCGATCGTCCTCGTCGTGATCGCATCGTCCTGGGTGGGCGCCATGTTCTCGCGCCGCTTCACGGGCCAGCGGCACGACGCCGTCGTCGCGGCCAGGCCCGGCCTCGACGTGATCGAGGTCTGGGGCGCACGCGGTCTGCAGGGTGCGCTCAAGGCGGCCGGCGTCGCGACGCCGAAGATGCGCCGGGGCGGAGCGACGTCCCTCTCGATGGTTCTCTCGACCGAGGGCCTCGAGCTGTGGTCGGGCCGCGGCTCGACCGTCGCCGCTCTGGTCGCGGTGCCGTGGTCGGCGGTCGCCGCGATCGACGAGACCCGCGGCTCGATCACCAACGACGGGACGCGGCCCGCGTTCATGCTGGTCACGGCGATCGGCCAGCGGCTCGTCTTCGTCCCGCGTACGCGGACGAACGGTGGACGGGTGGCGCGCGTCCCGGAGCTGCGGGCCCTTGTCGCTCGGCTCGACGCCCTGCGGGTCGGCGCGCTGGCGCGGTAGGCCGGCCGAGACATCTGGCGGGTACGCTGTCCCCACAACTTCACACGCTGCTCGAACCGCGGCGGGAGAGATCCCGCGAACTACGGCGGGGCGCCGAAGGAGCAATCCTCCCCGGGAATCTCTCAGGCCCCTGTACCGCCACGGCGAGGCAACTCTGGAAAGCGGATCGAAAGGTCCCACCGACGGTGCAAGCCGGCGCGCCCCGACAGGCGGACCGGCAAAACTCTCAGGTCGCGCGGATGCGTGGTGACAGAGCGGGGAGCCCACCCACCGTCCCGGTGCCCCCACCGGACGACCCTTGCGGAGCAGCCCGTGACCGACCTCCACGCCGCCATCACCACCGGCCCTGTCCTCCACCTCGACACGTCCGGCGAGATCGTCGCCGCGACGCGCGTGGAGCACACGCCCGCCGCCGAGAACTTCGCCGACCGGCACATCGGCCCGCGCGGCACCGAGACGGCGCACATGCTCTCGGTCGTCGGGTACGAGTCGATCGACGCACTGATCGATGCCGCGGTCCCGGCCAGCATCCGCACGGACCGGCCGCTCGACCTGCCCGCCGCACGATCCGAGGAGGAGGTGCTGGCCGGGCTGCGCACGATCGCGGGCCGCAACCGCGTGATGACGCAGATGATCGGCCAGGGCTACTCGGACACGATCACGCCGGCCGTCATCCGCCGCAACGTGCTCGAGTCGCCCGCCTGGTACACGGCCTACACGCCGTACCAGCCGGAGATCGCGCAGGGCCGGCTCGAGGCGCTGCTGAACTTCCAGACGATGGTCACCGACCTCACCGGCCTGGACATCGCGAACGCCTCGCTCCTCGACGAGGCCACGGCGGTCGCCGAGGCGGTCGCGCTCATGTGGCGCGGCGCCAAGGGCAAGGCGGGCACGGTCGTGCTGGACGCCGACCTGTTCAGCCAGTCGCTGGCCGTCACGCTCGGGCGCGCCGAGGCGATCGGCCTGCCGGTCGTCGTCGCGGACCTGTCCGACGGGCTGCCCGACATCGAGGGTGCGCTGATCGGCGTGGTCCTCCAGCAGGTCGGCGCGTCAGGCCAGGTCCGGGACCTGAGCACAGTGATCGCACAGACGAAGGAGCGCGGTGGGCTGGTCACCATCGCCGCCGACCTGCTCGCCCTGACGCTCCTGGTGAGCCCGGGGACCCTCGGCGCGGACATCTCCGTCGGTTCCGCACAGCGCTTCGGCGTCCCGCTGTTCGGCGGCGGCCCGCACGCGGCGTTCATGGCCGTGCGCAACGGCCTCGAGCGGTCGCTGCCCGGCCGGCTGGTCGGGGTCTCCATCGACGCCGACGGCGCCCGCGCCTACCGCCTCGCCCTGCAGACCCGTGAGCAGCACATCCGCCGCGAGAAGGCGACGAGCAACATCTGCACCGCCCAGGCGCTGCTGGCCATCGTCGCGTCGATGTACGCGGTCTACCACGGCCCCGACGGCCTGCGCGCGATCGCCGAGGGCGTGCACGCGCACGCGGCCGGCCTCGCCGAGCTGCTCACCGGCGTCGGCGTCGAGGTCGAGCACGACACGTTCTTCGACACGATCCGAACGTTCGTCCCGGGCGCCGCCCGTGCGGTGGTCGCCCACGCGGCGGACGCCGGCGTGAACCTGTGGGCGTCCGACGACGACCACGTGCAGGTCGCCTGCGACGAGCGCACGAACAGCGACCACCTGCTGCGGATCGTCATGGCCTTCGCCGCTGCGGGCGCCACGACGCTCGAGCCCGACGAGGACGGCACCTACGCGTTCGGCTTCGTCGGTGTCCGCGCCCCCGCCGGTCGCGTGGCGGACACGGCCGCGCTGCCCGCCGCAACGCGCCGCACCGATGGCTACCTCACGCACCCCGTCTTCCACCTGCACCGCTCCGAGACGGCGATGCTGCGCTACCTGCGCCGGCTCTCGGACAAGGACCTGGCGCTGGACCGCACGATGATCCCCCTGGGCTCGTGCACCATGAAGCTGAACGCCACGGCGGAGATGGAGCCGATCAGCTGGCCGGAGTTCGCGACCATCCACCCGTACGCGCCCCTGGACCAGACCCTCGGTTACGCCGAGCTGGTGACGCAGCTGCAGGACTGGCTGGCGGAGATCACGGGCTACGCGGCGGTGTCGGTGCAGCCGAACGCCGGCTCGCAGGGCGAGCTCGCCGGCCTGCTGGCCATCCATGGGTACCACGCGGCACGCGGCGACAAGCGCGACGTCTGCCTGATCCCGGCGAGCGCGCACGGCACCAACGCGGCGTCGGCGGCGCTCGCGGGCATGCGTGTGGTCGTGGTGGCCACGGCAGGGGACGGCTCGATCGACCTCGACGACCTGCGCGCCAAGCTGGACCAGCACGGCCCGCAGGTGGCCGCGATCATGATCACCTACCCCTCGACGCACGGCGTCTACGAGGAGGGTGTCCGCACCGTCTGCGAGCTCGTCCATGAGGTCGGTGGCCAGGTGTACATCGACGGCGCCAACCTGAACGCGCTCGTCGGCCTCGCCCGCCCGGGCGAGCTGGGCGGCGACGTCTCCCACCTCAACCTGCACAAGACGTTCTGCATCCCGCACGGCGGCGGCGGCCCCGGTGTCGGCCCGGTGGCGGTCGCGGCGCACCTGGCCCCGTACCTGCCGGGCGACCCGACGCCGTCGGCCGTCAACGACGGGACCGCCCCCGTCAGCGCCGCGCCGTGGGGCTCCGCCGGCATCCTCCCGATCAGCTGGGCCTACGTCGCGCTGATGGGTCCCGACGGCCTGACCCAGGCCACCGAGACGGCCGTGCTCGCCGCGAACTACCTGGCCACGCGCCTGTCCGGGCACTACCCCGTGCTCTACACCGGCCCGAACGGGCTGGTCGCGCACGAGTGCATCCTGGACCTGCGCGACATCACCAAGGAGACCGGCGTGACCGCCGAGGACGTGGCCAAGCGGCTCATGGACTACGGGTTCCACGCGCCGACCCTGAGCTTCCCGGTGGCCGGCACGCTCATGGTCGAGCCGACCGAGTCGGAGGACCTGGCCGAGATCGACCGGTTCGTCGAGGCGATGGTCGCCATCCGCGGCGAGATCGACGCGGTCGCCGCCGGACGCTGGACGCTCGCCGACTCGCCCCTGCGCAACGCACCCCACACGGCGGCCAGCCTGACGGCCGACGAGTGGACCCACGACTACCCCCGCGAGCTCGCCGCGTTCCCCGTGGCTGCGCTGCGCGAGGGCAAGTACTGGCCGCCGGTCCGCCGGATCGACGGTGCGCACGGGGACCGCAACCTGGTGTGCAGCTGCCCGCCTATCGAGGCGTATGCCGAGTGAAGGACGAACCCATGGACACACTGAGCCCGCTCAACGACGAGCACGTGGCGCTTGGGGCGGCGCTGACGTCGTTCGCCGGCTGGCAGATGCCCCTGCGGTACACGTCCGACATCGCCGAGCACAACGCGGTGCGGACGGCCGCCGGGCTGTTCGACCTCTCGCACATGGGCGAGATCCGGATCAGCGGTCCCGACGCCGCCGCATTCCTCGACTACGCCCTCGTCGGCAACCTGAGCGCCCTGCGCTTCCAGGGGGCGCGCTACACCATGATCTGCGCGCCCGACGGAGGCGTGATCGACGACCTGATCGTCTACCGCGACCTCCCGGACGCCTTCCTGGTCGTCGCGAACGCCTCGAACCACGAGGTCGTCATGGACGCCCTGCGGGAGCGGACGGACGGTTTCGACGCCTCGGTCGAGGACCGCTCGCCGCAGACGGCGCTCATCGCCGTGCAGGGCCCTCACGCGCTCGACATCGTGCGCGCGACCCAGGGTCTGGACGAGACCGGCGGCGACGTCGGGGCCTCCAAGTACTACGCGTGCCTGCCCGCCACGTTCGCCGGGGAGCCGGTCCTCGTCGCGCGCACCGGCTACACGGGCGAGGACGGGTTCGAGTTCTTCCTCGACGCCGCTTCGGCCCCGGCGCTCTGGCGGGCGTTCCTCGCTGCGGGCCAGGACCACGGGCTCGTCCCGGCCGGCCTGTCCGCGCGCGACAGCCTGCGCCTCGAGGCCGGCATGCCGCTGTACGGCAACGAGCTGGACCGCACGACGACGCCGCACGATGCCGGTCTGGGCCGCGTCGTGAAGCTCGACAAGGCCACGGCCGAGGGGGAGCCGCTGGCCTTCGTGGGCCGTGCCGCCCTCGAGGCCCGTGAGGCCGAGACGCCCACCAGGACGCTCGTCGGGCTGGAGGGGCTGGGCCGACGCGCGGCTCGGCACGGCTACCCCGTGACGCGCCCGGACGGCTCGGCGATCGGCGTCGTCACCTCCGGTGCTCCGTCGCCCACGCTCGGCCACCCGGTCGCGATGGCGTACGTGACCCCCGCCGAGAGTGCCCCGGGCACCGAACTTGCCGTTGACGTGCGCGGACGCCTCGAACCTGTGAGGGTCGTCCCTCTTCCCTTCTACCGCCGGGCCCGGTAAACCAAGCACTAGGGTCCGTCCCCCCCGACAGGAGAACCTATGAGCACGGATCTGCCCACCGACCTGCACTACACCGTCGAGCACGAGTGGCTGCAGGACGGTTCCCCGTCGACCATCGGCATCACGGCGGTCGCCGCCGACGCCCTGGGCGACATCGTCTACCTCGAGCTGCCGGCCGTCGGCGAGGAGCTCGTGGCGGGCGCTGTGGTGGGCGAGATCGAATCGACGAAGTCAGTGTCCGAGCTGTACTCCCCGGTCTCCGGGACCGTCCGGGAGATCAACCAGTCGGCAGTCGACGACCCCTCCGTCGTCAACTCCGACCCCTATGGCGCGGGCTGGCTCCTGAAGGTCGACGTCACGTCGACCGGACCGCTCCTGACGTCCGACGAGTACGCCGCGCAGAGCGCGGGCTGACTCGGACGACACACCGGCCGGAAGCCGTTTAGTCCCGTCTGGCGGACATTGCACTCGCCCGATCGGGTGAATCATGGCGACCGGTCACGCGTACGGCGTATCAAGGTGCCGATACGACGTTCATTGTGAGTGGTTAGCGAGATCGGCATGGCGGGGGGGAACCCGTACATGAAGAGTTGGCAGAAGTGGCGTCATGGCTCACGAACTGCTCTCTCTCATCCGGTACGCAGCCAAGAGCGCGACCCGGACGTCCCGGGCCACGCAGCACACCG
Source organism: Cellulomonas sp. McL0617 (assembly GCF_049994875.1). Lineage (GTDB taxonomy): Bacteria > Actinomycetota > Actinomycetes > Actinomycetales > Cellulomonadaceae > Cellulomonas. The sequence continues at coordinate 64,165 of NZ_CP188256.1, forward strand.
GAGGACATCATGAGCATGGTGGAGACGAGCAGGACCGTCGGAGTCTCGAACGACGCATTGACGCGCCGTGAGCGGGTCGTGCTGGCCGAGCTGGCCGAGGACGTGACCCTCGAGGAGATCGCGACGCGGCTCTTCGTGACGCGCAACACTGTGAAGTCGCAGGTCCGCAGCGTCTACCGCAAGATCGGCGTCTCCACCCGTGCCGAGGCTGTCGCCTGGGCCGTGGCGCACGGCGTTCGCTGAGCACGAGGCCGTAGCACCAAAGCCACGCCCCGGACACAGGGGCCTGGCAGACTCACCGCATGACCTCACCCGTGCTCGTGGTCGCCGCTGCGATCGTTGACGACCTCGACGACCCGCGTGAGCTGCTGGCCGCGCGGCGCGCCGTGCCGGCTCGCCTGGCCGGCCGATGGGAGTTCCCGGGCGGCAAGGTGGACGCCGACGAGGAACCCGAGGACGCGCTGCACCGCGAGATCCGTGAGGAGCTCGGGGCCCGGATCGGGCTGGGCGAGGAGCTCGTCGGCCCGGACGACGGCCTCTGGCGCCTGTCCGACGAGTACGTGATGCGCCTCTGGCTCGCGGAGGTGGTCGAGGGAACACCCGAGCCGCTGGACGAGCACGACGAGCTTCGATGGCTGCCCGTCAGCCAGTGGCACGAGGTGCCGTGGCTGGACGCGGACCTCCGGATCGTGGATGCCCTGCACGCGCACCTCAGCCGGGCTCGGCTGCGCTGAACGTCGCCCGCAGTCGGGTCACCGCCTCGGTGAGCACGGCCGACGACGTGGCGAAGTTGAGCCGGACGTGCCCAGCCCCCTCCACGCCGAACGTGGGCCCCGGGTTGACCGCCAGCCGGCCGGTCGTCAGGAGCGCGCGCGCAGGGTCCTCTGAGAGCCCCCGGAGGTCCAGCCAGGCGAAGTAGGTGGCGTCCGGCGGCTGCCAGGCCACCAGCGGCGCCAGGAGCCCGTGCAGCAGGCTCCCGTTGTGGTGCAGGCCCGCCAGGACGGTGTCGAGGAACGCGCCACCCTCCGCGTAGGCGGCGGTCTGGGCCAGGACGCCCAGGTGCATGACGCCGTCGGCCACCGGCTCCGGCAGGTTCGACAGCTCCGTCGCCTCGGGGCCCGGCACGGCGACCGCGGCGCGCAGGGCCGCCAGGTTGAACGCTTTCGAGGCCGAGTGCAGCGCGATGGCGTCGGGAATCACCGTGGTGGTCGGGACGAAGAGGGCTCCCGGTCCCGGGACGAGCGGGGCGTGGATCTCGTCGGCCACCACCCGGACCCCGTGCGCAGCGCTCAGCGCGCCGATCGCCGTCAGCTCCTCGGCGGTGTGCAGGGTGCCCGTGGGGTTGTGCGGGTTGCAGAGCAGGTAGACGGCCCGACGGCCGTGGGCCTTCGCGCGGCCGAACGCGTAGTCGAGCGCGGCGAGGTCGAGGCGCCCGTCCGCGAGCGGTGCGTGGATGACGTGCCGGTCCGCGTGCCGCAGGAACGTGGTGAACGGCGGGTACACGGGCGGGTTGATGACGACGGCGTCGCCGGGGTCGGTCAGCAGGCGCACCACCTCGGTGACCCCGACCATCACGTCGGCCGTCATCCGGGTGCGCGCGACGTCGACGTCCCACTCCCACCGGTCCGACGCGAACGCCGCGAACGCCGACGCGTACCCGTGCCCCGCCGGGTAGCCGGTATCGCCGCGCACCATGGCGTCGTGGACCGCCCGGACCACCGGCTCGGCCTGCGGCACGTCCATCTCGGCGACGAACAGCGGCAGCACGTCCGACGGATAGTGCCGCCACTTCTCGCTGGTACGCGTGCGCAGCTGTTCGATGGTCAGCGTGTCGAAGATCGTCGTCACGCCCCGACCGTAGACGCAGAGCACCTCCGCCGTCCCAAGAAGACCGGCCGCCGTGGGCGCACGACAGCCCCGGTCGCGGGGGCGGCCGGGGCTGTCGAAGGGGTGCGGCGTCAGAGCGTGGCGCGGACCTTCTTGGTCGCCTCGATGATGTGCTCCAGCGACGGGGCGACCTCCTCGTAGCGACGGGTCTTCAGACCGCAGTCCGGGTTGACCCAGAGCTGGTCCACCGCGATCGCCTTGACGGCCTCGGTGAGCAGCTCCTCGACCTCGCCCTCGCTGGGGACGCGCGGCGAGTGGATGTCGTAGACGCCCGGGCCCACGGCACGCGGGTAGCCGGCCGCGGCGATGTCCGCCAGGATCTCCATCTTCGAGCGGGCTGCCTCGATGGAGGTGACGTCGGCGTCGAGGCCGTCGATCGCGCCCATGATCTGGCCGAACTCGGAATAGCAGAGGTGCGTGTGGATCTGCGTGTCGGCGCGGACACCCGCGGTGGACAGGCGGAACGAGCGCACCGACCAGTTGAGGTAGGCGGCGTGGTCCTCGACGCGCAGGGGCAGCAGCTCGCGCAGGGCGGGCTCGTCCACCTGGATCACTGCGATGCCGGCGGCCTCGAGGTCGGCGATCTCGTCGCGCAAGGCGAGGCCGACCTGGTTGGCGGTGTCACCGAGCGGCTGGTCGTCGCGCACGAACGACCACGCGAGGATCGTCACCGGTCCGGTGAGCATGCCCTTGACCGGCTTGGTGGTCAGCGACTGCGTGTAGGACGTCCAGTCGACCGTGATCGGCTTGGGACGGGACACGTCGCCCCAGAGGATCGACGGACGCGTGCAGCGCGAGCCGTAGGACTGGACCCAGCCGTTCTGCGTCACGGCGAACCCGTCGAGGTTCTCGGCGAAGTACTGGACCATGTCGTTGCGCTCGGGCTCGCCGTGCACCAGCACGTCGAAGCCGATCTGCTCCTGCAGCTCGACGACCCGGCGGATCTCCGCCTTCATCTCGTCGTCGTACTGCGCCTCCGTCAGCTCGCCCTTGCCGAACGCGGCGCGCGCCTTGCGGATCTCGCCGGTCTGCGGGAACGAGCCGATGGTGGTGGTCGGCAGCGGCGGGAGGTTGAGACGCGCGGCCTGGGCGACCTTGCGCTCGGCGAACGGGCCGCGGTTGAACTCGTCCTCGGTCAGTGCGGCTGCGCGCTCGCGGACCGCGGGGACGACGACGCCGGGCGCCGTCCGGCGCGAGCTGACCGCGTCGGTGGCTGCGAGCAGCTGCTCGTGGATCGCCTCGCGACCCTCCGTCAGGCCCTCGGCCAGCGTGACGACCTCGACGACCTTCTCGTCCGAGAAGGCGAGCCAGCTCTTCAGCGTGTCGTCGAGCGCGGGCTCGTCGGCGGTCGTGTGCGGCACGTGGAACAGCGACGTCGAGGTTCCGACGGTCACCGCGGCGGCCCCGAGACCCTCCAGCTGCTCCAGGATCGCCAGCTTGGCGTCCAGGTCGGCACGCCAGATGTTGTGGCCGTCGATCACGCCGGCGACCAGCGTCTTGGTCTCCAGACCCGCGACCGTCTCGGTGGGCACGTTGCCGCGGACCAGGTCGATGCCGATGGCCTCGACGTCCGTGGCGGCCAGCACCGGCAGTGCGGCACCCAGGTCGCCGTACGGGGCGGCGACGAGGATGGCCGGGCGGTCCGTCAGGTCCGTGGCCAGCGCGCGGTACGCCTCGATGACGGCAGCGAGCAGCTGCTCGGCGGGCACCTCGATCGAGTCGGAGACGAGCGCGGGCTCCTCCAGCTGGACCCAGGTGGCACCGGCCGCGGCGAGGTCCTGCAGCAGCGCGGCGTAGACCGGGAGCAGGTCCTCGAGGCGGTCGATCGGCGCGAAGTCGTCCGGCGCGCCCTCGGTGGCCTTGGCCAGCGCGAGGTAGGTGACCGGGCCGACGATGACCGGACGCGTGAGGATGCCGTCTGCGAGGGCTTCCTTGAACTCCCGCACGGGCCGGTCGCTCGCGTAGCGGAACGTGGTCTCCGGGCCGATCTCCGGCACCAGGTAGTGGTAGTTGGTGTCGAACCACTTGGTCATCTCGAGCGGCAGGTCGTCGCCGCGGCCGCGGGCCACGGTCGAGTACCCGGCCAGGTCGAGGGAGCCGTCCTCGGCGACGACGTCCGCGAAGCGGGCCGGCACGGCGCCGACCACGGCCGTCGCATCGAGCACGTGGTCGTAGAAGGAGAACGCGCTCGGGATCGCCGGGACGTCGGTGGCCAGGCCCAGCTCGGCCAGGCGGGTGCGTGTGCGGCGACGGAGGTCGGCGGCGACGGCCTCGACCTCGTCGGCGGTCGAGCGACCGGCCCAGAAGGACTCGATGGCCTTCTTGAGCTCGCGGCGCGGTCCGATGCGCGGGTAGCCGAGCACGGAGCCGGCGGGGAACTTCGGAGTATCCGTCATGGTGATTCAGTCCCTCGAGGGTCGGGCGGTTGCCGTGACCTGCGGCCCGCTGGCCAGGTCGGGAGCTGTCCGAGCTCCGCCGTCGAGGTGTGCACCCTCGAGCAGGTCAAGTACGGCATGGTGCTTGTTGAACGTGTACAGGTGGACGCCGGGGGCCCCGCCGTCCAGGACGCCGTTGACCAGGTCGACGCTCGCGCGGATCCCCCGGCGGTGGCGGTCGAGCTCGTCGTCGGCAGAGCCGAGCAGGTCGAACAGTCTCTCAGGCACCGGGACCCCGGTGAGCTCCTGCACGCGCCGCAGCCGGTCCGGGTCGGTGGTCGGGATGATGCCCGGGATGATCGGGATGGTCACGCCGGCGTCGCGCGCCTCCGCGACGATCCCCAGGTAGTCGTCGGCGTCGAAGAACACCTGCGTGATCGCGAAGTCGGCGCCGGCCTCCTGCTTGGACAGCAGCGACGCCACGTCCTGGGCCCGCGTCCCGCCGGTCGCCGCGTTGCCCCGCGGGAAGGCCGCCACGGCGACCGAGAGCGGACGCACCCGCGCACGCACGGCCTGCGACGGGCTGTCCGCACAGCGCTGCGCCTCGATCTGGCGCAGCAGCTCCACCAGCTCGCCGGCGGTCTGCAGACCCTCAGGGTGCGCAACCCAGTCGGGCTGGTCCACGGGCGGGTCGCCACGCAGCGCGAGGAAGGAGCGCACGCCCTCGTCGAGGAACTCCTCGACGATCGTGGTGATCTCCTCGCGCGAGGTGCCGACGCAGGTCAGGTGGGCGATCGGGTTGAGCGTGGTCTCCCGCAGCAGCCGGCTGACCAGCTGGCGCGTGGTCACGCGCGTCTTTCCCGAGGCGCCGTAGGTGACCGAGACGAAGTCGGGGTGCACGGCCTCGAGCGCCTGGACCGTGGCCCACAGGCGTGGGGCCGCGTCCGGGTTGCGCGGCGGGAAGAGCTCGAACGAGATGGTCGGGCGGTCGTTCGCGGCCTGGGGTCGGGTGGCGGGGGCCGTGTGCAGCCCGGGCGTGCGGGGTTCCACGGTCGCGGCACTCATTGCGGGGCCTTCGGGGCGGTTCGTCGTGCACGCCGATCGTTCGAGGACATCTGAGCTCTCTCCATCGTCCCTGGCGGAAGCACCCACACCCTCGTCGGAGGGGGGTTGCTGCGGCGTCGTGGAGCCAGGTCTCTCGGCCGCTCTGGATGGTAGGGGCGATCGTAAACCGCCGACCACATGGTGGGCAACCGTGACCGCTGGATGAGACGAGAGCGTCCGAGGGATGCTCAGCCCTCTCGGCGGCCGCCCAGCGTGTTGTCGTCACGCCCGTGTCGCTGCGACGGGACGCCGAACCACGACGTGGCAGAACCGGCTGGCACGAGCCGCAGCCCGTCCTGGACCGCGGCGAGGACCTCGACGTCCGGAGCGGCGGTCTCCGACAACGCCTCGGCCGCGGCGAGCACGTCGTCGTGCCGCCTGTCGGGTTCGAGAACGTCAGCCATTCGCCGCACGATAGTCGCGTTCTTCTCACCTGCCGAGATGGGGTCGGACGCGTCACCCGGCAGGAGTAGGGATCTCACCCGGGCCTCTGCACGTCCACGCACCCCTCGTCCAGTCCTTCACTCGGGCGTACCAGTGCGTTGCCGCTGGTCAGGCGTCCAAATCGCCTCCGACCGACCGTGATCCACCGCCTGCGAGCGTCAATTGCGGCCGCGGACCGAGGGGCAGGTGGCCAGGTGGTCGTCCACGACGCCACACGCCTGCATCGCCGCGTACGCGGTGGTGGGCCCGACGAACCGGAACCCGAGCGACTTCAGCTCCTTGGCCAGCGCCGTGGACTCGACGGTGATCGCGGGGACCCCGGACCAGGTGGCCGGCCTGACCCAGTGCGTGCGGTCGGGTGCGTGCGACCACAGGACCGCGTCGAGCGAGCCGCCGGTCGCGTGCAGGGCGCGCAGGGCGCGACCGTTCGCGATCGTGGCCTCGATCTTGGCGAGGTTGCGCACGATGCCGGCGTCGGCCATGAGCCGCGCGACGTCGTCGTCGCCGAACCCGGCGACCACCTCGGGGTCGAAGTCTGCGAACGCCGCCCGGAACGCCGGCCTCTTGCGCAGCACGGTGATCCAGGCGAGACCCGACTGGAACCCCTCGAGCGCGAACCGTTCGAACAGCGCGTGCTCCTCGTGGACGGGCCGGCCCCACTCCTCGTCGTGGTACTGCTCGTACAGGGGGTTGCCGTCGCCGAAGCAGCGGCCGGTGAGGGTCAGAGGCGGCGCGTCGGAGGTCGTCATGCCCCGAGTCTGTCGCCTGCCTCCGACACCGGGGGCGGTGTGTCGTCGACCGACCCGGTGACCGGGGGCTGTGGTCGGCTCGGGTCGCCCGTCGCCGAGATCAGCTGGGCGATGCCGTCCAGGATCAGGACGGTGCCGAAGTCGAGGCCTGTGCCCTCGACGAAACCGGTCCACGAGAAGGCGCCGGACGACGCCGCCCGCACGAGCGCGGGGTGCGACGCGGACGTGGCGAGCAGGCCGATCAGCGCGCCGAGGTCGGGGGCGTCGCCGTCGGCCCCGCCGAGGGCGGACGCGCGGGCCTGTGCCGTCATCTGCTCGCTGACGCGGAGCTGGTCGAGCGCGTGGGTGGCCAGCACGCCGATCGCACCCACCTTCTGCGGCTCCGTCAGGGGCGTCTCGGAGAGCGCGTCAAGCATCGCCTCCATCCAGGCGAGCCGCCCGGGACCGATCGCGTGCAGGACGGTCGTCGTCCGGGCGAGCCAGGGGTGTGCGCGCAGGATCGGCTGCTGGATCGACATGATGAGCTCGAGGCGCTCGCGCCACCCGCCCAGGTCGGGACCGATGGCCGGCGGCCGGCCCGAGGCTCGGTCGGACATGAGGCTGAGCACCTCGTCCTTGGACGACACGTACCGGTAGAGCGACATGGTCGTGAAGCCGAGCGACTCCGCCAGCCTGGCCATCGAGACGGCATCCAGGCCCTCGGCGTCGGCCAGGGTGATGCCGGCATCGGCGATCTGCTCGAGTGACAACGCGGGCCGCGGGCCGGGCCGGCCGACCGCGGGCGCGCGCCACAGCACGGCGATCCCGGGCGGGAGATCGAGCGGTGGCTCGTCCGGCGGGGCGGTCGACAGTGCGACCCGGACAGCCTGCCGACGCGCCTTCTCGGCGTCCCGGGCGGCGCGCTGCTGCGCCAGCGACGCCGTGCGCTCCGCACGTTCGGCCTCACGCAGCCGGTCGGCGGCCGCACGCGCGGCGTCGCGGGCCTCTCGCTCGCGGCGCTCCTGGTCCTCGCGTTCGGCCTTCTCCCGGTCGCGGACGCGCTTGTCGGCCTCGCGCTGCCGACGCTCCAGCGCCTTCGCCGTGTCACGGTCCGACTTCGCCAGGTCGCGCCGGGCGCGGTCCGCCTCCCTGGCCTCGGCGCGCTCGGCCCTCTCGCGGTCGCGACGCAACGCCTCGCCCTCGCGCCGGGCGTCCTCCGCCTCGCGCGCCGCCTGCGGGTCCTGCGGCGGGTCCTGCGCAACCTCGTCGTCGTCCACGACACCTCCTTGACCGCCGATCCTACAAGTGTGTATGAAGTACACACACAGTTTACGTCATACACAGAACAGGGGAATCCGATGAACGCACCCGTCGTCGTCGCCCGGGGGCTGCGCAAGTCCTACGGCGACCTCACCGTGCTGGACGGCGTCGACCTCGACGTCGCCCCCGGCGAGGTGCTCGCCCTGCTCGGTCCCAACGGGGCCGGCAAGACCACGACCGTCCGCATCCTGGCCACGCTGCTCAAACCCGACGCGGGCACCGCCTACGTCGCCGGCAAGAACGTGGTCACCCAGGCCGCGGAGGTCCGCGGGGCGATCAGCCTCACCGGGCAGTTCGCGGCCGTCGACGAGCTGCTGACAGGGGTCGAGAACCTGCGGCTGATGGCCCGCCTGGCGCACCTGGGCAAGCGGGAGGTCCGCACCCGGAGCGACGAGCTCTTGCAGCTGTTCGACCTCACCGACGCCGGCCGCCGGGTGGTCAAGACCTACTCCGGGGGCATGCGCCGACGGCTCGACCTGGCGGTCGGTCTGCTCGCTCGTCCGCAGGTCGTGTTCCTCGACGAACCCACCACGGGGCTCGACCCGCGCAGCCGGAACGGGCTGTGGGACGTCATCCGGGACGTCGTCGCGACGGGGACCACCGTGCTGCTGACCACGCAGTACCTCGAGGAGGCCGACCAGCTGGCGGACCGGATCACCGTCATCGACCGCGGGGCGGTCATCGCGAACGGCACGGCACCCGAGCTCAAGCGGGCGGTCGGGTCCGCGCACGTGTCCCTGTTCCTGCGCGACGGGGTGCACGAGCGGATCGCCACCGACGGGTCCGTGCCGGACGTCCGGCGCATCCTCTCGGACGTCGAGAGCCGCGGAATCGCGGTCGACAGCTGGGAGGTCCGCTCCCCCACCCTCGACGACGTCTTCCTGACCCTCACGGGCCACCCCACTGAAGAGCTCGCCCTCGCCACCCAGGAGTCCTGATGACCACCGTCACGCCACCCCCCGCCCTCGGCTGGGGCGTCCACGACACGACGAGCCTGATCTGGCGGTCGGTCCGCCGGTCCCTGCGGCAGCTCGACACGATCCTGCTCGCGGTCCTGCTGCCCGTGATGCTCCTGCTGATGTTCGTCTACGTGTTCGGTGGGGCCCTGGACGCCGGCATGGACTACGTGGACTTCGTCGTGCCCGGGATCATCCTGCTCACCGCGGGGTACGGGTCCGCCAACACGGCGGTGGACGTCGCCACGGACATGACCGGCGGCATCATCGACCGGTTCCGGTCCCTGCCCATCCGGCCCACCGGCGTGCTGACCGGTCACGTGGTGGCGTCCATGGTCCGCAACGCGGTCTCGACCGCCCTGGTCATCGGCATCGCGTTCGTCGTCGGCTTCTCCCCGTCGGCGTCGGCCGTCGACTGGGTGGCGGCGCTGGCGCTCATCGCCCTGTACGTGCTGGCGCTGACCTGGGTCGCGGTGGCCATCGGCACAGTCGCGTCCGGGCCCGAGGCGGCCAGCGGGTTCACGTTCCTGATCTTGTTCATCCCGTACGTGTCCTCCGCGTTCGTGCCACCGGACACCATGCCGTCGGTGCTGCAGGACATCGCGACCTACAACCCGATCACGCCGCTCTCGGACACCCTGCGCGGGCTGCTCCTGGGCCAGCCGGTCGGGTCGTCGTGGCCGTCCGCCGTGCTCTGGTGCCTCGGCATCCTCCTGGTCGGTCGCGTCTCGGCGGGGCTGCTGTTCCGCCGGTCGCGGTAGAGCTTTTGCGACGAGGTCCGGCGGTCCGGGCGGATCGCCGGACCGTCCGGCTGCGCCGTGGGTGGATGTTCGCTAGACACGACGCATGACGACGCCGCCGGAGGTTCCCTCGCCGGAGCGCGCGCCGCGCCGCGGCCTGATCGTCACGCTGGCGGTGCTGCTCGCGATCGCGATCGTCGTCATCGTCGTGCTGGTCGTGCGGGGCGACGGGTCTACCGACGAGCCCGTCGCGAGCCCGTCCCCCACCCCCTCCGCGTCGCCGGCGCCCGAGCCCACGACGACCACCCAGAGCTCGAGCCCGTCCGCCGTCGCCGGTTGTGCCCCCAACGGGGTGGCCGTCCCCACCGGCGCCCACGAGGTCGAGGTGGTCGACATCGACGGCGACGGCAGGTCGGACACGGCGTGGATCAGCCCCGGGGCCGACCGCCGGTTCGGCATCACCACGGCGTCGGGCGCGACGTTCTCGATCGCCATCGTCTCGGCCAGCCCGGTTCCGGCCTCGGCCGTGGTCAACCTGGTGCAGACCGACAAGCTGCCGATCGCTCTCGTGGACCTGGGCCGGGAGGCGTTCGTCTACTCGCTCGCGCAGTGCCAGGTGCAGACGGTCGCCAACGCGCAGGGCCAGCCATACACGTTCGACCGGGGGTTCGCGGGCGTCGGTACGGGCGTCGGCTGCTCGGGGACGGACCTGGACCTGGCCGGGTTGAACGCGGTGACCGCTGCCGACGGCACGTATACGGTCACGCGGACGTTCGTGACGCTCGACGCGGACGCGCGCCACGCGACGAACGGGTCGCCCGCGCAGGTGGCGACGGGTGCGGCGTCGACGGACCCGGTGGTCACCACGGCGCAGAAGGTGACCTGCGGGGACCTGGTCGCGGGTGACCCGGCGGACGGACCCGTCGAGCCGCAGTGATCGCCGACCCGACCGCGTCGTCCCTCACGTCGTCCGGGCGCCCAGCGCCTTCTTGATCCGCGTCGCAGAGACCGGTGCGGGCGTGCCGAGCTGCTGGGCGAACAGGCTGACGCGGAGCTCCTCGAGCTGCCAGCGGAGGTCGTCGACCGGTTGGCCCTTGTCGGCGGCGTCGTCGAAGTCCGCCTCGACGTCCTGCACCTGCCAGGCCAGGTCGGCGTCGCGCTGAGGGTTCTCCGCGGCCTTGACCAGCCGGTGCTTCGCGGCCCGCAGGTAGCGCACGAGATGGGGCAGCCGGTCGGCGCCGACCTCGCTCACGAACCCCTCGTGCACGAGCCGCTGGGCCTGGGAGCGGATGTCCTGCGCGGTCGCCAGCAGCGCGAGGCTGGACCGCGCGCGGATCTCGGCGTCGAGCTCGCGGTCCGCGGTCAGGACGGCCACCAGGTCGCCGACGATCGCGTGGACCGTGTCCTCGAGCCCGTCGCGGACCGTCGTGCGGACCGACGCGTAGGTCGGGGCGTCGCGGACCTCGCGCGTCGCCCCGATCAGCCGGTCGATCGCGGCGAGCTGGACGTCGGCGACCAGTGCGTCCGTCGTCCGGTACGGGCTCGACGCCAGCGTCAGCGCCTGCGTGCCGGTCCAGCGGCTCGTGATGCGGGCGGTCGCGAGGCCGACGTCCAGCAGGAGGAGCCGTCGGAGCCCACGATGAGCCGTGGCCGGTCGCTGGGACTCGTCGGCCAGCGAACGGACCGCGACCGCGCCGCCCGCCTCCTCGACGAGCGTCGGGTAGGCACGGACCGGTCCCGCCTCGAGGACCTCGGGCAGCTCGGGCAGGTCGGCGGGCCAGGTGCGAAGGCCGGTGCGGTCGAGGGAGACCAGGGGCTTGGCGACGACGGTCGCGGGGGTTCCGGCAACGGCGGTGGGCGTGGGAGCCGGTGCCGTTCCGGACGCCCGCGCCTCGTCCATCGCTGCGCGGACGGCGGTGCGCACCGCGTCGTCGACGGCGGTCTGCGTCTGCTTCGCGAGCCGCCGTTGCAGCACCTGCAGGTCCTTGCCCTCGTCGACCACTCCCCCACGATCGCCGACCACCCGGAACGTCACGCGCAGGTGCGCCGGTAGGCGGGCGTCGTCGAACGCGTCGTCGGGCACGTCGACGTCGCGCAGGGCGTGGACCGCTCGTCGGAACACCGCTCGGAACGACGGGGCCGCGTCGCCCGCTCGGACGGTGTCCTCCCAGTCGGCCGTGTTCGCGGTCATCCACTCGTGCACCGACCGCGCGACGTCGGGCGCCGGGACCAGCTGGACGCGCACGGGCTTGGGCAGCGACCGGATGGTCGCGGTGATCAGCTCCTCGCGCAGGCCCGGGACCATCCAGCCGAAGCCGTCGGGGGTCAGCCGGGCGAGCGTGGTCAGTGGGATGTGTACAGTCACGCCGTCCGCTTCTGTACCAGGCTCGAACTGGTAGGTCAGCGGCAGGCTCAGGTCGCCCTGCGGCCAGCGCGACGGGAACGCGGACTCGTCGATGACGTCGGCGGAACCGACCAGCAGCTCGCGCGTGAAGCTCAGGAGGTCGGGGTCGACGCGGCGCGTGGTCTTCCACCACTGGTCGAAGTGGCGGGCGGAGACGACGTCGGCCGGGATGCGTTCGTCGTAGAACGCGAAGAGCGTGTCGTCGTCGACCACGAGGTCTCGTCGTCGGGCCCGGGCCTCCAGGCCCTCCGCCTCGGCGAGGAGCCGTCGGTTCTCGTGGAAGAACTGGTGGTGCGTGGTCCACTCGCCCTGCACCAGCGCGTGCCGGACGAACAGCTCGCGGGCGTGCTCGGGGTCGACCTTCGCGTACAGGACGCGCCGGTTGGTGACGATCGGGACGCCGTAGAGCAGGACGCGCTCGAACGCGGTCGCGGCGCCCTGCTTGGTCGACCAGGCGGGCTCGGAGTAGGTCCTTTTGACCAGGTGCGCGCCGATCTCCTCGGCCCACTCGGGCTGGATGCGTGCGACGTCGCGACCCCACAGGCGGCTCGTCTCGACGAGCTCGGCGGCCATGACCCAGGCCGGGGGCTTCCGGGCAAGGCCCGACCCGGGGAAGATCGCGAACCGTGCGCCGCGGGCGCCGAGGTACTCGTTGCGCGGGCGCTTGTTCGGCGGTCGCCGCCCTGCGCCCGGCGCCGCGACCTCCGTCGCCTCCTGCATGCCGATCTGGCTCAGCAGGCCCGCCAGGATCGCGACGTGGATGCGGTCGCCGTCCCAGGTGAGCCTGAGCCCGTCCTCCTCCATCTGCTTCCCGGGAGCATTGACGACGATCCCCAGCGGCTTGGCCAGCTCGCGCAGCTGCGTGACCACGTCCTGCCACTCGCGGATGCGCAGGTAGTTGAGGTACTCCGAGCGCACCTGACGGCGGAACGCCGAGCCGGACAGGTCGCGCTGCTGGTCCTTCAGGTACTGCCACAGGTTCAGGTAGGTGAGCAGGTCGCTCGTCGGGTCGGCGAACCGGCTGTGCGACAGGTCGGCCTTCTCGCGCTCCTCTGCCGGGCGTTCGCGGGGGTCCTGGATGGACAGCGCGGCCGCGATGATCATGACCTCGCGCGCGACGTTGCGCCGGCCGCCCTCGACGATCATCCGTGCCAGTCGTGGGTCCATCGGGAGCTGAGCCAGTGCGCGGCCGGTCTCCGTGAGGCGTGCGCCGTCGAGCGCCCCGAGCTCGGTCAGCAGCTGGACGCCGTCGCGGACGGCGCGCGTGTCGGGCGGGTCGACGAACGGGAACTCGCCGATCTCCTCGGGCGTCGCCGCCACGCCGACGGCGATCATCTGCAGGATCACGGACGCGAGCGACGTGCGCAGGATCTCGGGCTCGGTGTACTCCGGGCGCGACTCGAAGTCCTCCTCCGAGTAGAGCCGGATCGCGATGCCGTCCGCGACGCGCCCGCACCGGCCCGAGCGTTGGTTGGCCGACGCCTGGGAGATCGGCTCGATGGGCAGCCGCTGCACCTTGGTGGCCTTGGAGAACCGCGAGATGCGGGCGGTACCCGGGTCGATCACGTAGCGGATGCCCGGCACGGTCAGGGACGTCTCGGCCACGTTGGTGGACAGGACGACGCGCCGGGTCTGGTGCCGCTCGAACACGCGGTGCTGCTCGGCGGCGGACAGCCGGCTGTAGAGCGGGAGCAGCTCGACCGCACCCGGGAGCCGCGGGTCGGTGACCAGGCTGGATCGCAGCGTGTCCTCCGCGTCGCGGATCTCCCGCTCGCCCGACAGGAACACCAGGATGTCGCCCGGCCCCTCGAGCATGAGCTCGTCGACGGCCTCCGCGATCGCCGTCATCGGGTCGCGGTCCTCCTTCTTGCGCTGCCCCTCGACGAGCTCCGGCGTGAGCGGCCGATACCGGATCTCGACGGGGAACGTGCGCCCGGTGACCTCGACGACGGGCGCGGGCGTCCCGTCGGGGCCGGCGAAGTGCCGCGCGAACCGGTCCGAGTCGATCGTCGCGGACGTGATGACGACCTTGAGGTCCGGACGCTGCGGCAGCAGCCGCGTGAGGTAGCCGAGGATGAAGTCGATGTTCAGCGACCGCTCGTGGGCCTCGTCGATGATCAGGGTGTCGTAGGCCCGCAGCATCGGGTCGCGCTGGATCTGCGCGAGCAGGATGCCGTCGGTCATGACCTTGACCAAGGTCTCCTCCGACGACGTGTCCGTGAACCGCACCTGGTAGCCGACGATCCCGCCCAAGGGCGCGTCGCCCGCGATCTCCTCGTTGATCCGCTCCGCAACGCTGCGCGCCGCGATCCGCCGGGGCTGCGTGTGCCCGATCTGGCCGTCGCGCCCACGGCCCAGCGTCAGGGCGATCTTCGGGATCTGCGTCGTCTTGCCGGACCCGGTCTCACCCGCGACGACGACCACCTGGTGGTCGCGGATGGCGGCGGCGATCTCGTCGCGACGAGCACTGACGGGCAGCTGCTCGGGGAACGTGATGGGCGGGACGACGACGGCCCGCCGGACCTCGACGGCGCGCAGTCGCCGGGCGGCGGCGCGGCCCTCGTCGGCACGCGCGCTCCGGTTCTGGTTCGGGTTCTGTGGCCTGCGCCGTCTCGGGGGTCGCCGCCGCCCGGACCCGGACGGGCCAGCGGGGGCGGGGGACGGCGTGCTCACGACTGTCGATCATCTCAGGCGTGGACCGTCGACCGCGCGGGGATTCTCCGAGGGCCAACGACCTCCCAGGTCCGGCGACACCTGCGCTCTACAGTGACAGGCATGACCGACAACGACGCCAGCGAGGGCGAGCGCCGGGCGGTCGCCGCCCTCGAGGCGTCCGAGATCCCGTTCGAGATCACGCGGCACGGGCCGGTGTCGTCGCTCCAGGAGGCCGCCGAGGCCCGCGGGATCGACCCCGCGGGCATCATCAAGACGATCGTGGTGCGACGCGGCGACGACGACTTCCTGTTCGTCCTCGTGCCGGGCGACCGCACGATCTCGTGGCCCAAGCTTCGGGCGCTGCTCGGCGTGACGCGGCTGTCGATGCCGGACGCCGACACCGCGCGCGAGGTGACGGGTTACGTGCGCGGGACGATCACGCCCTTCGGGTCGCTGGTCGAGTGGCCCGTGGTCGCCGACTCCCGCGTCCCGCTACGCAGCGTGTCGATCGGCGGCGGCGCGCACGGCGTCGCGGCGAACGTGGACGGCGCCGAGCTGGTCAAGGCACTCAACGCAACGGTCTCGGACGTGACCGAACCGGAGTAGCGCGCGACCGGATGAGGAGCCTTGTGCGGTGCGTCGGGGGCCGCCATGATCGATTGACCCGCCAATGATCGGTTCTCGCCCTGCGAGGACGGCGTGGCGGTAGTCAGGGGGAAGCTCGTGAGTGACGACGGCTCGACACACGTCCCGGCCGTGGCCCCGAGCCCCGCACCCGCCGCGCAGGTGGCGGTCGCACCGGCGGCCACAGCGGGGGCAGCGGCTGTCGGCGTCTCCGGGCTGACGCTCCGACGGGCCGGCGCCGGCACCGACGTGCTGGGCGGGACCGAGGCCCCGACCGACACGGCCGAGGTGTTGGCGCGCCGGTCGGGGGGCGGGTCACCGCTGCCGGGGCAGGTCGCCACCTCGTTCGGCGACGCGATGGGTGCGGACCTCAGCGCGGTGCGCATCCACACGGACCCGGAGGCCGACCAGATCTCGAGGTCGCTCCAGGCCACCGCGTTCACCCACGGCAACGACGTCTACTTCACGCAGGGCGCGTACTCCCCGGGCACGTCGGGCGGGCAGCACCTGCTGGCGCACGAGCTCGCCCACGTCGCGCAGCAGGAGACCGGGGTTCAGCGTTCCGTCTCCGGACAGGGCCCGGTGATCGGGCTCGCTGCCGATCCGGCCGAAGCGCAGGCGGACGCGATCGCGGACACCACGTTGGCGCGACTTCGGCTCCATGCGTCCGAGGCCGGCCCCGAGGTCGCGCCGGTGCGTGGCAGGGGCCTCGATCCGCTCCGGCGGCATGCCGCGCTCGGCACCGGCAGTGCCGTGCTGCGTCGCAAGATCGTGAAGATGGGCAAGGGCGACACCGAGTCCGTAGACGTCAAGGACGACGTCGAAGAGGCGGAGGCGCGCAAGATCCTCGAGGAGCTCGCCACCAGGTACGGCATCGACCTGTCCTCCCCGACGGCGGTCACCGCGATCAGGGCGCTGTACACGCCCTGGGTGACCGCTGAGGTGCTCGCGCAGGTCTCGACCTCGACCTGGCAGCTCAAGGAGCTGCGCGCCCTGCATGCCGCAGCTGTGCACCTGGGCCCACTCCTCGGCCAGCAGCGAGCGAAGAACCCGGCGCTGGGCGCCAAGGCGCAGGGTGTGACCACGATCGGGCGCGTGAAGTCGTCGATCACCCCGGGCCAGCCGGTGGACCAGACGATGGGTGAGTACTTCCCGGCGCACAGCAACGTCGCACTCACCGACACGGTCACCGACATGACGGACGACCGGTACGTCAAGGAGGGTGCGACGGCGGCCGACAACAAGACGACCCTCGAGGCCAACGCGATCCACGAGATGTCCCACGCCGTCGTCGAACCACTCCTGATCGACGACTGGGTCACGGGCCTCGAGTACTGGACCGACAAGACCTCGGCGAGCGGGAAGGCGTCCGCGGAGGACCCGCCGACCGCCTACGCCCACACGAATGCGGCGGAGGACCTGGCAGAGTCCGTGGCGCTCTACTTCGTCAACCGGCCCAAGCTCAAGGCGGCGTGCCCGAAGCGCGAGGCCATCCTCGCCGCGGCGATGGCGAAGTGGACTCCCGAGGTCACGACGAAGGTCGTCGACACCGCCGCGTCCGGAACGGGTTCCGAACCTGCACCGACCGGCGTCAAGGAACTGACCGGGGCGGTGAAGTGAGAACTCTCGGCGACGTGCTCCTGCTCCGGGGCGCAGACCTGTCCACCGCCGCGTCCGCCCTCCACGCGGACGCCGACGGGCGCGAGAAGGTCACTGGCTACCAGGGCCTGAGGGATCTCGACGTCATCGACGGGCCCGACGGCAGCCGCCTGTTCGTGCGCGGGGACACCCTCGCGCTCGTCTACGTCGGCGGGGCAGCGCTGCCCGCCGGTCTGGACCACGCAGACCTCGTCGCCGCGGTCGGGTCGGACGGCGACCACCTGCGGTCCCGGCAGGGCAAGACGGCCCGTCTGCACGTCGTTGCCGAGGACGGCATCGCCTGGTCCGAGGAGAACGGTCAGGTCGCGTTCGTCGAGATCTTCCCGCCCACCTCGTTCGAGGACTACACGCGCGAGATCTACGTCGAGCCACCCGCGTTCAACCAGTGACGGACCCTCGTCGGCCGGCCTACTTCGTGACGTACGTCGTCGGGCGGACCGTCAGGATCACGCGCTTGTGGGCGTCCTTGATCTCGTAGCTCTCGCCGTACCGCTTCTGCAGCGACTGGTAGAAGCTCGCGACCTCGTCGTCCGGCTCGGTCTTCTCGACGATCCCACGGACCTCCAGCGAGCGGTACGGGTCGTCGGGGTCGGCGATCGAGATCGCGACCCGCGGTTCGTGGGCGATGTTCTTGAACTTCTGGCGGCTGGTCGTGTGCGTGAAGCGCAGGACCTCGCCGTCCCAGACGAACCACATGACGCTGCTGTGCGGCGACCCGTCCGGCGCGACGGTCGCCAGGTGCGCGAAGGTGGGGCGTTCGAGGAGGTCGGCGTGGCTGGCGGGCAGCTCGGTGATGGCCATGCTCCGACGCTAACCCGCACACGGGAACCTCGCGCGCGTGCCTTGCGTTCCCCAGGTAAGGTCAACGATCCACCAACAACCTTCAAGGGAGCTCAACAGGCGATGGAGCTGATCGAGCACTCCGCGGCGGCCGGCGCGATCCGCGTCGAGGCGCAGGACTGCGGCACGGTGATCGTCCTGGTGGGCGAGATCGACGGTGCCCTGCGCGACGATGCCAGCGCCTCGATGGGTCAGGCGCTGGTCACCGGGTCGCCCGTGGTCATCGACACGACGCTCGCGACGTTCATCGACTCCACGGGGCTCGCGTTCGTGCTCCAGCTGTCCCGGGCAGCGGCCGAGGCGGGCATCGCCGTCTCCCTGCGCGACCCGCACCGGGTGCTGACGGATGTGCTCGAGCTCATCGGGCTGGGCGGCGAGCTGCCGGTCTGAGGCGCCACCGGCACGTCCCGCGGGCGATGTCGGTGGGCGGGTCTACGTTCGCCGCATGCGGTTGCTGCACACGTCGGACTGGCACCTGGGCCGGATGCTGCACGGGGTCGATCTGCTCGACCACCAGGCGGCGTACCTCGCGCACCTGGTCGACGTCGTGCGCTCGCAGGACGTCGACGCGGTGGTCGTCGCCGGGGACGTGTACGACCGTGCGATCCCCCCGGTCGAGGCCGTGACGCTGCTCTCGGAGACCCTCGCGCAGCTCGCCGAGCACGCCACCGTCATCGTCACGTCGGGCAACCACGACTCGGCCACCCGGCTGGGCTTCGGTGCGGGCCTGATGAAGGAGTCCGTGCGGCTCCGCACGCGTGTCGCCGGCCTGGCCTCGCCGGTCGTGCTGTCCGACCAGGTCCTGGTGTACGGGATCCCGTACCTCGACCCTGACTTCGCGCGGGTCGACCTGGCCGAGTCGCCGGACCGGCTGCTGCCGCGCTCGCACGAGGCGGTGACGGCGGCGGCGATGCGGCGCATCCGGGCGGACTCGGCGTCCCGGGGTCCGGCGCGCGTGGTGGTCGCCGCGCACGCGTTCGTCCTGGGCGGCGAGCCGACCGAGTCCGAGCGGGACATCCGCGTCGGGGGCGTGGACCACGTGCCGGCGGGGGTGTTCGCGGGCGCGGACTACGTGGCGCTCGGGCACCTGCACGGGCCGCAGAAGATCACCGGGCCGGCGGGCACGGTGCTGCGATACAGCGGTTCGCCGCTCGCCTACTCGTTCTCGGAGCAGCACCACGCCAAGTCGACCGCCCTGGTGGACCTGTCCGGTCCGTCGGTGTCCACCGAGCTGATCGCGGCACCCGTTCCGCGCCGGCTGGCGGACGTGTCGGGGACGCTGGACCAGCTGCTCGCCGACGAGCGGCACGCCGACGACTGGGTCCGCGTGACGGTGACCGACGCGCACCGCCCGCAGGACCTGTTCCGCCGGGTCCGCGCGCGCTTCCGGCACGCGCTCGTGGTCCAGCACGTACCCGCTGCGGTGGCTGGGCGGCCGCGGCCGTCGGTCGTGACCGCGGCGCACGACCCGCTCGACGTCGCGGCCGACTTCCTCGCGCACGTCACCGGCCGCGGGCCGACGCCCGCCGAGGTGGCCGTGCTGCGCCGCGCGTACGAGGACGTCGCGGACGTCGACGTGGAGAAGAGCGCCTGATGCATCTGCGCTCCTTGACGCTGCAGGCGATCGGGCCGTTCGCGGGCCGGCACACGATCGACTTCGGCGCGCTGGCGCAGGGTGGGCTGTTCCTGCTCGAGGGCCCCACGGGGTCCGGCAAGTCGACCGTGATCGACGCGATCGTGTTCGCGCTGTACGGCAAGGTCGCGTCGGCCGAGGCCAGCGAGGACCGGCTCCGCTCCGCCTACGCCGCCGACGACGTGGAGAGCGTCGTCGACCTCGTGTTCGAGGTGCCGTCGGGGCTGTACCGCGTGCGCCGCACACCCGCCTACCAGCGCGCCAAGCGCCGGGGCCCTGGGACGACGCCGGCGCAGGCGTCGGTCAAGGCGTGGCGGCTCCCCGCGGACGCGGACCTGGACGCTCTCGACGGGATCGGCGTGCCGCTCGGTTCACGTCTCGACGAGATCGGCGCCGAGCTCCAGCGGGTGGTCGGGCTCGACCGGACGCAGTTCGTGCAGACGATCGTCCTGCCTCAAGGCGAGTTCGCCCACTTCCTGCGCGCCAAGCCCGAGGACCGCAAGGACCTGCTGCAGAAGATCTTCGGCACGGAGGTCTACGAGCGACTGCAGAAGCGGCTGGCGGAGATGCGGCGCGAGAGCGACCGCGGCACCGACGAGGCGCGGGTCCAGGTGCGCTCGGGCGCCGCGCAGCTGGTCGGCGCGGCGCGGTTGACGCCCGAGGAGGGCGCGTCCGTGCGCGTCGCAGTCGACGACGCCATCGCGTCGGCGGCTCTCGTGCAGTCTGTCTCCGACGTGGTGAGCGTGACGACCGCACGCCTCTCGTTGCTCGCCGATTCGGCGCGGACGGCGGCGGGACATGCCGAGGCGGCCTGGGGCGAGACCCGCCGACTGCTCGACGACGCTCGTCGGGTGGCGGAGCTGCTGGCCACGCGCGACCGGTTGCGCGGACGCCGGGCCGAGCTCGAGGCGTCCGCGGACCTGCACCAGGAGGCCGTGACCAAGCTCGACCGGGCGCGGGCCGCGCAGGCCGTCCGGCCGTTGCTGGTCGGGCTCGACCGGGCGCTGACCGCGCTCGACGCCGCGGAGAAGGGGGTCCTCGCGGCGCTGGACGCGGCGCCGTCGGACATCGCGGACGCCCCGGGCGCGTCGCTCCGTACCCACGTTCGGGCGGCAGGAAGGCTCGCGGAGGCGACGGCAGCAACCCTGGCACGGCTGGTCGACGTCGAGGCCGGTCTGGAGCAGCGTCGCCGTGCGGTCCGGGCGGCGCGTGCGGCCCTGGACGATCTCGGTGACGCGATCGCGGTCGACGACGTCTGGCTGGCGGCCCGGCCCGCCGCTCGAGCGACCTTGCATGACGCGCTCGAGTCT
Organism: Cellulomonas sp. McL0617; assembly: GCF_049994875.1. Classification (GTDB taxonomy): domain Bacteria; phylum Actinomycetota; class Actinomycetes; order Actinomycetales; family Cellulomonadaceae; genus Cellulomonas. The sequence continues at coordinate 84,844 of NZ_CP188256.1, forward strand.
GCGCGCGCTCTTGCCGGGCTGCGGGGAGACCGGTCGGCGGCGGTCCGGGCCGCCTCGGAGCTGGTTGCTGCGCACACCGAGCTGGATTCGTCGCAGGACATGCTCGCGGTCGCCGTCGAGACGCACGCCGCGGCCGCGACCTTGGCGATGTCGGCGCACGAGCACGAGAGCGCTCTGCGGCGGGCGCGGATCGCCGGCCTCGCCGGGGAGATCGCCGCGGGACTGGTGGACGGCGACCCGTGCCCGGTCTGCGGGTCGGGTGAGCACCCCGACCGCGCACCGCTGGGTGCCGACCATGTCTCGGCCGCGCAGGTCGACGTGGCCGAGGGCGAGCGCGCGCGTGCGGAGGCCGTGCTGGTCGCCGCCGGTGCGAAGGTCGGTGCCTTGCAGGAACGGGTGGACACGGTCCGCGCACGCGTCGGGGACGTCGATCGCGCCGGTGCCGACGCGGCTCTGGCGCAGGCCCGTACCGCCGCGACCGAGGCGGAGGCGGCCGAGGTCGAGGTCGTGCGGCTCGCGCCGCTGCTCGACGGGTTCGACGAACAGACGCGTGCGCGTGAGTCTCGGCGCGCGGCCGCGGTCGCCCAGCAGGCCGGCGACACGGCCACCTTCGACGTCACGCTGCACGACCTGGGCAGAGCGGAGGCCGAAGTCGTGACGGCCCGCGACGGACATCCCACGGTCGCCGCGCGGCACGCCGAGATGGTGGAACGGGCCGCGGCTGCAGAAGCCGTGCTGGAGGCGCTCGGCGAGCGGTCGACCGTGCGGGACGAGGTGCGCCGGCGTGAGGTCGAGCTGGCCGACGCGCTGTCCGAGCACGGGTTCGAGTCGGCACCGGCGGCCCGGGAGGCCCTTGCCGAGCCTGCCGTGCTGGCCGAGCTGGAACGGGTCGTCACCGCCTACGCGTCCGAGCTGGACCGGGTCACGGCGGGGCTGGCCGAGCCGTCGATCGTCGCCCTGCCTGACGACCTGGTGGTCGACGTCGAGACGGCCCGATCTGCCGAGTCGGTGGCGCGACGCGAGACCGAGGAGGCCTCCGGCGCCGCCCGGGTTTCCGCCGAGCGAGCCGGCGCCGCCGCCGCCGCGGGCGAGGGTGTCGTGGCTGCGGCCGGGGTGCTCGCCGAACGGATCGAGCAGGCGGGACCCGTCTCGCGGCTGGCCGACCTTGCCGCGGGCGGCGGGAGCGACAACGTGCGCAGTCTCTCGCTCGCCACCTTCGTGCTCATGCGCCGGTTCGAGGACGTGGTCGCGGCCGCGAACGACCGGCTGCTCCTGGTGTCGGACGGACGGTTCGAGCTCGAGCGCAGCGACGAGAAGGAGGACGTCCGCGCACGGAACACGGGCCTGGCGATGCGGGTCCTCGACCACCGGACCGGGCGTCCGCAGGACCCGCGGCAGCTGTCCGGGGGCGAGACGTTCTACGTGTCGTTGTGCCTGGCGCTCGGCATGGCGGACGTGGTGACCGCCGAGGCGGGTGGGATCGACCTCGGGACCCTGTTCGTCGATGAAGGGTTCGGGTCGCTCGACGCGCACACCCTCGACCAGGTGCTGGCCGAGCTGGGCCGGCTGCGCGCGGGCGGACGGGTGGTCGGGGTGGTGTCGCACGTCGAGACGCTCAAGCAGTCGATCGCCGACCGCATCGAGATCCGTCCGACGGCGGAGGGTCCGAGCACGCTCACGGTCCGGGCAGGTTGAGCCGGGGCGACGCGCCCAGTCGGTGCTGATGGGCAACACCCGGACCTGGCGGCCCGTTGAGCTACCAGGCCCAGCCGCGGGAGGCCAGCTCCGTCTCTTCGCGGAAGCGTTCGGCGCCGTCGCCCTTCGGGTGCGGCTCCACCTCGACGCCGGCAAGCTTGCACGCCTCGGCCAGCAGCTGGTCGTAGGCGAGCCCGGAGGCGATGAGCCGTTCGGCGCGGGCGTACGTGTGTGGGTCTGCCTCGAGCTCGCGCATGTGGTCGGCGACCTTGCCGAGCCGCGACTGCACGTGCAGCGTCGTGAACGGGTCGTACACCGGGGGGTGCTGCCGGCGCAGGTGCGCCGCGATGCGCTCCAGCCAGCCCGCCAGCGCCCGCTGCCACCGCGGCACCTGCTCGGGCGTGGCGACGAAGCCCCAGGCCAGCCGGAAGACGAGAGCCGGGACGAAGAAGAGGAAGACCAAGATCGCCAGCGTCATGGAGCGTCCTTCATCGTGCACTTGGGCTCAGGTTATGTCGCCGACTGTGACCTGCGCCACACCATTTGCCAATCGAGTTGAAGGATCACCCTGGGCACGGCACCGCGTCCGGCTCGTCGGTGCGTGCACTGCCATCGGCACGCCTCCGCCCGAGGCCGGAGGCGCTCGCCGTTGACCGTCGCGCGGAGACCGTGACCGACGCCGCGACGGGGATCCGGGCGTCCGTCTGGGCCGGGCTGACGGCGTGGTCGGCCTCGACGGACACGGCGTTCGGGACGCGCCGCCAAGAGCGACGGACGCCGAGCAGGAGCACCGCGGAGACCAGGATCGTGCCGGCCATGACGCCGGCCATCGTCTCTGCGGTGGGTGTGCCGCCGATGCTGGTGAGCGGGGCGATCAGGGCGCCGAGCCCGAACTGCAGGGCGCCGAGGAGCGCGGCCGCGGAACCGGCGCGGTGGGGGTTGGTGGCCAGGGCGATGGCCGGTGCGGACGGCAGGACGAAGCCCGCGGTGCCGAGTGTCAGGATCAGCAGGGTCACGACGAGCCAGAGCGGTCCGTCGGCGAGGGTCGTCGCGAAGAGTGACATCGAGAGCACCAGCCCGACCAGGACGATGCCGCTGAGCACCTGCTCGGGCGTGAACCGGCCGACCAGCGCGCCGTTGATCTGCGAGCCGACGGTGATGGCGACGGCGCCGCCGGCGAACACCCAGCCGAACTGCTGGGCGCTCATGCCGAAGCCGTCCTGGAACACGAACGTCGACGACGCGACGTAGGTGAACATCGCGCCCAGGTAGAACGCGGACATCAGCGCCAGGCCGAGGAAGGGGAGGTCGGTGAGCAGGTCGCGGTACGTGCGCAGCGCGGCGCGCGTGCCGCCGGTTCGGCGCAGCTCGATCGGCAGGCTCTCCTTGAGCGCGAAGGTCGCGACGACGAGCAGGGTCGCGCCGACGACCGCCAGGAACACGAAGATGAGCCGCCACGAGCCGAACCGCAGCAGCTGGGCACCGATGGTCGGGGCGAGGATCGGCGCGACACCGACCACGAGCATGAGCCGGGCCATCACCTTCGAGACCGCCAGTCCCTCGTACCGGTCGCGGACGATCGCCATCGACAGGACCATGCCGGCGGCCGCGCTGAACCCCTGCACGAACCGCAGACCCGTGAACACGGTGATGTTGTCGGTGACCGACAGGGCGACCGAGACCACGACGTAGACACCCAGCCCGGCCAGCAACGGTCGACGCCGTCCGAAGGCGTCGGAGATCGACCCGATGGTCAGCTGGCCGAGCGCGAGCCCGGCCAGCGACGCCGCGATGGTCAGCTGCACGGCCGCGGCCGGGGCGTTCAGGTCCGCGGCGATCTGCGGGAACGCGGCGAGGTAGGTGTCGAAGGTCAGCGGGCCGACGGCGGTCAGCGCCGAGAGCAGGAGGACGAAGCCGGCGCTCACGCGCGCCGCGGGGATCCGGGCCATGTGGGCTGCAACCGCCGCGGGCCGCGGCCCTCTTCCCGAGGTGTCCACGCCTCGGGACGGACTGTGATCTGCGCCCTACGGGTCATGCCGGGTCGCGGGATGCCGATACTGGTAGGTGACAAATCACGAATCGGGCGCTCGGCCCACCGAGCCCACGGATCCCACGCGGGCCGGCTGGGGACCGTGGCGCATCGCCGGTGCGGCCGGGTTCGGTCTCTTCGCGCTGAGCGGGTTTGCCGACGGCTGGGGCGGGGCGGTGCTCGGGGCGTCGCTCTACCTGGCCGCGACGGCCCTGTGGGCGCTGGTCCGAAAGCGGTCGTGGCTCGGCCCGATGCGGCGCCGCGGCGCGGTGCTCCTGCTTGCGTGCGGGTTGGTGGGGCTCGTCGTCGGTTCGGCGGCGGCCTCGACCCCGAAGGCTGTACCGACCACCGCGGCGGTGGGACCGACGGTTGCGTCGACCGCCGACGCAGTCCCGGAGCCGACGCCGACCGCCGACGTCGCGTCGGTGCAGGCGTCGGCCACCCCGCAGACAGCTCTCGCCGCGGTGGCGCTGCTCGAGGTCAAGGGCCGCGCGCCGAAGACGGGCTACGACCGCGACCAGTTCGGCCCGGCGTGGAAGGACGTGGACCGCAACGGGTGCGACACCCGCAACGACATCCTGCGGCGCGACCTGACCGCGATCGTGCTCAAGCCCGGCACCCAGGACTGCGTCGTCGCGACCGGGACCCTGCAGGACCCGTACTCGGGCCGGGCGATCGCCTTCGTGCGGGGTGAGGAGACCTCGTCTGCCGTCCAGATCGATCACGTCGTGGCCTTGTCCGACGCCTGGCAGAAGGGCGCGCAGGCGTGGGACCTGACCCGCCGCGAGACCTTCGGCAACGACCCGCTGAACCTGCTGGCCGTCGACGGCCCGCTGAACACGCAGAAGGGCGACGGCGACGCCGCGACGTGGTTGCCGCCGAACAAGGCGTTCCGGTGCGCCTATGTCGCCCGGCAGGTCGGCGTGAAGTACTCGTACGGCCTCTGGGTCACCGCCGCGGAGCGCGACGCGATGGTGCGTGTCTTGTCGACGTGCCCGAACGAGCCGCTGCCGACGGCATCGACGGTCCCGCCGCCCGTCGTCGTGGAGCCCGTGCCTGCAGCGCCGGACCCAGCACCTGCCGCACCGGCTCCCGCCACCCCGGCGCCCGACGTCTACTACAAGAACTGCGACGCGGCCCGGGCCGCCGGGGCCGCACCCGTGCACCGGGGTGACCCGGGGTACGCACCGCGTCTTGACGGGGACGGCGACGGCATCGGCTGCGAGTAGACCGGCGCGTGCCTGCCGGGGTCGCACCCCCTACGGTGAACCCGTGACTACGCGTGGACGGCAGGCATGAGCAAGGGACCGGTGATCGCGGGCATCGTGATCGGCGCGGTGGTGCTGGCGGTCGGCGGGGCGTTCGTCGCGGACCGCGTCGTGGCGTCGACGGTCGAGAAGCGCGCTGTCCAGGCGATCGAGCTCAACCTCGACGGCGTCGTCGGCACGCCGACCGTCGACATCGGTGGCTTCCCGTTCCTCACGCAGGTGATCAGAGGCAGTCTCGACGACGTGTCCGGGCAGGTCGACGGTGTCAGCATCGAGGGCATCCCCGCGACGGACGTGACGATCGATGCCAAGGACGTCACCACGTCGGAGCCCTACACGGCCGGCTCGGCCACCATCAAGGCGACGCTGCCGACGGCCTCGATCGACAAGATCATCGCCGACCAGACGAAGCTCGACATCACCACGAGCGTCGACGGCGACACGCTCAAGGCGACCGGCAAGGTGCTCGGCGTGACGTTGTCGGCGGGCCTGGTGCCGAGCGTCCAGGACGGCAAGCTGCTGGTCGACGTGCACGACATCGCGATCGGTGGGGTGTCGGTGAGCGTCGACTCGCTCCCGAAGGCACTCGCCAGCAAGCTCGACAACATCGAGATCCCGGTCAAGGCCGGTCTGCCCGAGGGCATCACCCTGTCGGCCGCCGAGGTGGTCGACGACGGCGTCCGCATCACGGCCACGGGTACGGACGTCGCCATCCCCACGCAGGCCCCGTGAGCTCCTGGATCGGCGACGCGTGGTCCAACGCGACCACGCCGCAACCCGTGCCGTCAACGGCCGTGGTCGTCGGAACCGCGGTCGCCGTGCTCGCGGTCCTCGTCGTGCCGGTGGCCTGGCACCTCGCGCGGCACGGCCTGACGATCGTCCACGAGGCGTTCCACGCGGGGGTCGCGGTGCTCGTCGGCAGACGCCTCTCGGGGATCAAGGTCCACTCGGACACCTCGGGTCTGACGGTCTCGTCGGGCAAGCCTCGCGGGCCCGGCATGGTCGCGACGGCCGCCGCGGGGTACACCGGTCCCGCGATCCTCGGGCTCGGGGCGGCGTTCCTGCTGTCGCGTGGGTACGCGGTCGCCATGCTGTGGCTGCTGCTCGTGGTGCTCGTGCTGGTGCTCGTGCAGATCCGCAACTGGTACGGGCTGTGGTCCGTGCTGGTCACGGGTGCGCTGGTGGTCGTCGTGACGTTCTGGGGTTCGTCGCAGGTGCAGCTCGTGTTCGCCTACCTGGTCACGTGGTTCCTGCTGCTCGGCGCACCCCGCGCGGTGATCGAGATGCAGGCCCAGCGTCGACGACGCCGTGGAGCGGCCGACACCTCGGATGCCGGCCTGCTCGGACGCCTGACCCACACGCCCGGTGGCCTGTGGGTCGGCATCCTGTTCGTCTGCTGCGCGGCCGCGCTGGCGCTCGGCGCGGCGTGGCTGGTCAACCTGCAGGTCGGCTGACCACCCGCGGGTGGTCCTTCCACGCCGGCAGCGTGGCCATGTGGTCCAGGGTCTCGGCCTCGAGCTGTTTGCGGCTCGCGGCGGGTTCGCGGCGTGCCTGCCAGCTGACCATCCGCTCGAACCGCTCCTCGAATGCCTGCAGGTTGCCGTCGGCATCCGTGCAGTGCACGCAGTAGCGGCCCGTCTCGACGGGCATCCCGCAGCTCTCGCAGTGGTGGTCGGTCATGGTTCCTCCCTCTCGTTGGCGTGGATCAGGGCTGTGAGTCCGCCGACGAGGGCGGCGCGCTCGTCGGCGGTCATCCGGGAGCCCGCGCGGGCGAGCAGCTCGGTGGACAGGACCTGGCGTTCGCGGTCCAGGGCGTCGAACCCCTGCGGCGTCAGCCAGACGAGGGTGCGCCGACGGTCCTCCGGGTCGGGCTCCCGTTCCAGCAGGGCTTTGGACTCGAGCTGCGTCACGATGTCACTGACCACCGACTGTGCACGGTCCAGGTGCTGCGCGGCCTCGCCGACGGTCAACGGGCCCGCGTGCGCGAGGTGCAGGAGCACGGCCCGCGACGCCCCGGACATCTGCGCACGCTTGCCGTCCCTGCGGTGGAAGCGCAGGTACGCCTGCTGGAAGGCGTCCTCGAACTCCCTCGCGAACTGCTCGGCACCCGTCATGCGCCCACGCTCCCGCCGGCCGGATCCATCGTCAATCCCGATGCGTTCCACGTCGTCCCACGTCGCCTCCCCGCGCTCGGGCACGCGTGCGGGCATGATCGTGCCCGGGTTCGAGGGAGGACGGCGATGAGCGGTGAGCTGACGCGACCGGTGCTGATCCGTGGTGGCCTGCTGGCCGACGGCGTCGGCGGCGACCTCCTACGGGCCGAGGTGCGCGTGGCCGGCGACCGTGTCGTCGAGATCGGCCCGGACCTGCAGATCCAGGGCGCCGACGTGATCGATGCCGGCGGCCAGCTGGTGATGCCGGGCTTCATCGACACGCACGTGCACGTCGACGCGCTGGTGCTGGACCCCGACGCGCAGGCGGCCATGACCCACCAGGGGATCACGACGGCGGTGCTCGGCCAGGACGGGGTGTCGTTCGCGCCGTCGCCTCCGGGCTCGGGTGCCACCGAGTACGCCGAGCGCTACTTCGCGGCGATCAACGGCACCCACCCGACGTTCCGCGGGGGCGGCGTCGGCGAGCTGCTGGCCACCTACGACGGCACGACGACGCTCAACACGGCCTACCTGGTCCCGCACGGGACGGTGCGGTACGCGGTCATGGGCAGCGACGACCGTTCGGCCTCCCCCGACGAGGTCGCCGCCATGGTGCGGCTGCTCGAGCAGGGTCTCGACGAGGGCGCGTGCGGGATGTCGACGGGTCTGGAGTACGCCCCCGCGCTCTCGGCCGACCGTGACGAGCTCGTGGCCCTGTGCCGAGTGCTGTCGTCGAGGGGCCGGCCGCACGTCTCGCACATGCGCGGCTACGAGGACCGGGCGCCGGGTGCGCTCGAGGAGCTGCTCGACCTGGCACGGGCGACGGGCGTGGGCACGCACGTCTCGCACTTCCACGGGCCTTCCGAGGTGCTCGGCCCGATGGTCGACGCCGCGCTCGACGAGGGACTCGACGTCACGTTCGACTCCTACCCGTACCTCAAGGGCTCGTCGATCCTCGCGCTCGTGGCCCTCCCGGCCTGGCTGCCGCTGGCCGATGCCGACCGGACGCTCGCGATGCTCCAGGACCCGGCCGTCCGGGCGATGCTGCCTCCGCGTGACGACGAGTGGCCGCGGGTGACCGTGTCGTGGGCGCCCGGCTTCGAGTGGGCCGAGGGCCTTCCCCTGCTGGGGGTCGCCGCACGGCTGGCCATGAGCCCGACGGAGGCCGCCCTGCACCTGCTCGTCGAGACGAAGCTGCAGGTCGGGTGCGTGTTCGGGTTCCCGCCGGGCGCCACCGAGCACTCGATGCGTGAGCTCGCCCAGCACCCGGTGCACTGCGCCGGTTCCGACGGGCTGTACCTCGGAGCCCGTCCGCACCCCCGCGGCTGGGGCACGTTCGCGCGCTACCTCGGCGAGCACACGCGCGAGCTGGCCGACTGGTCCTGGCCGGAGGCGCCCGCGCACCTGTCGACGACCGCCGCGCGGCGGTTCGGGTTCACCGACCGCGGGACCGTGCGGCCGGGCGGCCGGGCGGACCTCGTGCTCCTCGACCCGGCGAACGTCATCGACCGGGCCACGTACGACGAGCCGCGCACGCTGGCGACGGGTGTCCAGGCGGTGCTGGTGAACGGCGTGCCGGTGCTCCGAGACGGCGGTCTGACGGGGGCGCTGCCCGGGCGTCCTCGGTGATCGCCTCGTCGCCGGCGCCCCGGGTGACAATGACGGCATGACCCGCGAGAAGATCAGCACCCCCGACGCCCCGCAGCCGGCCGGCAACTACTCCCAGGGCATCCGCCTGGGCAACCTGGTGTGGACCGCCGGGTTCGGCCCCCAGGATCCTGCGACCGGTGAGATCGCACCGTCCGTCGCGGACCAGACGCGGCAGGTGCTGCGCAACGTGGCGGCCACGCTCGAGGCGGCGGGCCTCACGCTCGACGACGTGGTCAAGACGACCGTGCATCTCGCGGACCTGGCCGACTTCGCGGAGTTCAACGCCGCCTACGGGGAGTTCTTCGGGGACCCCAAGCCGGCTCGGACGACCGTCGGGTCGGTGCTCGCCGGGATCAAGGTCGAGATCGACGTGGTCGCCGGGCGGGTGTGACGGAACGCGTCGTCGCGATGCTCAGAACCACGTCGTCGCGACGTCGACCACGCGCTTGTCGGCGTCCAGGATCGGGATCACGCGCCACTTGTCGAAGGCCGTGCACGGGTGCGAGATGCCGAGCTCGAGCAGGTCGCCCGGTGCCAGGGCGTCCGCCTCGTCGTCCGCATCGAGGAACGCGTGCTGGTCGTTCGTGCGTGTCACCGTCCAGCCGGCCTTGTTGAGGACCACGGGCAGGCCGGCGTCGTAGGGCACGTCGCGCTTGCCCGCCCCGACCAGCGCCATCCCCGGCTCCGGGGTCGACAGCACGTGCGCCCAGACCCGTAGCGCCGGGTGCAGGCTGCCGGCGATCCGCGTGAACGGTGTCGACGAGACGTACGTGCCGTGGTCGTGCGTGACGTAGGAGCCGGACCGCAGGATCGTCCGACCGCCGGGCAGCGGGCGCAGCTCGTCGGAGACCGCGTCGAAGAACGCCGACCCGCCCGCCGAGAGGACCACGTCACCGTCGATGTACGGCTGAAGCTCGGCCGCGATCAGCCGCACCTCGGCGAGGAAGGCGCGAGCCTCGTTGATCGTGGCGCAGCCGCCCTCGTACGCGCTGACGCCCTTGAGGTGCACTGTGCCGGTGGCCGCGATCGCCTTCGCCAGGGTGATCGCCTCCCCCCGGGATCGAACTCCGGTGCGGTCGTAGCCCACCTCGAGCAGCACGCTCACGGGTCCGCCCGCGGCCGCCGCTCGTTCCACGCCCTCGACGGAGTCGACGTAGAACAGGATCTCCGCGTCCTCGCAGGCGGCGATCCAGCGCAGCACGGTCGGGTCCACGATCTCGTTGGCCACGAGGATGCGTCGGACGCCGAACGAGTACGCGGCCAGGAGCTGGTTCCCGGTGGCGACCGTCATCCCCCACGCACCCGCATCGAGCTGCGCCGCGAAGATCTCCGCCGACATGGTGGTCTTGCCGTGCGGCGCGAACGCCAGCCCGCGATCCCGCGTCCAGTCGGCCATCTCCGTGATGTTGTGCGCGAGCGCCTCGGCGTCGAGCGTGAGCAGCGGGAAGGTCAGAGAGCCGTCCGTCAACGTGTGACCTGCCGCCCTGAACTCGTCGACGCTCACGGGGGTCGGCTGCCAGAAGCCCTTGGTCGTCGGGCCGATCACCCTCGTCGGGACGTGGATCATGCCCTAGAAGGTAGCGCCGTTCCCCGCGACGACCCCGGGTCGTCACGGCGACCTCGCCTGCTTGGCGACGACGCACCGCCCGAGCACGCGAGCGAACGCGTCGTGCTCGGCCGCCGTCGCCCACAGGCCGTACGCGGCCTTCACGCGGATCTGCCGCAGGACGTAGACGCACCGGTAGCCCTTGTTCGGTGGGAGCCAGGTCGCGGCGTCGCCGGCGCCCTTGTCCTGGTTGGCCGGCCCGTCGACGGCGAGCAGGTTGGCGGGGTCGTTGGCGAAGGCCAGCCGCTTGTGCGCCGACCACTGCTGGGCTCCCGTCTCCCAGGCGTCGGCGAGCGCCACGACGTGGTCGATCTGGACCGTGGCCGAGCTCGGTCCGCGCACGAACTCCTCCTGTTCCCCGGTGTAGGGCTCGTCGAGCGTGCCCGTCAGGACGGTGCAGTGGTCGCCCCTCGTGCGCTTGTCGACGAGGTCGCGGGCGAGCACGTCGTTGCGCGTGTCGCAGCCGTTGTGGTCGACGTCCGCCCACGGCTGACCGAACTGCTCCCGCGAGTACCCCGTGCTCGGCGCACGCCCGCGCACGGCCAGGCGCGCGAGGTCGGCTCTGCCGCCGGCCAGATCGGCCGCGGTCACCGGATACCTCGCCGCCACCCGCGCCTGCGACCACGCCGGCAGGCCGGCGCCGATCGCCACGCAGAGCGCCAGGACGGCGACCCACGGCCAGGCTCGTGTCATCCGGCGACGGTTGCACGCGCACGTCGTGGATGGTCGACCTCGTCGTGCACCGTTGTCTCCCGTGGGCTGTGGTCGGCTCCTCTTGACTGAGAGCGCACTCGAAGGCGGACGGTGGGAGGCATGACGATCTCCACGCGCACCATCGGCAGCGGCCCGGCCGCCCTCACCGTTTCTGCCCTCGGGCTCGGCTGCATGGGCATGTCCGACTTCTACGGTGCCCGGTCCCTCGAGGGGACCGCGGACGAGCAGGAGTCCTTCGCGACCATCCGTCGGGCGCTCGATCTCGGCGTGACCTTCCTGGACACCGCCGACATGTGCGGCCCGCACGCCAACGAGCGGCTGGTCGGCCGGGCGATCGAGGGTCGTCGCGACGAGGTCGTGATCGCGACCAAGTTTCGCATCGTGCGCGATCCGGACGACCCGAGCGTGCGCGGTGTCGACGGCCGGCCGGAGCACGTGCGCGCCGCGGTGGACGGCAGCCTGCAGCGCCTGGGCGTCGACCACATCGACCTCTACTACCAGCACCGCGTGGACCCGTCGGTCCCCATCGAGGAGACGGTCGGCGCCATGGCCGAGCAGGTGTCCGCGGGCAAGGTGCAGTTCCTCGGCCTGTCGGAAGCGGGTGCGGCGACGATCCGGCGCGCGCACGCGGTGCACCCCATCACGGCCGTCGAGACCGAGTACTCGCTGTGGAGCCGCGACGTCGAGGCCGAGATCCTGCCGACCGTGCGCGAGCTCGGCATCGGCCTGGTGCCGTACTCCCCGCTCGGCCGGGGGTTCCTGACCGGCACGATCACGTCGACCGACTCGCTCGTCGAGGGCGACTTCCGACGGGTCAACCCGCGGTTCGTCGGCGATGCCCTGGATGCCAACCTGGTCCTCGTCGAGAAGATCCGGGCGCTCGCCGAGGTCAAGCACGTCACGGCGGCGCAGCTGGCCCCGCCTGGGTGCTGGCGCAGGGCGCGGACGTGGTCCCGATCCCGGGAACGCGTCGGGTGGCCCGGATCGAGGAGAACGCCGCGGCGACGCAGATCGCGCTGACCGACGAGGAGATCACCGCGCTGAGCGACCTCGGCGCCGCGAAGGGCGACCGGTACGCGGACATGTCGTCCGTCAACCGCTGAGGCATGATCGAGCCATGAGCCTGCTCGCCGAACACTGGAGCATCGCCGAGGCGGCCGAGGCCACCGGCCTGACCACCCACACGCTGCGCTACTACGAGCGCGACGGACTGCTGCTCGGGTCGGTGGACCGGGCGTCGTCGGGCCACCGCCGGTACACCGACCAGGACCTCAGCTGGATACGCATGGTGACCCGGCTGCGATCCACAGGCATGCCCATCCGGGAGGTCCGGCAGTACGCGGACCTGGTGCGCCAGGGGGACGGGAACGAGGCCGAGCGGCTCGAGCTGCTCTGCGCGCACCGGGATCGCGTGCGTGAGGAGCTGCGGCAGGTGGCGGCGCACCTCGACGCGATCGAGTTCAAGATCGACCTGTACGCGGCGAAGGTCGGCCCGGGTGCCGTCGGCGTCGGCGACGAGCTCCTCGTCGACGACGCGGCGAGGTCGTTCTGAGGCGCGATCGCCGGGTCGTCGCGGGTGCCGCGGTCCTGGTGGTCGCCGCGGGTCTTGTCGCGGGGAGCGGCGCGGTGGGCGACGCGTTGTATGCGGTGCTCGTCTACGTCCTGGTCGTCGGGGTGGTCCCGAGGGTGCGTGTCACGCGGGCCGCGCCGGTGGCTCTCGGGATCTGCGTGGCGGTCGAGCTGTTCCAGCTGACCGGGCTGCCCGCGACGATCGTCGCCACCCGGCCGTCGGCGCGCTACGTGCTGGGGACGACGTTCCACGCGCCGGACCTGCTCGCGTACGCGGTCGGGGTGGCCCTGGCGGCCGGACTGGACCTGGCGATCGCCCGGCTGCGTGACCGCGGGACGAGGCGGCGAAGAACGACCGACGTCAGTCCGTCGGCGTCAGGACGAACAGCGGGATGAGCCGGTCCGTCTTCGTCTGGTAGGTCGCGTACGCCGGCCACGCGTCGAGCGCGCGGGCCCACCACTCGTCGCGCTCGGCGCCGGCCGTCTCGTGCGCGACGTAGTCCTTCGTGACGGCCCCGTCCTGCAGCTCGACGTGGGGGTGCTCGACCAGGTTGCGGTACCACGCGGGGTGCTCGGGCGCGCCGCCCTTGGACGCGACCACGGCGTACCGACCCTCGTGCTCGACGCGCATGAGGGCCGTCTTGCGGAGCTTTCCGCTGCTCGCACCGACGGAGGTCAGCACGATCACCGGCTTGCCCCGCATGAGGTTCCCTTCCCGACCGGCGGTGGCTTCGTAGAGCTCGGCCTGCGCGCGGGCCCAGCCGGACGTGCTCGGGGCGTACTCACCGGAGAGAGGCATGCCCACCCGAACGACGCCCCGCCGCATCCGATTCCCGACGCCGCACGGCCCTACTTCTGCTTGTCCAGGAAGTCCTTCGCCTCGTCGACGACGGTGTCGCCGACCACCTGAGACGTGGCTTCGTCCTTGCCGCCGGTCGAGCCCACGTGTACGTGCTCCGTCGTGGTGCGGGGCATGGCCGCCGCGGCGACGACCATCGCGAGCGCGACGCCGAGGACCACGACGAACGCCACGGTCACGGCGTCCCCGAACTGGGAGGGAGCCTGCACGGCGGTCTGCCCATCCATCCGGCCGTTGATCACCGCGCCGAGCACGGCGACGCCCACCGCGCTGCCCATGGACCGCGAGAACAGGTTGGCGCCCGTGACGACGGCCCGGTCGCCCCAGCCGACGCTGGACTGGGCGGCGATGAGGGTGGGCGAGGACGTCAGTCCCAGGCCGCCGCCGACGACCAGGCAGGACAGTGCGACGCCGATGACGCTGGGATCGGTGGAGACCCAGACGAGCGCCGCGACGCCGACGACGGCGACGACCGAGCCGACGAGGGCGGTGAAGCGGAACCCGTAGCGGAGATAGAGGCGGCCCGACTGCGAGGCGGTGATCGGCCAGCCGATCGTCAGGGCCGCGAGCGCGAGGCCCGAGGTCAGCGGCGACACGTGCAGGAGCGCCTCGAGGAACGACGGGACGTACGACGTGAGCCCGATGAGGATCACGCCGACGGCGACGGCGATCATCGACGCGGCCAGCAGCAGCCGCCGGGTGAACACCCACAGCGGCAGCACCGGCTCGGCGGCCGTCTGCTCGACGCGGATGAAGGCGAGGAACAGCAGGGTCCCGACGACGAACGCACCGATGCTCTGCGGCGCGTCCCACGCCCAGGCGTTGCCGCCCTCGAGGAGCCCGAGGATCAGCAGGCTCATGGACACCGTGAGCAGGCCGCCCCCGGCCCAGTCGATGCGGTGCGGCTTGCGCTCGACCGTCTCGTGCAGGAACCGGATGAGCAGCCACGCGGCGGCGAAGCAGAGCGGGATGTTGACGAAGAAGATCCATCGCCAGCTGACGAACTCCGAGAAGATGCCGCCGAGCGTCGGACCGACCACGGACGAGACGGCCCAGACGCTCGCGATGTACGCCTGCGCCTTGGCCCGTTCGGCGACGGTGTAGATGTCGCCGGCGATCGTGATGGCCATCGGCTGCACGGCGCCCGCGCCGAGCCCCTGGACCGCCCGGAACGCGATGAGCATCGGCATGCTCCAGGCGAACCCGCACAGTACCGAGCCGGTGAGGAACAGCGCGATCCCGAGCAGCACGACGGGTTTGCGGCCGACCGTGTCCGCGAGCTTGGAGTAGATGGGCACGCTGACTGCCTGCGTGAGCAGGTAGATCGAGAACAGCCACGGGAAGCTGCTGAACCCGCCGAGCTCGCCGACGATCGTCGGGACCGCCGTCGCCAGGATGGTCGCGTCGATGGCGACCAGGCCGGTGGTGACCATGATCGCGATGAGGATCGGTCCGCGGTCCGAGCGGAAGCCGACGCCGGAGGTGGTGGCGGTGCTGGTCAGGGTGGTTCTCCCTCGTCGTCGTTCCACCTCAACGCGACGGGCTGCCGCGCATTCCGGGCGACCGACTGGTGGACGTCCCCCTAGTGTCGGTCGCATGCCCAGCGAATACCCGATGAACGGATTCCGCGTGCGTGACCACCGGGTCCGGGTGCCCGTCGACCGGTCGGCGCCGGACCGGTTCGGCTCGATCGAGGTGTTCGCCCGCGAGCTGGTGGACCCGACGAAGGCGTCGGACGACCTGCCGCTGATCGTCTACCTGCAGGGTGGTCCCGGGCAGCAGGGACCCCGGCCGCTGGCCGGTGGCTGGGTGGGCACGCTGCTGGAGAAGTTCCGCGTCGTCCTGCTCGACCAGCGCGGAACCGGGAGGTCGTCGCGCGTGGACGGTCGCACGATGGCGCAGTTCGAGGATCCGGCGACGGCCGCCGACTACCTCGCCTGCTTCCGAGGCGACGCGATCGTGGCGGATGCCGAGCACGTGCGAACCACGGTCTACGGCGGTCGGCCGTGGGCCACGCTCGGGCAGTCGTACGGCGGGTTCCTCACGCTCACGTACCTGTCGCGGCACCCCGAGGCGCTGACGATGTGCCTGGTCACGGGCGGCCTGCCGCCGGCGACGGCCACCGCCGCCGAGATCTACGCGCACACCTATCGCCGGCAGGACGCCCGCAACCGCGAGTTCGCCCGTCAGTTTCCCGACGACGTCGCGACGCTCGGATCGATCGCGGACCTGCTCGCCGCACAGTCCGTGGTGCTCCCCGACGGGGACCCGTTCACGCCGCAGCGGCTGCAGATGCTCGGCATGCCGTTCGGGATGAGCACCGGCTTGGACCAGCTGCACTGGCAGCTGGACACGGCCCTCGACGCGGACGGCGGGCTGTCGGCGGGCTTCCTGTCGGTGGTCGGCCACCAGACCGCGTTCGACGGCGACCCGCTCTACGCGGCGCTGCACGAGGCGATCTACCACCAGGGCCCGGTCCCCGGTGGCTGGGCGGCGGCGGCCGAGCAGGCGAGCCGGCCCGCCTATGCCACGTCGGCGCGCCCCCTGCAGCTGACCGGCGAGGTGATCCTGCCGTGGATGTTCGACCAGGTCCGGGCACTGAAGCCGTTCCGGCCGGCGGTCGATGAGCTGCTCGGCCCGCGCGACTGGCCGCGGCTCTACGACCTGGACCGGCTGGCCTCGAACGAGGTGCCCGTCGCGGCAGTCCAGTACTACGACGACCCGTACGTGGACCTCGACCTCGCGCTGGCCACCGACCTGGGGAACGCGCGGGTCTGGATCACCAACGAATACCTGCACGACGGCCTGCGGATGGCCGGCGACGAGATCCTGCCGAGGCTCCTCGACCTGGCCACCGGCAAGGCCCACGTGACCGGCCGGTAGTCCCACCGGTTCGATCACAGCTCGCCGACGCGCGTGCCGCGCGCTAGGCCGGGGACCATCCGAGCGCCGGGGCGACCGACGTGGCGACGTTCTCCAGGATCCGGCGGCTCATCGCGTGGCTGGCGTTGGCGGGCAGGACGATGTCGAGGCCCGTTACCTCGGCGAGGGCGACGTCTGCGGTGAGGCTGGCGACCACCTGCTCCGGACTGCCGTGGTGGGTCGGGCTGAACACGCCGAAACCGCCCGGGGCCCGGCCGGTGGCGTCGAACCGGCCGGCGTACCAGGCGATGTAGTCGGCGAACAGCTCGTCGTCCGCGGGCGTCACGCTGGGGAGCACGATCCGCCCGGCGACCGCCCGCGGGGTGCGGCCGGGGACGTCGAACGCCGCCTTGTACGCGCGGATCTGGTCGCGCTGCGTCTCCTCGAACGACCGGCCGTCGTCCTCGCTGTTGAGCGTCGAGACCAGCAGGTCCAGCCCCTGTTCGGCCGTCCGGACTGCCGTGGCGGTGGAACCTGGCCCGTACCAGATGCGGTCCGAGAGCCCGGGGCTGTGCGGGCGGACGATCAGCTCGGTGCCCGGAGGCGCGATCGGGAACCCCGTGTCCGGCGCGACGGCCACCGGCTTCCCCGCGATCGCGGCACGCAGCCGGTCGATGCGGTGCTGGGACTCGTCGTCGAACGACCGCTCGGCCGTGCCGTAGACGCCGTCGAGGATGCCTGCCGACGGCTTGATCCCACCGGCGACTCCGAGCTCCAGGCGGCCGCCGGAGAGCAGGTCGACCGTCGCCGCGTCCTCCGCGACCGCGATCGGGTCCGCGTAGCGCATGGGCAGCACGGCCGTGCCGAACCGGATCCGCTCGGTCGCCTGCGCGATCGCCCCGAACAGCGGGAAAGGTGACGACAGGAACTGCTCGAGGTGCCGCACGCGCACCCAACCCGTGTCGTAACCCAGCCCCTCCGCGTACTGGAACAGGTCGATCGCGTCCTTGAGGGACTGCGCGGCGTGGGAAGGGTCGTCGTAGGGGACGAACGTCAGGAAGCTCAGCTCGAGTCGGGGGCTCACGCGCGCAGGGTACGACCTCGACGTCGAGGACCTCGCCGCGGAAGCGGTCCGTCCCAGGGTTCGGGCGTCCGGGGCGGTCGATCGGGTCGGGTCACCGGCGCGTCAGGCGGATGACGGGAATCACGCGATCTGTGGCTTTCTCGTACTTGACGAACCCGTTCGACCGGGCCGTGATCAGCCGCCACGCCTCGTCGCGTTCGTCGCCGTGCAGCTGCGACGCGGTGACCGCGACGCGCTCGCCTCCCACCTCGACGCCGACCCGGTCGGGGTGCGCGGCGAGGTTGTAGTACCAGGCCGGATTGCGTGCCGCCCCGCCCGCTGTCGCCGTGATGTAGCCCGAATTGCCGCCGGCCGGGAACCACGCCACGGGGGTGATGCGCTCCTCCCCGGACTTGCTGCCGATGGTCACGAGCGCGATCGTCGAGGCGCCCTCGAACGACCCCTTGCCACGTGCGCGCCGCGCCATCATCCGGTTGCCGAAGCGCTCCAGCGGGCTCGTTCCGGGCTGGCGCGCACCCCGGGTGCCGTTCGGCGTGTCGAATGCCATGGCCTGGGCTCCTCTCCGCTCCTCATCGTCGCATCGAGTCGCGCTGCCGGCGCGTGGTGGGATCAGCTCTTGTCGCAGTCCGGCCGGGGGATCTGTGGAGGACGGGGTCACCCGACGGGCGTCGGGACCCAGGGGACCTGCGTCTCGGAGACGCGGGCGAGGATGCCGTCGAGCACGGCGACGCGGTCGAACTGCAGGGCGTGGGCGCGGGCGCGCCGCTCCCAGGAGGCGCGCTCGTCGGCGGACATCGCGAGCACGCGGTCCAGGGCGCCGGCGATCGCCGGCGGGGACTCGACGGGCACGATCAGGGCGCAGTCGCCGACCGCCTCGCCGATACCGCCGGTGTCCGTGGTGATGACGGGGCCGCCGCCGGCGAGCATCTTCTCGACGAGGGCGATGCCGAACGTCTCGACGAACTCCGGGCGGGGCTTGCTGGGCAGCACGTAGGCGGCGGAGCCGGCCATGAGGTGGGCCTTCTCGGAGTCGTCGACGTCGTCGAGGAACGTGATCCGGTCGGCCGCGGGCGACGCCGCCGCCAAGGCGCGCAGCCGGCTCGCGTCGGGCCCGTTCCCGGCGATCACGAGGGTCAGGCCGGCGGCCAGCGAGCTCGACGCGAAGCCCTCGATGAGGTCGTCGACTCCCTTGGCGTGCGCGAGGCGGGACAGGAACAGGACGTACCCGTCGGGCGTGAGGCCGCGGGAGGCCAGCACGGACGAGGGCGGCAGGTTCAGGTAGGAGCCGACGTCGACCGCCGGGTAGGACACGGTGACGCGCTCGCGGCACTGGGCGGCGAACGTGGTGCCGTGCTTGGCGTCGATGGCGGCGGCCTCGCTGATGATCAGCTCGCGCGTGTAGTCCGAGACGGCCAGGCAGACGTCGTGCTCGAGGTAGCTGGACAGCACGTGGGCGGCGGCGCCGAACTGGTCGTTCTCGACGCAGGCGCGGACCACGTTGGTGACGTCCGACCCGACGGCCTCGGCGACGGTCACCACGTTCACGGGCAGCCCGGTGCTGCGGGCGACGCGGACGGCGTCGGCGATCGCGAGCGAGTGCGGCGACAAGTACAACGACATGGCGACCGTTGGTACACCGTCGGTGAACAGCTCGACCAGTCGCCCGGTGATGCCCGCGAGCCAGCGTCCGTCGGGCACCTTGTAGTCGCCGACGGGCTCCGGACGCTCGACCGTGATCCCGGGGCTGTACGGGAGCACACCGTCGAGCGGCTTGAGTGGCAGCCCGGTGGCCTGCAGCCGCTCGATGGTCCACGTGACGATGCGGACGTCGTCGAAACCCCTGTCCAGCGCGGCTTCCGCCAGGTTGCGGGCCTCGCCCGAGTGGCCGCAGATGACCGGATCGGCGCGCACGACGATGACGAGCCGGCGTCGGGGACTGGTCATGGCGCTCCCTCGGGGATCACGTGCTCACGGACGGTGGCCGGACGGTGGTGCCCCAGTCCGACGGGGTCGGGCCGAGCGAGATCAGGAGCCGTCCCCCGCGGTGCAGCTCGGCACCGGTGAGCCAGGTGCGCTCGAGCGCCTCACCATCGAGGTGCACGGACTGTACATATTGCGTGGGGCCGGCGGGTGTCGGTTCGATGAACCCTTGGGTCTCGACGTTCAGGGTGCGATCACCGACGGCGATGCTCGACTCTCGCCAGGCCGGCGCGTTGATGAGGAAGAGGCTCTGCCCGGCGACGGGGAACAGGCCCAGCGACGCCCAGACGTACCAGGACGACAGCCCGCCCGAGTCGTCGTTGCCGGGCATCCCACCCCGACCGACGGCGAACTGGTTCTGCACGATCGCCTGGACGACCTCCGCGGTGCGGTCGGGCCGGCCGGCGTACTGGTAGGCCCAGGGGGCTTCCATGTCCGGCTCGTTGTTCAGACCCTCGAACCTGTTGAGCGCGTAGCCGATCGCCATCTCCTCGACGCTCGGCCGCAGACCCGGCTGGACGACGGCGGGAGCCCCGTACCCGAAGAACTGGTCGAGCTGCGCGACGAAGGCGTCGTCGCCGCCCGAGAGCTTGATCCGCGCCGCCATGTCGTGCATGAGCCGGAAGGAGTAGTTCCAGCGACCACCCTCGTAGTAGGTGGAGTCCTGCAGGAGGCCGGTCGCGGTGTCGTAGGCGTTGACCCACTGCTCGGCGAGCGGCGCGAACTGGTCGACGAGGTCCTCGTCGCCCACGTGCGCAGCGATCTGCGACGTGCACCAGTAGCCGAACGCTAGGTCGAGCGTGTGGCTGATGGGGTGCGCGATGCCGCGCAGCAGGAACTCCTCGCCGTACGTCCGACGAAGGTCGTTGTGCATGTGCACGAGCGCCCAGTCCCAGTCCATGCCGGGCAGCCCGAGCTGGCACAGGTCCGACAGGAAGGTGTGGGCGAGGGCCGAGGCCTGCCGGCTGAACTGGTCGGCTCCGCGGGCCATCCGGTACCCGATCGGGAGGTTGCCCTCCTCCTCGGCGATCGACAGGAGTGCCTGCGCGAGCTCGACGGCGCGGTCCGGCAGCAAGGTGGTGAGCAGCGGGAGCTGCGTCCGGTAGATGTCCCACATGGTCGCGATGTCGTACGCGAACGGCCCGTCGGTCGGCCAGAACGGGCTCTCGTCGGGCGCCAGGCACGGCTTGATGAGCGAGTGGTACAGGGCCGTCGAGAAGACGGTCTGCTTCTCCGTCGAGGGGGTGTCGATGCGGATCTTGCCCAGCGTCCGCTGCCAGTCCGCGGCGGTGTCCGCGCGCCTCGTCGCGAAGCTGGACGGACCCGGGCCGCACTCCTTCTCGAGGTTCGCGCGGGCCTGGTCGACCCCGCGCAGCGAGAACCCGAACCGCAGCTCGACCACCTGACCCGGTTCCGACGGACCGGCCCACATGAGCCCGAACGGCCGCAGCGTGGTCGGCCGGATGCGGTCGAAGTCGAGGCGCGTGCCACCGGGCATCAGGCGCCGGTCGTACCAGAGCATCTGCCGCCAGTGCGGGTCGTCGCACTCGACGTGCACGGCCAGCGGCGTGCCCTCGACGACGATCTCGCCCTGCGCCACCCCGGGCGCGATCGACTCCAGGTGCGCCCGCAGCGGCACGGTCCGCCCGTGCGGGATGGTCAGGCCGCCGAGCGAGAAGTCGATGACCAGGCGCGCGTCGCGGTGCGCGGGGAACGTGTACCGGTGGACCGCGCTCTTGGGGCCGACGGTGATCTCCGCGCGGATGCCCGACTCGAGCGTCGCCGAGTAGTAGCCGGGCTCGGCGTCCTCCTCGACGATGTCCCAGAGCTGACCCAGGTCGTCCAGCGGCTGCAGCATCGGGGTGACGCGGAAGTAGTTGTAGTACTTGCGGATGGCGCCGGTGCCGGACTGCTGGAAGTGCGTGAAGCCGCTGGCGACGGGGTTCGCGTGGATCGGGCTCGGGAGGCCCTCGGTGCCCAGGTCGTAGCGGCCGTAGCCCGTCGGGTAGCCGCCCGAGTACGAGCACGCGCTGACCATGCCGAGCGGGTACGTGGCGCCCGGGTGCGTGTTCCCGACCTGCGGCTTGGGCCACCACCACGTCGTCGCGAGCCCGTGCTGCGCGGGCAGGCTCGTGGCCTCCGTGCCGATGAACGGGTCGACTCGCTCGAACATGCGGTTGCTCCTCCCGCGCGTGCGTCAGTGCCTCGTCCTGCGGACGGTACGACCGCAGGGTTACGGGCGGGTTTCGCGACGACGCAGCGGGCCCTTGTCGGGCGTCGTCCCGGCCGCCATCGTGGGTGCATGCGCTACGAGGTCACGCAGGTCGGTCGGGTCGAGTCTCCGTTGTACGACCGGGACCAGGCGCCGCGACAGGGTGACGAGGGGTCGCCCGACGCGTGGGTGGTGGTCGCCGACGAGTACGCCGACGCGGTGGCCGACGTCGCCGTCGGCGAGGACGTGCTGCTGCTGACGTGGTTCGACCGCGCGGCGCGCGACGTCCACGTGGTGCACCCGCGCGGCGACGTCACGCGCACCGCGCTCGGCGTGTTCAGCACCCGCTCACCCGACCGCCCGAACCCGATCGGTCTGCACCGCGTCACGGTCCGCGAGATCCACGGGACACGGCTGCTGGTCAGCAACCTGGAGGCGCTGGACGGCACGCCGGTCCTGGACATCAAGCCGGTGCTCGGAGCGGTGCAGGAGCGTTGAGGGCGGGTCGGCCAGGGCGGAAAGGTTGTCTCCAGAGACTACTCGTGCAAGAGTACTCCCGTGTCGTCGATTCGGTTGTTCATCCTCGGGTCACTCGCTGAGCGGGGGCCCATGCACGGGCACCAGCTGCGGCTGCTCGCCGAGCAGGAGCACGTCACGCTCTGGACGGACATCACCGTGGGCGCGCTGTACGGCGCGATCAAGCGCCTGGGCGCCGAAGGACTGATCGCGGAGGAGCGCACCGAGCGGGAGGGTGCGTACCCGGAGCGGCAGGTCTGGGCGATCACCGACGCGGGTCGGACGACGCTGAGCATCATCCAGCACGACGCCCTCCGCGCGGTCGTCGTGAAGCCCGATCCGTTCGACCTGGCGATGACGCGGCTGGACAAGAAGCGGCTGGACGCACTTCCCGCCATGATCGATGCGCGGGTACAGACGCTGAGCGCGATGCTCAGCGAGTCCGAGACGCATGGGGAGATCGCGCAGCAGTACCTCACGGCCAGCGAACGGTTCGTGATGCGGCACAAGGCCGACCGGCTCAGGGCTGAGCTGGCCTGGCACAGAGAACTGCAGGCAGAGCTGCCGACGATCATCGCCGACGAGAGGACCCGGGACCATGACTGAGGCCACCGCACAGGCCTGGACGCCGCCCAAGGTGCCCAGGAGCTCGTGGAACGCGCTCATCGTGCTCATGGCCGGCATGTGCATGGCGCTGATCGACACGACGATCGTCAACGTCGCTCTGCCGACCATCCGGGACAGCCTCGACGCGTCCGAGGCGACCCTGAGCTGGATCATCTCGGGCTACGCGCTGGCGTTCGGCATCGCACTGATCCCGTCGGGGCGCATGGGCGACCGGCTCGGGCACAAGTGGGTGTTCTTCACGGGGTTGGCTCTGTTCACGCTGGCCAGCCTCGCCTGCGGTTTCGCGCAGAGCAGCATCCAGCTCATCATCTTCCGCGTCGTCCAGGGGCTCGCGGGCGGCATGTTCGTGCCGGGCGTCACCGCCTTCATCCAGCTTCTGTTCCCGGGGCCGGTGCGCGGCAAGGCGTTCGCGATCATGGGCTCGGTCATCGGCGTCTCGACCGCCATCGGACCGATCCTCGGTGGTCTGCTCATCGAGGCGTTCGGCGACACCAACGGCTGGCGGACGGTGTTCCTGGTGAACATCCCGATCGGCATCGTGACCCTGATCGCTGCCGCCAAGCTGCTGCCGGCGGGCAAGCTCGGGACGACGTCCAAGGCGGGGGTCGACCTGGTTGGCCTGGTCCTGCTGACCGCCGGGCTGGTCGCCATCCTCGTGCCCTTGATCGAGGGTCAGGACAAGGGCTGGCCCGCGTGGACGTTCATCACCCTCGCGGCCGGCGTGCTGCTGATCGTCGCGTTCGCGCTCTGGGAGCTACGCATCAAGGACAAGAACCCGATGGTGCCGCCGCACCTGTTCAGCCACCCCGCGTTCACGGGCGGCACGGTCCTCGCGATGATCTACTTCGCAGCGTTCACCAGCATCTTCTTCACCATCTCCCTTCTCTGGCAGGCCGGTCTGGGGCACACGGCGCTGGAGTCGGGCTTCGTCGGTGTGCCGTTCGCGGTCGGCTCGATCATCGGAGCCTCGCAGAGCAACCGGCTGGCGCAGCGCCTCGGCCGCACGGTCCTGGTGGTCGGTACAGCGCTGGTCGCCGTCGGCCTGGCATGGGTCTGGATCGTCCTGAGCACCGTCTCGGCCGCCGACCTCACCAACTGGGACCTGCTGCTCCCGCTGCTCCTCGGCGGCATCGGCAGCGGCCTGTTCATCGCGCCGAACGTGCAGTTCATCGTCGCCACGGTGGATCGGTCCGAGGCGGGCGCGGCCAGCGGCGTGATCAGCGTGATGCAGCGCGTCGGCAGCGCCATCGGCATCGCGGTGATCGGCAGCGTCCTGTTCGGGCACCTTCACCCTACGAGCCCGCAGTCGCTCCCGCAGGCGTTCACCGACGCTGCGGCCGCCGCGATGCTCGTGAGCGCCATCCTCGCGGTGGTCTCGTTCCTGCTGGTGTTCGTCCTGCCCAAGAAGGTCGACTCGGGTCACGGAGCTCCGCCGCCGACGGAGTGAGTGTCGGTGGTCGGGTGCATCGTCGGGGCGTGACGATCTCCCGAGAGGCCGGGCTCGCGCTGGCCGAGAAGTGGACGGCGATGTGGAACGGCGATCTCGCGCTGGTCGACGAGATCCTCGCTCCCGACTTCCGGATCGAGTTCGGCGCCGTCGTCGCCGACCCCGACCCGGCACTGATCACCGACCCGGCGGGGATGGCGGCGTTCGTCGGCACCTGGCGTGCCCGCCGGGGTGACCTCACGTTCGCACTCCAGGCTGCCCAGCTCGTCGACGAGGGCGACGGCGTGGCGTTCACCTGGTCCGTGGAGCTTCCCGGGACGACCCGGCGCAGCGGCATCGATCTGTGCCGACTGGTCGACGGGCAGATCGCGCGGGTCTGGTCGGTGACGGGCGAGCGAGCCTTCCCCGCGTGACGCGCCTACGCCAGCTCGAGCTCGCGGCTCTTCGTCTCCCCGAAGAACTGCGACACCTGCTGCAACGTGGAGAAGCCGTCGCCGGCGAGGTCGACCAGCAGGTCGTTGCTCCACATCATCAGCCGCCCGATGGTCCACTGGACGCGAGCGGCCTCCGGCAGCTCGAGCCCGTAGACCGCCTGGGCGATCTCGCGCTTGCCGCCGGCCGGGGTGCTGTAGGTGAGGATCGGCAGGTACCGCTCCGGCTCGACGACGCAGAGCACGCGCGTGAGCAGCGACTCCTTGAACCCCGTCATGCCGAGCCCGCCCTGCTCGTGCACCAGCCGCGTGAACCGGTCGGCCATCGGCACGCTCGGGGGTCCGTACAGGAGGTACCGGATGGTGTTGCGGGTGCGGGCCGTGGCCTCGTAGTCGCCCATGGACTTCCACGCGCGGTTGAACACCGACATGTTGCCGGGGGCCGCGCCGACGGTGCTGTTGGCGAACTCGCGCAGGTCCTCCGGGTCGGCGTCGGCGATGTTGTCCGCGCTGAACACCTTCTGGTAGCGGGCCCAGTAGGCCAGCACCTCGGGGTCCGGGGTCTGGTGGTCCTCGAGGAAGACGGCCTTGAGCGCCTCGACGCGGGCCATGCGCTCGGGTTCGACGGAGTCGCGGTCGGGGAACCGGTCGCGAAGCCCCGAGTACGACGCGGGGGTGTCCGTCACGCGCTTGGCCTCGCCGCGGGTCCAGGTGTGGTGGCAGGACGAACAACGGATGATTCGGCGATCGTCCGGCAGTCGCTCGACGAGCTCCAGCTCGTCCGACTTGCAGACCGGGCATTCCAGCATGAGTGCTCCTTCGCCTCTATGGGTTCAGTGTGCACGTCCTGAGAGATCGGCGGGCCGGGTCCTCGGTGGGTGGTCGTCCTCGTCTCGCCGTCTTCACCACATCTCTACGGCCGCTCGCCCCGACCCAGGACTTAGGTCCGGGCTGACGGAGAATCGGTCGACCTAGCGTCGGGATCACGGACCACACCCACCATCCCGGGTCGCCCGTGTCTCGGCCTGAGGTACCCCCCGGTGGCCGACCTGTCGAGGACCCCGAGGACGAGCCATGAGCGAGCACCTTCCGCAGCAGCGCACCATGGCGCGCCGCCGGGTCGTGATCGGCCTGGACATCGGTTCCGTCACCGCGCAGGTCCGTGTGGTCGACGAGACCTCCGGGGCCATCGTCCTCGACCACGTGTCGGCGTCCGCCAGCTGGTCCGCGACCCCGCTGCGCTACGCGACCGGCTGGATCGTCGACGCCGTGCGCGGCGCGCTCGACGACTGCGCCGACGTCGAGCTGGCCGCGGTCGCCGTCGGCGCCACCGGGTGCGAGGTTCGCGCGCTCTGCGACGCCCTGGGCACCACGGTCTGCGTCGCGCTGCGGGTGCCGACGACCGTCGTCAACGACGCCGAGCTGCTCATCCCGGCCGCGGGGCTGGAACGCGGGGTCGGCGTCCTCGTCGGCGGCTCCGCGATCGCCGTGGCCACCGGCCCGGGGGTGCTCACGGGTGCGTCGAGCTGGGCGGTCTCCGACGTCGGCAGCGCGTCGGCGCTGGTCCGCGAGGCCGCCCTGACCGTGCTGGCCGGCGACGCGCGTGGCGACGAGCCCGACACTCTGCGCCACCTGCTCATGGACTCCATGCAGCTCCGGTCGGTCGACGAGCTGGCGCAGGTGCTGCGCTGGAACTCCCGCTCGCTCCCGTGGGGCGTCCACGCGCCGGCCGTGTTCCAGGCCGCCGACGAGGGGTCGAGCGACGCGCAGGCGCTCGTCGTCGCCAACGCGCAGGCGGTCGCGAGGCTCGTCGTGCAGCTCGCGCAGCGCGGCGTCGACGTGCTGCACGCGGTCGTCGGCGGGGACGTGGCGCCCGAGGTGCCCCGGCTGTTCGCCGGCATCCGGCGCTCGATCCTCGACGAGCTGCCCGACGCCGACGTCCGCATGCTCGACGTCCCCGCGGTCGAGGGTGCGGTGCGGCTCGCGCAGCGGTCCGTACTCGAGGGCCCGGGCTGCGACTACTCCTAGAGGGTCTCCTTGACCGCCTGCTCCCACGGGGTCGCGGTGATGCCGAGCATCCGCTCCGAGGCGGTCGTGTCCATCACGAACGGCTGGGTGAAGTGGTCCGCGACATCCGCGATCTCCCGCATCAGCGGTGAGACGAGGCCCAGTGCGCGGACGACTCCGTTTCCGACCGGTCGGATGCGCGGCGGACGAGCGCCGGCCGCGACGGCGAACCGGGCGCCCAGCTCCCGGAACGTCAGCGGCTCGGCCGTCGGGACGTGCCACGCCCGGCCCCAGGCCTGCGGTGTCGCGCCTGCCGCGACCAGCGCCCGCGCGAAGTCCGGCAGGTAGGTCCAGCTGTGCGGCTGGTCGACCGCGACGACCGGACGGGTGGTGCGGCCCGAGACGATCGGGCGCACGAACCGCGGTCCGGCCATGGCCTGCGAGTCGGCGAGCGGGCCGAGGTAGTCCGCCGCCCGGACCTCGGTGGTGCGCAGGTCGGTGCGGGCGGCCGCGTCGAGCCACATCCGGGCGCGGACCGCGCCCTTCGCGTCGGTCGCCCGCATCGGGGTGTCCTCGAACATGACCGCGCCGTGCGCACCGTAGCCGTAGAGGTTGCCCGCGGTGACCAGCACGGCGCCCGTGCGCGCGGCCGCGTCGAGCAGCGCCGCCGACAGCGGGGGCCAGTCGGTGGTCCAGCGCCAGTACTGCGGGCTGGCGCAGTTGTAGAGGACGTCGGCGCCCGACACGGCGGCGGTGAGCGCCTCCGTGTCGGTTGCGTCGACGGCCACGTGCTCGATCCCGGCGGAGTCGACGCCCCCCGAGCGGCTGACGACGCGGACCCGATGACCGCGGGCGACGAGCTCCTGGGCGAGCGTGGAGCCGACGGCTCCCTTGCCGACGATGACGTGCTGATCCATGACGCGCGCTCCTTGCCTCGACCGCCACGCCGGGCATCCGTCCTCGGCGCTTACGAGAGCACTGCTCTCGTCTGTGAGCGATGCTCGCACATCGGCGACGCGATGACAAGAGCAGTGCTCTTGTACGTGATCGGTGCTCTCGTGGCTGTCGGAAAGCAGGCACTATGAGCCCATGGCACCCACCACCGCCCGCGAGCGCGCCCGCGCCGAGGTCATGTCCGAGCTGCTGACCGCTGCCCGGGACCGACTGGTCACCGAGGGTGCCGCCGAGCTGTCGCTGCGCGCAGTGGCACGCGACCTGGGGATGGCGTCGTCGGCCGTCTACCGCTACGTCGAGTCCCGCGACGCCCTGCTGACGCTGCTCATCATCGAGGCGTACGACGCGGTGGGGCAGGTCGCCGAGCAGGCCGCGGGCCGCCCCGACCAGGACCCTGCGACCGCGTGGCTCGCGGTGGCCCGGGCCGTGCGCGGCTGGGCCCTCGAGCAGCCGCACTCGTTCGAGCTCATCTACGGCACGCCCGTCCGGGGCTACCGCGCCCCCGAGGACACGGTCGTGCCCGCGGTCCGGCTGTGGGGCGTCATCGTCGGCCTTCTCCTGCGGGCGCAGGCCGAGGGCTCCCTGACGCCGGCCGGCCCCGACTTCGACCCCCGCGGCCGGGTCGCACCGGAGGTGTACGCGTTCGTCGGCTTCGACGACCCCGCCGACGTCCCGGACGACGTCGCGCGCGTCGCCGCACGGTCGGCCACCCTGTTCACGTCGCTCGTCGGGGCGATCTCCGTCGAGCTGTTCGGGCACCTGCACCGTGTCGCGGGCGACTTCCCGCGCCTGTTCGACGTCACGATCGGCACGGCCGCCGCGGGCGTCGGGCTGCACGTCGACCTGGCGTGACCGGCCGCCGGACGGAGGACATTCGCCCAGTGTTCGCCCGCGAGTCGCGCCAAAACGCTGGTGAAATGGGCAGACGTCCGGCACCCTGAACCCGACCGTGCCGTACCGACCTACGCGACCAGCCCGAGGGGAGACACCGCCCATGACGCTCGACCTGCGGATGTCGCGACCTCGACCTCGGAAGCTACCCGACCTTGCCTGAGCACTCGCTCGTGCGATCGATGGGCCGTCTCCGACACCGGGGGCGGCCCATTGCCGTCTCCGGACCCTCACCCACCCGCCTCGCTAGCTCAACAGGACAGAGCACCGGCCGACGACGCCGGAAGCCGCTGGTTCAACTCCAGCGCGAGGCACCAACTCGAAGGGAACGACCATGACGGGAGTCCTGGTCCTGAACGCGGGGTACGAGCCCCTCCAACGCGTCAGCCTCGCGCACGCGTTCCGGATGCTGCACCGGCAGGTCGCGGTCGTCGAGGAGGCGGTGGACGGCCGCACCTTCGGGCCGTACCCGCTGCCGCGCGTGCTGCGACTGGTCCGCTACGTGCAGATGCGCTGCCGCAACCGCCGGGGCATCCCCACCTGGTCGCGCAGCGGCATGCTCGAGCGCGACGCCCACCTGTGCGCCTACTGCGGCACGGTCGGCGCCAGCACCGTGGACCATGTGCTGCCCCGCAGCCGCGGCGGCGCCAGCTCCTGGCTGAACACCGTGGCCGCGTGCCTCGACTGCAACCACCGCAAGCGGGACCGCACCCCGCAGGAGGCGGGCATGCGTCTGCGGTACGAACCGCACGTCCCCACGCACCTGGACCTGCTCGCGCGGTGAGGTCTGAGCCCGCCGGGGCCGGCCATCCCGGTGGGCACCGCCCCGCCACCTACACGCCGTGCAGCCACGGCGTGTAGGTGACGCCCACGAGCAGGCCCTCGGGGCTCAGCAGCCGCGCCGTCGTCTGGCCCCACGGCTCCAGCGTGGTGTCCCGCAGCAGCCGGTGGCCTTGGGCCGTGAGCTCCGCGACGCCCGCGCCGACCGCGTCCACCGAGGCGACGTCGAGCTCGAGCCATGCCTGGGGCGTCGGCAGGTCGGCGGGCCATTCGGCGCTGCCGAACGTCGACTGCGCCGCCTGGGCCAAGGGCCAGAGCGCGAACGCCTTGACGCCGTCGAGCGAGTCGTTGGTCAGGTAGCCGGGCACCGGCTCCTCCAGCGGGATGCCCAGGCCGTCCCCCCAGAACGCACGGGCCGCGCCCGCGTCGCGCGTGATCGGACCGAACCCGGCGACGAACGAGATCTCCATGGGACCGACCGTACTGAGCAGGTCCGACAGCCGCACCGACGCCGCCGCGGGGCGTGCGCCCGCGATCGTCGCTGAGATGTGACACATCACGTGTTCAAGATCGGGCTGCCGACGGCCGACGCACAACAGATGACTGGAGCATCCAACCCCGCGCCCGGCTGGTACGACGACGGCAGCACGACAGGCGTGGTGCGCTGGTTCGACGGCGCGGGATGGACCGAGCAGACCCGGCCCGTGGCGGCAGCACCGGGGTACCCGCGCGCGCTCGACGCCGCAGCGGCGGTCGTGACCCAGGACGCACGCTTCGCGGTGGTACCCCAGGCCCCGGACCCGCGGTTCGCGGTGGAGGCAGGCCCGGGCGCGTACGGTCAGCCGGTCGGCTTCGGACAGGCGTCAGCGCCCGGCTTCGGGCAGGTGTCTGGCTACGGCATCGGGCAGCCGCCCGGCCCCGGCTTCGGACAGGCGCCCGCCTACGGGCCGAGCTACGGCGGTGGCTTCGTCGGCCAGGCTCCGTTCTACGACGAGGCAGCGATCCGCCGTGCGCGCCGTCGGATCGTGCGCGACGTGACCTGGGGGCTGGTCTGGCTGGTCGGCGGGGCCGTGCTCGCCTTCCTGCACGTCCACGCGCTGCGCTCGGGGGGCTCGACGGCGCACGTCCCGTTCCTGACGACCGGCGGCATCACGGTCGGCATCGTCTCGTTCGTCCGGGCGACCCGGGCCTACCGGGCGATGGTGCAGCTGGGTGGAGAGCCCTGGACGCCCGCACTGCGCCTCACGATCAGCCTCGTGGCAGGGGCCGCGTTGCTGGTCTCCGCCGCCGGCACCGTCATTGCGTGGACGGGCGGCACACCGGGTCCCCCGGTCGTCGGTTCGTGCTGGAACGCGTACGGGAACAACACGTTCGGCCAGGTCCTGTGCTCGGCACCGCACACCTACGAGGCCACGGGGGAGACGAGCGACCCGCAGGGCGCCGACTGTCCGCCGTCCACAACCGTCCTCACGCGGCTCACCCAGGGCAGCACCGGCTATCTCTGTCTCGGGCCTGCGGGCGACGCCGCCGCGAGCTGAGCTCAGGCCGGCGGAGGCAGCAGCGCGCGTGCGCGGACGAGGACCGCGTCGAGCATGGCCGGGGTCAGGCGCCCGGTGAAGGTGTTCTGCTGGCTGACGTGAAAGCAGCCCAGGACGGTCAGCGACCCGATCTCGGCGTGCTCCAGCACGAGCTCGGCCCCGTGCGCGAACCGCGGTCGGGGCCGCGGCACAGCCCAGCCCTGCTCCGCGAGGGTGCTCAGCAGCGCCTGCCAGCCGAATGCCCCGAGCACGACGGCCACGGCCGGCCGCAGGAGGGCCAGCTCCCGTGCGAGGAACGGGCCGCAGGTGCGGCGCTCGTCGGGGGTGGGGTCGTTGGCCGGGGGTGCGCAGCGGACCGGTGCGGTGACGCGCAGGTCGGTCAGCGTGAGGCCGTCGTCGCGGGACGTCGAGGTGGCCTGGGACGCGAACCCCGTGCGGTGCATCGCCGCGAACAAGAAGTCGCCCGAGCGGTCGCCGGTGAACATGCGGCCGGTGCGGTTGGCGCCGTGCGCGGCGGGGGCGAGGCCGACCACCAGGACCCGCGCTCGGGGGTCGCCGAAGCCCGGCACGGGTCGCGCCCAGTAGGTCTGGTCGCGGAACGCCGCACGCTTCTCGACGCCGACGAGCTCGCGCCACGCGACCAGGCGCGGGCAGGCGCGGCACTGTGGGACGACGTCGTCGAGCGCCGCGAGGTCCCCCGCGCCCGCGGCCGCCCGGACCACGTCGTCCGCGTCGTCGAGCCTCACCTCGACTCGTCACCGGCGGCCAGCAGGGCGTCGAGGCGGTCGAGCGCCTCGGCGACAGACGCGACGGGTTCCGGACCGGGCGGCAGGTCCCAGCCGCCCAGCGACAGCACCGGCACCCCCGTGCGCACGGCCAGCGCGACCTCGCTGAGGGTGCCCCACGAGCCGCCGATGCTGACCACCACCTCGCTGGTGCGCACGAGCAGGCCGTTGCGCAGCTCGCCCAGGCCGGTCGGGAAGGCGACCGTGACGTGTGGGTTCGCGTCGGCGGGGTCGGCCCCCGGCAGGATCCCGACGACGACGCCGCCGCCGCCCGCCGCTCCGCGCGACGCCGCCGCCATCACACCGCCCAGTCCGCCGCACACCAGGACGTGCCCGCGCTCGGCGATCCCGCGACCCAAGGCCTCTGCGTCCCGCTCCTCGTCGCCAGACGCGTCCGACGGCCCGACCACCCCCACGTACGCCACGGTCACCGCCGCCCTCGAGACCGGCACTCCGGTGCGAGAACGGCACTCTGAACTGCTGTTCTCGCACCGAACTGCCGGTCTCGACGGCGCATGCGCGGGCTCGGCTACTCGAACCTGGAGGGGTCGCCGGCGCCCACCCGGACCACCTCGGGGGCGCCGTCGGTGAAGTCGACCACCGTCGTCGGCTCGGTGCCGCAGTCGCCCGCATCGACGACGGCGTCGAGCACCAGGTCCAGCTCCTCCTTGATCTGCCAGCCCTCGAGCATCGGCCACTCGGCGCCGGGCATCAGCAGGGTGCTGGAGAGCAGGGGCTCGCCGAGCTCGCGCACGATCGCCATGGCGACGGGGTGGTCCGGGATCCGCACGCCGATGGACCGCTTCTTCGCGTGCGCCAGCCGCTTGGGCATCTCCGGCGTGGCGGGCAGGATGAACGTGTAGGGGCCCGGCGTCGCCGCCTTGATCGCGCGGAAGGCGCTGTTGTCCAGCTGGACCAGCTGCCCGAGCTGGGCGAAGTCGGCGCAGACGAGCGTGAAGTGGTGCCGGTCGTCGAGGTGCCGGATGCGGCGGATGCGGTCCGCGCCGTCGTGGTTGTCCATCCGCGAGCCCAGCGCGTAGCAGGAGTCGGTGGGGTAGGCGATCAGCGCGTCTCCCCGCAGCAGCTCCACCACCTGCGCGATCGCGCGCGGCTGGGGGTTCTCGGGGTGGACGTCGAAGTAGCGCGCCATGGGATCGAGCCTAGTAGCGGCGGCCGGTCACGCCTTCTCGGGCGCGACGCCCCGGACCTCGTCGGCCGCGAACCGGCGGTGCGAGTCGGCCAGCTTCGTGCGCGCGGCGGCGCCGAGGTCCACGCCCAGCACGTCGGCCAGGCAGACCAGGTAGACCAGGATGTCGGCCATCTCCTCGGCGACGCGTCCGTGCCTCGCCGGGTCTGCGAAGCGGGCCACGGCCTCGTCGGACGGCACCCACTGGAACAGCTCGGCCAGCTCACCGACCTCGCCGACGAGGGCCAGGATCACCGACTTCGGGTCGTGGAACTGCTGCCAGTCGCGTTCGGTGCTGAACTCGCGGACCAGACGCTGCAGCTCGGCGATCTCTCGTTCCTCCGTCACGGCGCCCAGCCTGGCACGACGAGCACGGCGAGCACGGCGGTTCGTCGGCGAGCGCGGCGGCCGGGCCGCGGCGCTCGGCCACGAAGGACGGCGTTCGGCGACGGGGAACGCACGAACCCCCGGGCGCGAGGCACCCGGGGGTTCGTGGGACGACGACCGATCAGGCGGCCGGCTGGGCGTCCAGGATGTCCACGACGAAGATCAGCGTCGAGTTGGCGGGGATCTTGTCCGACGCCTTGTCGCCGTAGGCCTGGTCCGGCGGGACCACCAGGAGAACCTGGCTGCCGACGGTCTGACCGGTGAGACCCGTGGTCCAGCCCGGGATCACGCCGCTGAGCGCGAACGTGGCGGGCGTGCCGGTGTCCCAGGAGGACTCGACCGCGGTGCCGTCCCAGAGGTACAGGCTGTACTGGACGGTCAGGGTGTCGGTGGCGGCGACCGTCGCGCCGGTGCCCTTGATGAGCGGCTGCGCGATCAGGGTGGTGGGCGGCGTGCCGCCGACGGGCGTGACGGTCGGCTTGCCGGTGGCGGGGTCGACCGTGACGGTCGGCAGGCCGGCCGGCGGCGTGACAGCCGCGCCCGACGCGCGGGTCGGGACGTCGCGGACGCCGACGACCTCGCCCGCGATGACGGCCGAGCCGGCACCCGCGGACTGCTCCGGCACGGCGAACACGAAGCGCGTGCCCACCTTCTGGCCGGCCAGCTGGTCGTGGAAGATGAAGTCGGCCGTCAGGTTCACGCTCTCGGGCTTGGTCGAGTACGTCTCCTGCAGCTGCGAGCTGTCCTTGCCGGACACGGCCACGAGCTGGATCTCCATGGCCTGACCCTGCTTGATCTCGTCGCCGGTGCCGGGCTCGCGGACGTCGATCACGGGAGTGGTCACCGTGAAGGGCGTGCCGGGCAGCGTCACGGTCGGCGCCGTAGCGGAGTCGGTCCACACGACCTTGACGCCGGCCAGGGCCGCCTGGTCGGCCGCGGTGGCGGCGGAGTTGTCGGATGCGCTCGCGGACGCCGACGGGCTGGACGCGTCGCCGGAGCTGCCGGAGCAGGCGGCGAGCGCGAGGCCCACGGTCAGGGCGAGGGCCGCGGCGGCGAGGCCACGGCGCGAGGTGCGGTGTCGGCGCACGGGAGATCCTCCGTCAGTTCGGGTCGACGCCCGGGACGGCGCAACGGCTGGCACGGTACGCGACGAGACTGGGAGCGCGCTGAGGACGACCGGTCGGTGGACCGGAACTTCACCGGATCTACGCGGGAACCAGGTGGTCCGGACACACCTCGAACCGGTCCGGCTCGATCGCGAGCTCGCCGCGGCCGCCCGTCAACGAGCGCAGGTCGAGCACGTAGCGAGCGAGCTCCGCCTGCGGCACCGACGCCTCGATGAGCACCGTGCCGTCGTCCAGCGACGTGGTCGCGCTGATGTGCCCCCGGCGCGCCGACAGGTCGCTCATCACATCGCCCTGCGCGGTCGACGGGACGGTCACCGAGACGTGGCTGATGGGTTCGAGGACCGTGGTGCCGGCCGCCTGCAGCGCCTCGCGGACCCCCGACGCCGCTGCCGTCCGGAACGCCATCTCCGAGGAGTCCACCGAGTGCGACTTCCCGTCGTAGACCTCGACCCGCAGGTCGACCACGGGGTAGCCGTGCGGGCCGCCGGAGGCCATCGCCTCGGCGACGCCCTTGTGGACGGCCTGGATGTACGTGCGCGGGATGGCGCCCCCGACCACGGCGTCGACGAACTCGAACCCGGACCCGTGCGGCAACGGCGAGACCCGGAGCTGGACCACGGCGTACTGACCGTGGCCGCCCGACTGCTTCTTCACCTTGCCCTCCGCCTCGACCGGCCGACGGATGGTCTCGCGGTAGCCGACCGGCACCGGCGACGTGCTGACGTGCACCCCGAACACGCGCGCGAGCCGGTCGAGCGCGACGGCCAGGTGCGTGTCGCCGAGCCCGCGCAGCACCGTGCGGTCACCCTCCCGGGTGACGCTCAGGGTGGGGTCCTCGGCGGTGAGTCGGGCCAGAGCGGCGGAGAGGCGGTCGTCGTCGGACTGGCTCACGGGTTCCAGGGACAGGCCGAAGACGGGTTCGCGGTGGTGCTGCGGGATCGTCGCGGACGCGCCCGGTCCGGAGCGGTCGGCCAGCAGCGAACCGGACGGCGTGCCGGTCAGCTTCGCGACCGCGCCGATCCGTCCGGCGGGCACCGAGTCGAGCGGCAGGTGCTCCTTGCCGCGCAGCCGGAACAGCCCGGGTACACGCTCCTCGGTGCGGGTGGTGGTGTTCACCAGGCGATCGCCCGGGCGGACCGTGCCGCTGAGCACGCGGAACAGGGTGACCTGGCCGACGAACGGGTCGGCGAGCGTGCGGAAGCAGTGCACGAGCGCCGGGCCGGTGGGGTCGGGCTTCACGGAGACGGCGCGGGCTCCGATCAGCACGGACCGGTCGCTGGGGTCCGGGCCGAGGTCGCACAGCAGGTCGGCCAGCCGGTCGACGCCGACGCCCGTGACGCCCGAGACGACGAGGACGGGGAACGCCTCCATGGCCGTCACCTCCTGCGCGAGCGTCGTCAGCTGCTCGTCGGCGGACGGCACGTCGCCCGCGAGGTACCGCTCGAGCTGGGCGTCGTCATGCGTGACGATCTCCTCGGTGACCTCGTCGTGCAGGCGGTGCTCCTCGTCGGCGATCGACCCGGCCAGCGGCTCGCTGTGATGGTGACCGTCGGCGTCGTAGGCCAGCCCCTCGTCGGAGAGCACGTCCGCGACTCCGGTGAACGCCGTCTCCTCGCCCAGGGGGAGCTCGAGGGGCACCAGACCCTCGCCGAACGCCGCGCGCAGGTCCGCGAGCACGCGCCGGAAGTCGGCGCGCGCCTTGTCCTCCTTGGTCACCACGACGATCCGGGGCAGGCCGGCGTCGGCCGCGGCCCGCCAGGCGGTGTGGGTGCCCGCTTGGACCCCGTCGACCGCGCTGACCACGATCAGTGCCAGGTCCGCCGCGGACACGGCCGCGTCCGACGCCCCGACGAAGTCCGCGGACCCGGGGGCGTCGAGCAGCGTGACGTCGTACTCGCCGTGGCCGGTGGTCCACGCGAAGGGCGCGACGCCGAGGGCCAGGGACTGCCCGCGCGCGATCTCCTCGGGCTCGTGGTCGGTCACCGTCGAGCCCTCCTCGACGCGCCCGACGCGGGTCAGGACACCCGCGCGGTGCAGGAGGGCTTCGGTGAGGGTGGTCTTGCCGGATCCGGCGGCGCCCAGCAGCGCCACCGTGCGGATCCTCGGCGTCGTTGCCATCGGCGTCTCCCGGTCGGGCCTGTTACCGGCCACCCTAGCGACGGCGGCGGGACGCGACGAGCCCTGACGCCGTCAGCCCGCCGCGAGGGTGTCGACCACGCAGGCGAGCTCGACAGCGTCACGAGGGGCGTTCAGAGCAGGCGCCGGTCGTCCACCCGCACGACCCGTAGCCAGCGGTATCCGTACGCGCCGAGCTCGACCTCGGTCCGGCCCCGGGCGTCGATCGAGCAGGACCCGTCCTGCAGGAGGTCGACGAGGCTGACGGTGTCGTCGCAGTCGGCGAAGCGCAGCGGCACGACGACCGCCTCGTCGCCGAGGTTGTGCAGGGAGATCGTCGATCCGTCCCCCCACGTGCTGCGGTGCGCGAGGACGGACGCGTGCGGCTGCTCGAGGATCTCGGGCTGCGACGCCCAGCCCAGCTCGGGGCTCTCCCGGTAGCGCCGGATGAGCAGCTGCACGAAGTTGAGCAGCGAGTCCGGGTCGCGTCGCTGGTCCGCGACGTTGACGTGCTCGGGCGCGAACCCGCCGGTGGTCACGGGGCCCGGCAGCCGACCCGGGGTCGCTCGGGAGAAGCCGCCGTTGCGGCCCGCGGTCCACTGCATCGGGGTCCGCACGGCCATGCGTCCCTCGGCGGCCAGGTTCTCGCCCATGCCGATCTCCTCGCCGTAGAACAGCACGGGCGTCCCCGGCAGCGAGAAGAGCAGCGAGTAGACCATGCGGATCCGGCGCGGATCGCCCCCGAGCATCGGCGGCAGCCGGCGGCGCAGACCGCGCCCGTAGAGCTGCATGTCCGGGTCGGGCCCGAAGGCGTCGAACACCTCCTGCCGCTCGGCGTCGGACAGCTTGTCCAGGGTCAGCTCGTCGTGGTTGCGCACGAACGTCGCCCACTGCGCGTCGTGCGGGATGCGCGGGCGTCGCGACAGTGCGTCCGCGATGGGCGCCGCGTCGCGTCGGGCGAGTGCCAAGTACAGGTTCTGCATGCCGATGAAGTCGAACTGCAACGTGAGCTCGTCGCTGTCCGCGGTCTCGCCGCCGAAGTACTCGCGCTGCTGCGCATACGGCAGGTTGACCTCGCCCATCAGGATCGCGTCGCCGACCCGCCGCGTGA
Source organism: Cellulomonas sp. McL0617 (assembly GCF_049994875.1). Classification (GTDB taxonomy): domain Bacteria; phylum Actinomycetota; class Actinomycetes; order Actinomycetales; family Cellulomonadaceae; genus Cellulomonas. Next base: position 122,427 of record NZ_CP188256.1, read on the forward strand.
GGAACGAGCGCAGCTCCTTGAGGAAGTCGTGCTTGTGGGCGACGTCGTCACCGGGCGTCTTGGCCGCGTCGGCGAGCATGAACGGCACGGCATCGACGCGGAAGCCGCTCAGGCCCAGCTCCGCCCAGTAGCCGATCACCTTCGCTATCGCGTCCCTGACCTGCGGGTTCGCAGAGTTGAGGTCGGGCTGCTGGTGGTAGAACGAGTGCCGGTACCACTCGCCGGTCGCGTCGTCCTTGGTCCAGATGCCGGTCTCCTTGTCCGGGAAGACGACCTTGTCCCTCGTGGACGGCGGCTTGTCCGAACGCCACACGTAGAAGTCGCGGTACGGGTTGTCCGTGCTCTTGCGCGCCTCCTGGAACCACGGGTGCTTCCAGGACGTGTGGTTCACGACGAGGTCCGCGATGACCCGGATGCCGCGGTCGCGCGCCGTCCGGACGACCTCGACCAGGTCGCTGACGTCGCCGAGCCGCGGGTCGACCCCGAGGAAGTCGGAGATGTCGTACCCGTCGTCGTAGTCCTGCGTCGGGTAGAAGGGCATGAGCCACAGGCAGGTCACGCCGAGGTCGGCCAGGTGGTCGATGCGCTGGACGAGGCCGGGCAGGTCGCCGGTGCCGTCGTCGTCCCAGTCCATGTACGTCTCGACGTCGAGGCAGTAGATGACGGCGTTCTTCCACCACAGGTCGCCGGTGTCGTGAATCCTCACGCGCTCGGTTCTACCGGAGGCGCCCGGGGAGCGCGCGCCAGGACGCCCGGCCAGCGAGATCGACGCGGCTCCGGGCGGCACGGCTCATGCGCTCTGACCTGCAGCCCGACTCAGTGCCAGCGCTCTGACCTGCGCAAACGTCCGGGGCGCAGCCGGGGCCCGTGTGACCCAGCGCACGTCGCCCTGAGGGTTCTCCATCCGCGGCGAGCCTGTTACGTTCGATGTGTTGCGTCCGTACGGACCGGAGAATCTCCGTTCCTGAGACGCCCCACGACGGCAGAGACGTCGCAGCCCCGGGAGGTTCGGGGGTGCCGGACACGTCCCGCGCCCCGTCTTTTCCCCCCTCCCGGCCATGACCGGAACCAGGTCCCAGGGGGACTCATGGCTCAGACCATGCATCAACTGCTCACCACGACTCAGCAGACCGACAGGGTGACCGGGGCCCCGCCCCGCGCCGCAGACAACTCCGCGTCGGAGTCACCGACGCTCATGCTCCTCGTCATGCTCGCCACCGCGGGTGTGCTCCTCTACGCGATCTTCCTGCTCAACCCGGCCAACCGCGGCGACTGGCTCCCGTGGATGATGGTCATCGCCGCCGAGACGGTCCTCGTGGCCCAGGCGATCCTCTCGATGTGGACCGTCCTGTCGAGCGGCCACAACCCGCGCAACTTCGCGTTCCACAGTGCGCAGGAGAACCTGTACGACCTCGAGGCGGTCCGCGGCGCGGGCACCCGGGCGATGCCGCAGCGCTGGCCCATGCGCGTCGACGGGCGCTCGGCCACGGTCGACGTCTTCATCACCACGTACGGCGAAGACCTCGACACCATCCGGACGACCGCCACCGCCGCGCTCGCGCTGCACGGCGAGCACCTCACCTACATCCTCGACGACGGCAAGTCGGACGAGGTGCGCGACCTCGCGGCCGAGCTCGGCGTGCGCTACGTGCGGCGCATCGGCAACAACGGCGCCAAGGCCGGGAACATCAACTACGCGCTGTCGATCACCGGCGGCACGTTCTTCGTCATCTTCGACGCGGACTTCGTGCCGAAGCCGAACTTCCTGTACGAGACGGTGCCGTTCTTCGCCAACGAGGACGTCGCCTTCGTCCAGACGCCGCAGGCTTACGGCAACCTCAACAACCTCATCTCGCGCGGTGCCGGCTACATGCAGGCCGTGTTCTACCGATTCATCCAGCCGGGCCGGAACCGGTTCAACGCCGCGTTCTCGGTGGGCACGAACGTGGTGTTCCGGCGGGCCGCGATCGAGGACATCGGCGGCATGTACGCCGACTCGAAGTCGGAGGACGTCTGGACGTCGCTCAAGCTCCACGAGAACGGCTGGCGCTCCGTGTACATCCCGACCGAGCTCGCGGTCGGGGACACCCCGGAGACGATCGAGGCGTACACCAAGCAGCAGCTGCGCTGGGCGACCGGCGGCTTCGAGATCATGCTCACGCACAACCCGCTGTCGCCCAAGCACCGGCTCACGCTCGACCAGCGCGTGCAGTACCTCGTGACGGCGACGCACTACCTCACCGGCATCGCTCCGCTGCTGCTGCTGCTCGTCCCGCCGATGTCGATCTTCCTCAACCTCTCGCCGATGGACATGCAGGTGTCCCCGGCGACCTGGGTGCTGTTCTACGCGGGCTTCTACCTCATGCAGGTCGCCGTCGCGTTCTACACGCTCGGCTCGTTCCGCCCGGAGACGCTCCTGCTCGCCACCGTGTCCTTCCCCATCTACTGCCGGGCCCTGGTGAACGCCGTGCTCAAGCGGGAGCAGAAGTGGCACGTGACCGGCAGCAAGGCGAAGGCCGCCTCACCGTTCAACTTCATGATCCCGCAGGTCCTGTTCTTCGCCTTCCTGACCCTCACGTCCGTGGCCGGTGCCTGGAAGGACTCGAGCAACGGGACGTTCAGCCTGGCCCTGGCCTGGAACACCACCAACGCCCTCATCCTCGGAGCGTTCGTCGTGGTCGCCGCCCGTGAGGCGCGTCGACTCAAGCGAGCCGGCTCCGGAGCCACCGTCACCACGGGAGGTCACGCATGACCTGGTCCAACCGCTTCCGCCTCGTCGCAGGGCTGCTCGCCGTCCTGGTCGTGGCCGCACTGCTCACGTTCCACCTCAACCAGCAGCGGGGGCTCGCCACGAGCTCGTCCGGCTCGATCACGGCGGAGAACTACGACGTCGGCACCCCTTACGCCGGCTTGGTCACCGACCAGCTGGTGAAGGACGGTGACACCGTCACCGCAGGCCAGAAGCTCTTCGTCATCGACAGTGCCGCGCTCCGCAACGAGCTGTCGCTCGGCCTCGCGCCCACCTCGACGGCGGCATCCGTGGTCAGCGCCGACGGCACGCTCGCCGTGACCGCGACGTCGGCCGGCAAGGTGACCGAGATCGACGCCGAGACCGGCACCTTCGTGCAGGGGTCGGCGATCATGGCCAAGATCGACCGCGCCCAGACCCTCAAGGTCAAGGCCGACTTCACGCTGTCGCCGCGGGAGTACGCCCGCGTGGCGGACAACGCACCGGTGACGATCGTCCTGCCCAACCAGCAGGCGCTCTCCGGCACCGTCGACAGCATGGACGTCCAGACCAACGACGGCAGCGCCGAGGCCGTCGTCACCGTCGTGAGCAAGCAGCTCACGGACGGTGCCGAGAACGGTCTGGTCGCCTCCGGGACCCCGGTGACCGCTCAGCTCCATCTCCGGAACGACGGGGTGGTGAGCACGGTCGCGGACAAGGTCCAGGGCTTCTTCCGGGAGCACTTCTGATGACGGCCGCCTCGAGGAGGTTCCGCGCCGCCGTCGCGTTGCTGGTCGTGGCCGTCGGGCTCGCCGGCTGTGGGCCCGACGCCACGCCCGACGGACCCGCGACCGCGGCCACCCCCGACGTCGACGCCGCAGCCCTCGTGAAGGCCGTCGACAAGGGTGACGTGGCGAAGCTCGACCCGGTGCGGCTCGCCGACGGCCTGGCCCCGCCGACCAACAAGTGGTTCAGCGGGCTGGTCTTCGGCGCGCAGCCGCAGCCGGTCTTCCCGCTGCCGCTCTCGTTCGGTCTCACGACGGACGGGTTCCAGCTCGGCCTGCCACCGGTCACCACGACGGCGTCGTCGATCGTGGGGCCGTTCACGCCGGCCGTCACGGTCGCGGCGGGGGCGACCTCGGCCCGGGTCAGCGCGTACGACGCCGTCTCGGTGACGATCGAGCTGCTGGACGGGCACGACGTCCTCGGCTCGGTCGTGCTGGCGGAGGGTTCCCCCTTCGTCAGCTTCACCGCCGCGCGGGACGCCACGCTGCACGTCGACGTGCCCTTCACGGCCGACGGCGACGGCCCGGCCCGCGCGACGGTCGGCGACCGGGACTACGGCCTCGAGGCCCCCGACGGCGCGCTCGCGTCCGGCGCGGTGGACCTCAACAAGGGCCAGACGGCGACCTGGTTCCCGCTGCCCGACCACGCAACGGACGGCACTCTGAAGGCGCTCACGGACGCCGCGGCCCACCCGCTGACCGGGACGACGGTCGCGTACGGCATCGACCAGGCCGTCGCGCGCACGACCATCACGTACGAGTCGGACGGCAGCACCGGTGCCTACACGACGATGCCCCACCAGCGTGCGGGCGACCAGCCGGACCGCACCTGCGGCCTCGGCTCCTACCCGAGCATCTACGGCACCCTCCAGCTGTGCGCGGGAAAGGCACTGACCACGTGGGCGCCGACCGTCGAGCCGTCCGGTGCGCTCGACCTGAGCCACCTGGATGCCACCCGGCGCGACGCGGTCGTCGCCCAGCTGGCCAAGGACGTCGCGGGGACCAAGCCGTTCCCCTCGGACACCTACTTCGGTGGCAAGGCCCTCTACCGGGCCGCGACCCTCGTCCAGCTCGGGCACCAGCTCGACGCGGACGACGTCGTGAAGCCGCTGAAGGCGAAGGTCGTCGCCGCCCTCACCGAGTGGACGCAGCCGAAGGGCTGCGCGACACGGGACACGCGATGCTTCGAGTACGACGAGTCCGCGCGCGGCGTCGTCGGACGCACCCCGTCGTTCGGGTCGGAGGAGTTCAACGACCACCACTTCCACTACGGGTACTTCCTCGGGGCCGCGGGCATCCTCGCCGCGACCGACAAGCGGCTGGCGACGACCTTCGCGCCCGTGATGAACCTGCTGGCGCAGGACGTCGCCGCGGCGAAGGGCAGCGACGAGTTCCCCGTCCTGCGTACCTTCGACCCGTACCAGGGTCACGGGTGGGCGTCCGGCACGTCCCCGTTCGCGGACGGCAACAACCAGGAGTCCAGCTCCGAGGCCGTCAACGCGTGGAACGGGCTCGCGCTCTGGGGCGAGGCGTCCGGCCAGGACGCGCTCACCACCCAGGGGACGTGGATGCTGTCCGCCGAGGCGGCGTCGGCCAAGGCCTACTGGACCAACCCCGACCTCGACGACCCCGTCTACCAGGGTTTCGACCACCAGGTCGTGTCGCTCAACTGGGGCGGCAAGCGCGACTGGTCCACCTGGTTCAGCGCCGAGCCGAGCGCGATGCTCGGCATCCAGCTGCTGCCGCTCTCCCCGGTCGGGACCTACCTGGCCGGAGACCCGGGGCGCATCAGGGCCAACGTCGCGGAGGCGGCCCCCGACGGGTACGACGTGACGTTCGGCGACTACCTGCTCATGTACTCGGGGCTCGCCGGTCCCGACGACGCCAAGCGGGCGTACCAGGAGGCGGCAACGCTGCCCGACGACCGCATCGACGACGGCAACTCGCGCAGCTACCTCATGGCGTGGCTGTCGGCGCTGGGCTGATCGGCCGGCAGGACCGGGCTAGAGGCCGACCGACCAGGCGGCGATCGTCGCCTCCTCGGCATCGATCCCGAACGTCCGGACCTCGGTGGCGGCGTCGATCAGGTCGGTGAGCTGACCCTGGCCGGGGTCCTCGACCGTGCCACGGGCATACACGACGAGGATCGTGACGATCGTGTCCGACGGGTTGGGCCGCAGGGCCGGGTCGGCACGCTCGACCAGCTGGCGCCCGGTGCGCGTGCCTGCCAGGAGCGCGACGGCGGTGACGGGCGGCAGGTCGGCGCCGGCCGAGAGCGGGCGGTGGGCGGTCAGCGCCCGCACCTCGCCGGAGCGCAGGTCGCGGATCGTCGCCAGTCGGGCGTCCGCGGGCCGCCCGTGCGGGAACCGTTCGGCGTCCACCCCGTTGTCCTGCAGCACGGTCGCGGCCACCTCGGCGTCGATCGCGGAGTGGGTGAACAGCAGGCTGCGGGCGTGCCGGCCGAGGGTGGGTGCGAGTCGTGGGACGGCCTCGAGCTTGGCCAGCGATCCCGCGGCGACGAGCCGGCGCGCGCTGACCGCGCGCAGGTAGGCGCTCGCATCGGCGGCTGCGTCGGGGCGGTCGGACCAGGCCGCCTGCAGACGCGCGACGTCGTCGAGGAAGGTCTCGGGGTGGCACCCGTGGGTCGCGACGAGGCGCGCGGCGCGCTGGTCGATCTGCAGGCTGAGCCCGCGGTACCCGGTCCGTTCGTCGGGAAGGAGCTCGACCGGCAGCAGGCCGACGCGGTACCGGGCGATCTCGGCGTCGGCACGGCCGCGGCGCAGGTCGCAGCCGTCGAAGACCGCGTCGAAGTACGGCAGCAGGGCCTCGTCGGCACCCTCGAGCGACACCGAGAGCCCGAGCCGGGCGCGAAACCTGCCGGCGAGCGTCGGCGCGAGCGCGCTGGAGCCGAACCGGTGCACCTCGTCGGCGATCAGCAGGCCGTGCGTGCCCTCGGGAAGGAGCTCGTCCGTGGCGGCCGACGCAAGCGAGACGAGCACGTCGCAGTCGTCGAAGGTGTCGCCGGACCCGTCGCCGGACGGCTCGCTCCGCCGACCGAAGGAGAGCCCGGGCAGCTGGAGCTCGAGCGTGCGCAGCCACTGCTCCTGCAGGTCGACGCTCGGCACGAGCACGAGCACCTTCTCACCACGCGACACGCCGTCCCACGCCGCCAGCACCCCGACGCCGGTGCGGCCGGTCGCCGCGACGGACTGGACGATGCCGCGTCGCTTGTGCGCGAGCCAGCCGTCGAGGACGTCCCCCTGCCACGGGCGCAGGCGTGGTCCGACATATCGGGGGGTGCTGCCCGGCGGCAGCGGCTTCCGGCGGACCACGGGTACGTCGGAGGCCAGGACGGGCTCGGCGGTGACCGGCACCGGCGCCGCGGACACGGGCTGCCCCCAGAACGCGGCGACCGGCGAGATGCGGGCGGCGAGCAGGCTCTCGTCCAGCACCTGCAGGGTGCGCGCGACGGACTCTTTGCGCCGCGGCAGGACCGCGGGCGGGGACTTCTTGGGGGTCGGTGGCCCGGACAGGGGTGGCGCCTGCCCGATGGGCAGCGCTCGCCAGCGCGTGGGCCGGCCGCCGTCCCTGCGGATGCGGGGGTCTGCGTCGAGGAGCCGTTCGACGTCGGAAGAGAGCAGCAGCCGCTGGCCCAGGCGGGCCAGACCGCGCGTCAGCTCGCGGGTGGTCTGCGGTGCGCGCGCACAGAGTGCCGCGTACAGCGCGTCACTCTGTGTCGTCACAAGGGCCCTCGTCCGTCGGAATCCGGGGACGCCGTGGTATGCGTCTACAGATGCTTCGGCACGTCAGAGCCGCGAGTTCAGTCCGATCGGTGTCTGCTCTGTCACGAAAGTGGGTGGCAGCACCCGCGGAAACATCACGAACCGACGATCTCGTCCGCGTTGTCCACGATCCACTGCATGAGCGGCATGAGTCGATTCACGAGGTCCGCGCCGAGCGGCGTGAGGGAGTAGTCGACGCGTGGCGGCACCGAGGCGGTGACCTCGCGGAGCACCAGACCGTCGGCCTCGAGGGTGCGCAGCGTCTGCGCCAGCATCTTCTCGCTGATGCCGTCGGCCGCACGACGCAGCTCGCCCCAGCGCATCGTGCCGTCGGACAGGAAGACGAGCAGGACGACGCCCCACCGGCTCGTCACGTGGTCCAGCACCGTGCGGGTGGAGCACGCGCCCGTGAACGCGCCCTCGTCTCGCATACGGTCAAGCACGCTGACCTGCTCACTAACTGTCACGTGCGTACCCTACGCCAAAGTGGGTACCCCCCTGTGGGAACGTGGTCGACGCCCGCGCGGTTGACGCTGACGAACCGCATGTCGCCCTCGGGAGGAACTACCATGTCCGTCGTCATCACCGGCGCCACCGGCAAGCTCGGCCGCCTCGTCGTCGAGAGCCTGCTCGCCTCGGGCGTCCCGGCCGCCGACATCACCGCCACCGGCCGTCGCATCGACCGTCTGGCCGATCTCGGGGTGGCCGTCGCCCTCGCCGACTTCGACGAGCCGACGACGCTCGAGTCCGCGTTCGCCGGTGCCGACACCGTCCTGCTGGTGTCCGCCAGCGAGGCCGGCAACCGGGCGGCGCAGCACACGCGGGCGATCGAGGCCGCCCAGGCCGCCGGGGTCCGCCGCGTGGTGTACACCAGCGCGCCCAAGGTGTCCGGCGACGCGTGGACCCTGTCGCCCGACCACAAGGCCACCGAGGACGTCCTGCGGGCGTCCGGCCTGGCGTGGACCATCCTGCGCAACAACTGGTACCACGAGAACTACGGCCCGACGCTGGCGCAGGTCGCCCAGACCGGGGTCCTGCTGACCAGCGCCGGCGAGGGTCGCGTGGCCTCCGCTGCGCGCGCCGACTACGCCGCCGCCGCGGCCGCGGTGCTCACCACCGACGGGCACGACGGTCGTACCTACGAGCTGACCGGCGACGTCGCGTGGACGTCCGACGAGTTCGCTGCCGCCGCCGCCGAGGTGCTCGGCCGGGCGGTCGTGGTGCAGAACGTCACCACCGAGGAACAGAAGGCGATCCTCACCGGAGCAGGTCTGGACGCGGGCACCATCTGGTTCGTCACCAGCATCGACGCCGACGTGCGGGCGGGCATCCTCGGCGACGCGACCAGCGACCTGCGCGACCTGAGCGGCCGCCCGACCACACCGCTGCTCGACGGCCTGCGCGCTCTCACACCCGCCGCGGCCTGAGACCACACCCCGGCGGCGCCGCAGGAATCGGGTTGGGCGGGTCGCGCGCGCCGGGGGAGGATGACCGCCATGAGTGCGACGGTGCAGGCGAAGGGCGTGGGTGCCGGGTTCGGGGATCGCGAGCTGTTCCACGGGGTCGATCTCGTCGTGGCACCCGGAGACGTCCTCGGTCTCGTCGGGCCCAACGGCGCCGGCAAGTCCACGCTGCTGCAGATCCTGGGCGGTCGGCGCGCCCCGGACCAGGGCTCCGTCGCTGTCTCCCCGCCGCACGCGCACCTCGGGTACCTGGCGCAGGAGATCGAGCGGCTGCCGGGGGAGTCCGTCCGCGCGCACCTGGAGCGCCGGACCGGGGTCGGGCCGGCCCAGGCCGCGATGGACGCCGCGGCGGACGCCCTCGGCGCCGGGACGGACGGTGCCGACGACCTCTACTCCGACGCGTTGGAGGCCTGGCTGGCGCTCGGCGGCGCCGACCTCGACGCCCGCCTGGGCACGGCGGCCGACGACCTCGGCCTGACGGTCGACCTCGACCAGACGATGGCGTCGCTGTCGGGCGGCCAGGCTGCCCGGGTGGGCCTCGCCGCGCTGCTGCTCTCGCGCTACGACCTCTACCTGCTCGACGAGCCGACCAACGACCTCGACGCCGAGGGGCTCGACCTGCTGGAGGAGTTCGTCGACCGGTCCGAGGCGCCGATCGTCGTCGTGAGCCACGATCGTGAGTTCCTCAGCAGGACGGTCACGGCCGTCGTCGAGATCGACCGCAGCCTGCAGAAGGTCAGCGTCTACGGCGGGTCCTACGACGCCTACCTGGAGGAGCGCTCGGTCGCTCGGCGGCAGGCGCGCGAGGCGTACGAGGGCTACGCGGCCCGCCGTGACGCGCTCAACCAGCGGGCGCGGATGCAGCGCGCGTGGATGGAGAAGGGCGTCCGCAACGCGCGCCGCAAGGCCACCGACAACGACAAGCACGTCAAGCACTTCCGGGGCGAGACGTCCGAGAAGCAGGCCGCCAAGGCCCGGCAGACCGACAAGATGATCGCGCGCCTCGAGGTCGTCGAGGAGCCGCGCAAGGAGTGGCAGCTGCAGATGACGATCGCGTCGGCCGGCCGGTCGGGCGCGGTGGTCGCGTCGCTGCGCCAGGCGACCGTGACGCGCGGCGACTTCACGCTCGGGCCTGTCACGCTGCAGCTCGACTGGCTGGACCGTGTGGCGGTGACCGGGCCGAACGGGTCGGGCAAGTCCACGCTGCTCGCGCTGCTGCTCGGACGGCTCGAACCCACGGGCGGCGCGGTCGACCGCGGATCGGGCGTCCTGGTCGGCGAGGTCGACCAGGCGCGGGCCCTGTTCGAGGGCCCCGAGTCGCTGGTCACGGCGTTCGCGCGCGAGGTCCCGTCCTGGACCACGGCCGACGTCCGCACCCTGCTGGCCAAGTTCGGCCTGGGCACCCACCACGTCGACCGACCGGCCGCCTCCCAGTCGCCCGGCGAGCGGACGCGCGCCGCGCTGGCCCTGCTCCAGGCGCGCGGCGTCAACCTGCTGGTCCTCGACGAGCCGACCAACCACCTGGATCTGCCGGCGATCGAGCAGCTGGAGGCCGCGCTCGACGCGTTCGAGGGCACGATCCTGCTGGTGACGCACGACCGGCGCATGCTGGAGACCGTCCGCCTCACGCGCCGCTGGCACGTCGAGGACGGCCAGGTCACCGAGGTCACCGCCGACTGACTGTGTGGGGAGTCGGTCGTAGCGTGGCGGCCATGAGCGGCGGCGACGACTTCGACTTCCTGCACGGCCGATGGGTCGTGCACCACCGGCGCGTGCGGGACGTCACCGACCCCGAGGACACCTTCTGGGTCACCTTCGACGGGCGGAGCGAGTGCTTCCCCGTCCTGGCCGGCGGGAACGTCGAGCGGCTGTTCGTCACGGAGTCGCCACTCGGGCCCTTCGAGGGCCTGACCCTTCGGCTCTACGAGCCCGACGAGGGCGTCTGGCGCATCTGGTGGAGCTCGGACCGGGCGCCGGGTGTGCTCGACGATCCCGTGGTGGGAGGTTTCGTCGGCGGGCACGGCGTCTTCCAGGCCGTCGAGCGGTTCGGCGACGCCGACGTGCTGGTCCGCTTCGAGTGGTCCACCGAGGATCCCCGCGCGCCGCGCTGGCAGCAGTCGTTCTCCTGGGACGACGGCTCGACCTGGGTGCTCAACTGGGAGATGGCCTTCGAGGCAGCCGACTGACGGCTGAGCGAGCCGGCCCAGGTCGATTGGCCGTGTGCGGCAGCTGAGGCGCTAGATGACCACCGCGAACGTCGCCGTGAGCAGGTCCTCGGTGCGCGAGGACCGACCGACCAGGAGCTCGAAGTCGCCCGGCTCGACCACGCGTCGGCCGACGGCGTCGACGATCGTGAGGTCGGCGACGGGGATCTCGATCGTCACCACCCGGGACTCGCCGGGCGCGACGTCCACCTGCGCGAACCCCTTGAGCTCCTTGTCGGCCCAGCTGGCCGAGGTGAACGCGTCGCTGACGTAGGCCTGGACGGTCTCCGTCGCGGGTCGGTCTCCGGTGTTGGTGACGGTGACGTGTGCGGTGAGCACCTCGTCGGCGCGGAGCTGGTCGCGAACGAGCTCGAGCGAGCCGTACGAGACGGTCGTGTAGGACAGGCCCTGCCCGAAGACGTACGCGGGCTCCTGCGTCAGGTCGGCGTAGCGGTCGCCGTGCTGGCCGCGCAGCTGGTTGTAGTAGGTGGGCTGCTGGCCGACGTGCCGCGCGAAGGAGATGGGCAGGCGACCGGCCGGCTCGATGAGGCCGAGCAGCACCTCGGCGATCGCGCGCCCGCCCTGCATGCCAGGGTTGGCCACCCAGAGGACCGCGGCCGCGTCCAGGGCGGACTGCGGCAGCACGAGCGGCTTGGACGCCATGAGCACGACGACCATCGGGGTGCCGGTCTCGGCGAGCGCGTCGAGCAGGGCGACCTGGCCGCCGATCAGCTCGAGCGTGGCGGTCGAGCGGCCCTCGCCCACGAGCTCGATCCGGTCGCCGACGACCGCGACCACGTAGTCGGCGTCGCGGGCCACGGAGACGGCCTCGGCGATCGTCGCGGCGTCCGGCTCGCACGGGACGACGAACGCGGGGCGGGGCTGACCGTCGGGGAAGAACTCGCCCGCGGGGTCGATGCCGAGCGTCAGGATGTCGGCGCCGCGCGCGTGCGTGACCGTCCAGTCCTCGGGTGCGTGGTCGCGCAGGCCGTCGAGCACGGTCGCGATCATGGTCCGCGGGTGGCCGTTCGGCAGCCAGTCGGCCTGGCCGGAGCTGCCGGCCCAGTCGCCGAGCTGTGTCTGCGCGTCGTCGGCGAGAGGCCCGACGACAGCGACGGTCCGTGAGGCGCCTGCGACGGGCATCCCGGACGGGGTCCCGCCAGCCAGCGGCAGGGTGCCGTCGTTGCGCAGGAGGACCAGCGACCGGCGGGCGAGCTGCAGGTTGACCTGCTCGTGCGCGTCGGTGCCGACGACGGAGGCGATGCGGGCCACGTCGGGACGGCGGGGGTCCTCGAACAGGCCGAGCTCGAACTTCAGCGTGAGGATGCGCGTCACGGCGGCGTCGAGGTCCTGCTCGGTCAGGAGCCCCTGCTCGATCGCGTGCAGGGCGCCGTCGAAGAACCCGGGGGTCGTCATGACCATGTCGTTGCCGGCCTTGATCGCGGCCGCGGCGGCGTGCGCGTAGTCGGGCATGACCTTCTGCTCCCAGACCATGCGCCCGACGTTGTCCCAGTCGGTGATGAGGGTGCCCGTGTAGCCCCACTCGCCGCGCAGGACGTCCGAGAGCAGCCAGTCGTTGATGGTGATCGGCACGCCGTCGGTCGTCTGGTAGCCGAGCATGAAGGTCCGGCAGCCCTCGCGGGCGACACGCTCGAAGGGCGGCAGGAACCACGAGCGCAGCTTGCGGCGGGAGATGTCCGCCTCGGACGCGTCGCGGCCACCCTGCGTCTCGGAGTACCCCGCGAAGTGCTTGGCGGTCGCGAGGATCGCCGTGGGGTCGGACAGGCCGTCGCCCTGGTAGCCGCGGACCATCGCGGACGCGAGCTCGCCGATGAGCAGCGGGTCCTCACCGAACGTCTCGTCCACGCGGCCCCAGCGCAGGTCTCGTGCGATGCAGAGCACCGGGGAGAACGTCCAGTGGATGCCCGTCGCGGCGACCTCGACCGCCGTGACGCGCGCGGCCTGCTCGACCAGGTCGGCGTTCCACGAGGACGCCATGCCGAGCTGCGTCGGGAAGATCGTCGCGCCCTCCCAGAACGAGTGGCCGTGGATGCAGTCCTCGGCCACCAGGAGGGGGATCCGCAGACGCGTCCGCTCCGTCGCGTCGTGGGCCTCGAGGACCCGCTGCGGCGACGCGTGCAGGATCGACCCGACGTGCTGGTCCGCGATCAGGTGCTCGACCCCGGGGCGGGCGTCGAGCTGCAGCATCTGCCCGACCTTCTCCTCCCGCGTCATCCGCGAGAGCAGGTCCGCGACGCGCGCGGCCACACCGAGGGTGGGGTCCAGGTAGGGGTTGGCGATCACGGCGGTGTCCATGGACTCTTCCTCGGCTCCGGCGACAGCGCCGGCAGGATCGATGCGGGGTGGTCGTATCGATTCGACCAATGGCGCAACCTAAACACTTACCGACCTGTAAGTGCAAGCATGCGGAGGGTGACGTCGGCGGGCGCGTGCTGAAGACTGGCCTTCTCACGCGCCGCCGGTCGTTCGGCGCGAGACAGCTGCCGAGGTCACCGCCGACTGAAGGGTTCGCCCCGTGCGCAAGATCGTCTTCTCGCTGTCCGTGTCGCTCGACGGGTTCTTCGAGGGCCCCGACCACGACATCTCCTGGAGCCGCGTGGACGACGAGCTCCATCAGTTCCTCAACGACACGTTCCGGCCCATGAGCGCGTACCTGAACGGGCGCGTGACGCACGAGCTCATGGCCGAGTTCTGGCCGACCGCAGACGAGGACCATGACGGGCCGACGGGTGAGTACGCCGGGATCTGGCGCGACAAGCAGAAGTACGTCTGGTCGCGGGACGGTGAGGTCTCGACCGACTGGAACGTGACCGTGAGGCGCTCGGTGTCGCGCGAGGAGGTGCTGGCGCTCAAGGACCAGCCCGGCGCCGACATGCTGGTCGGTGGCCCCGACCTCGCGGCGGAGTTCTTCCGGCTCGGACTCGTCGACGAGGTGTGGATGCTGGTGCATCCCGTCGCGATCGGTACCGGCCGGTCGGCGTTCGAGGTCCCGGTCGACCTGCGCCTGGTCGGGACGCGCGAGTTCGGCAACGGCGTCGTCGAGCTGCGGTACGAGGTGGTGGCATGACGACGCGGTTCGGCGTCGTCGGCAGCGGCTGGCGCTCGGAGTTCTTCGTCCGCGTCGCCCGGCTGCTGCCGGACCGGTTCGAGTGCGTGGGCGTGGTGACGCGGTCGGCCGAGAGCGGCGCCTTCGTCGAGAAGGCATGGGGCGTGCCGACGGTCCGCACGATCGAGGAGCTGGTCACCGGCGCGGTCGCGGGTGCCGGCGTGTCGCCCGACCGCCCCGAGTTCGTCGTCGTGTCGGTCCCGTGGCCCGTCACGCCGGTGGCCGTCCGCGACGTCGTGGCCCTGGGGGTGCCCGTGCTGGCCGAGACCCCGCCCGCGCCGGACGCCGACGACCTGCACGAGCTGTGGGCCGACGTCGGCAGCACCGGCCTGGTGCAGGTGGCCGAGCACAGCCCGTTCCTGCCGATGCACGCCGCCCGGTTGGCCGCGCTCGACCTGATCGGCACGCCGACCAGCGTGGAGATCTCCTCCACGCACCTCTACCACGCCGTCGCGCTCGTGCGCCGGTTCCTCGACGTCGGCCGCGGCCCGGTCACCGTGCGGGCCTCGTCGTTCGTCGCGCCGCTGCTCGACCCGCTGACCCGCGACGGCTGGACCGGTGCCACCGAGCCCGCGCCGGCCGCGACCACCCTGGCGACCCTCGACCTGGGCGACGGCCGCAGCGCGCTGTACGACTTCACCGACAACCAGTGGCACAACCCGCTGCGCACCAACCGGCTGGTGATCCGCGGCTCGCACGGCGAGCTGGTCGACCAGACGTTCACGCGCTGGGCCGGCGACCGCACGGTGCTGAGCTCGACCATCGAGCGCCGCGTCGCCGGCATCGAGCAGAACCTGGACGGCTTCGACCTCGAGCACCTCAGCCTCGACGGGCGCGTGCTCTACCGGAACGTGTACAACGGCGCGCGCCTGTCCGACGAGGACCTGGCCGTCGCCGGCCTGCTCGACGCCACGGGCGCCTGGCTGCGCGGGGAGCAGGGCCCGCCGTACCCGCTGGCCGACGGGTGCCACGACCACCTGCTCGGCCTGGCCATCGAGGAGGCGGCTCGTTCCGGGGAGCCGGTGCACGTCGGCACGCAGCCCTGGACCTGATCGCCTGAGGTGCGCGCGGCCTGTCGAGCGATCGGGTCCGAACGTCGGCAGGTGATGCCGAGATCGAACAGAGACCAACTCAGTCCGTGGTCGACTGGTCGTGCCGCAGCTCGAACCACACAGCTTTCGACCCGCTCTGTCGGCTCGTGCCCCACCGGGTGGCCAGCCGGTCGACGAACATCACACCGCGTCCGCCGAGCGCTGTCGGGGGCGGGTCGAGCACGATGGGCATCCGCTGCTGGGCGCCGTCGACGACCTCGACGCGGGTGCGCTCCTCGTCCACGTGCACCCGCAGCGTCACGGGCGGCCGGGCATGGGCGACGGCGTTGGTCACCAGCTCGCTGACCAGCAGGATCGCCGTGTCCAGGGAGCCGTTGCGCACGCCGGCCTCGGTCAGCCGGTCGCGTGCCCAGTGCCTCGCGGGCGCGATCGCCGAGAGCGCGGGCGCGACTGCCGTCTCTGCGAACATCGGCAGTCTCCCCCCGTCTCCGGCGTCGACGGGCTCCCGTCGGTCCGCACCACGGTTGTTCACATCTGTTGATTCGGCAACTCGAACTCGGCTCTCGAGCCGTTTTCGGGTGATCCGGGCTGAGACGATTGCCCGGTGACCCAGCCTTCCCGCAGCCAGATCCGCCGCTGGCGGCAGTACCTTGCCGACGAACGGGCCGAGGCCGCCGTCTACCGAGACATCGCCTCGCGCCGTTCCGGCGAGGAGCGCGAGATCCTGCTGGCGCTCGCCGAGGCGGAGGGTCGCCACGAGCAGCACTGGATCGAGCTCCTGGGCGACGAGGTGGGTCACCCCCGCCGTGGGGACTTCCGCACGCGCGTGCTCGGCTTCCTCGCCCGCCGGTTCGGGTCCGTGTTCGTGCTGGCCCTGGCGCAGCGCGCCGAGGCGCGTTCGGTCTACAACGCCGACGACGACGCCACCCCGGCGATGGCCGCCGACGAGGCCATCCACGAGGAGGTCGTCCGCGGCCTGGCCACACGCGGCCGCAACAAGATGTCGGGCACGTTCCGCGCGGCCGTGTTCGGCGCCAACGACGGCCTGGTCAGCAACCTCGCCCTGATCCTGGGCATCGGCGCGTCCGGTGCCTCGCAGCAGGCCGTGCTGCTGGCCGGCCTTGCCGGGCTGCTCGCCGGTGCGCTCTCGATGGGGGCGGGGGAGTACGTCTCGGTGCGCTCGCAGCGCGAGCTGCTGGAGGCGTCGCGGCCCGGCGAGGCGGCCGTGGAGGCGCTGCCGTACCTCGATGTCGACGCGAACGAGCTGGCGCTCGTCTACCGCGCACGCGGGATGTCCGCACAGGACGCGAAGACCCGTGCCGATGACGTGCTGGGCTCCTCGCGACCGACCCTCGTGGTGCCCGAGGAGGTGGTCGACGAGCACGAGTCGGTCGGGTCCGCCATGGGCGCGGCGCTGGCGAGCTTCTGCTTCTTCGCGTCCGGGGCCGCCATCCCCGTGCTGCCCTACCTGCTGGGCGCCGACGGCTGGGACGCCGTGGCGTGGTCCGCCGGGCTGGTCGGTCTGGCGCTGCTGGGCACGGGTGCCGCGGTCGGTGTCCTGTCCGGCGCGTCCCCCGGCAAGCGCGCCCTGCGGCAGCTGGGCATCGGCTTCGGCGCGGCGGCGGCGACCTATGTGCTGGGTCTGGCCTTCGGCCACGTCGTCTGACCCGGTACGTGACCACAGTCGAGGTAAGGTGTGGCAACCCTAAGCCGACGTCGCCGTCGTTACGCCCCCGGAGGAGCAGCACCGCACGACCACCGTCGTCGACGTCCTGCCGTGGCGGATGTTCGCGGTCCGCGTCGCGCGCACGACCTACCTGAGCCCGAGCGTGCTGCGCGTGACGTTCACCGGCGGCGACGTGGACGAGTTCGCGGACAACGGCTTCGACCAGCGGATCAAGTTCTTCCTGCCTCGTGCGGGCGTCTCGTACGACGAGCTGCTCGAGGTCGGTCGGTGCGAGGACTGGTTCGGTGCGTACCGCGCGCTGCCCGATGCTCGTCGGCACCCGATGCGCACCTACACGGCGCGCGGTGTCCGACCCGGCGTGCGCGAGCTCGACGTGGACGTGGTCCTGCACGGGTGACCTCGGCCCGGCCTCCCGGTGGGCGTCGCTCGCGACGCCCGGCGACGAGCTCGTCGTCCTCGGTCCGAACGCCCTGTGGGACGCCCCGCACGGAGGCGTCGACTTCGTCCCGCCCGCGCACGTCGACCGGCTGCTGCTGGCCGGCGACGAGACCGCCCTGCCCGCGATCGCGGGCATCCTCGAGCGCCTCCGGACCGATCCCCTCCTCCCCACCGCCGAACTCGTGACCAGCCGACGAGATCGTGGGCTGCAGCCGACTAATTCGTCGTCGAGTCACGAGCTCGAGCCGGGAGGGAGGGCGGGGGCGAGGGGCAGGTCGCGGCGGGCCGTAGCATCGGCTGGTGCCTCCCAGATCGCCGTTGCCGGCCCGGCACGGGCTGAGCGCCGCGTGGCTGCGAACCCCGGATCGGGACCGGTCGCGGGCGGACGGGTGGGCGACGATGGGGGACTGGCTGCGGAGTCGCCTGCCCGAGTTCGTCGACGTGGCCGAGATGCTGGAGCGGCAGGCGTTCGTCGACGAGGACGGTCGCCCGGTGCACGCGCAGGACCCGTTCGCCCCGCACCGGTTCGTGTGGTTCCACCGGGAGCTGCGCGACGAGCCGGAGGTGACCGCACCGATCCACGTCGTCCATCGCGACGAGCGCCTGGTGGTCGTCGACAAGCCGGCGTTCCTGTCCTCGATCCCGCGCGGCCGGCACGTGATGCAGAGCGTCGTCGTGCGGCTGCGCGCCGAGCTGGACCTGCCGGAGCTCTCCCCGCTGCACCGCCTGGACCGGGTGACGTCGGGTCTGCTGATGCTGGCCACCGAGCCCCGGTGGCGCGGGCCGTACCAGACCCTGTTCGAGCACCGCGCGGTGGACAAGACGTACTGGGCGCTGGCACCGCTTCGCGACGAGATCACGTTCCCGGTGGTGGTCCGCAACCACCTGCGCAAGGAGCGCGGCTCGTGGCAGGCCGAGGTGGTGCCGGACGCACCGGTCAACGCCGAGACGCGGATCGAGCTCGAGTCGACGGTAGGTGACAAGGGTGTCTACCGGCTGACGCCCCGAACCGGCCGGACCCATCAGCTGCGGGTGCACCTGTACGGGCTCGGTATCCCGATCGTCGACGACCCGCTGTACCCCGTGGTGCGCGAGGTCGACCTCGACGACTTCAGCCGCCCGCTGCAGCTGCTGGCGGGCGAGCTCGCGTTCACGGACCCGGTGGACGGCAGCCACCGGCGGTTCCGCAGCCTCCGGCGCATCCCCTTGGCGGCCGAACCGGGCTGAGACCGCCCCTGGTGCGTGGCCGACCCCGAGCGCCATCATGGGACGGGGTGAGGAGGGTCGCGATGGCGCGCGAGTTCGACCCGGGCTACAGCGGACCGTACCGGCCGCTGGTCGAGAGCTATCCCGACGAGTCGGTCTATCCGCTCGACTCCTTCCGGGTCGAGTGGGGCCCGATCTTCCACCGGGGCCGCCTGGACGGCTCGGCGCGCGTCCTGGTCATCGGTCAGGACCCGGCGACGCACGAGGCCATCACGCGGCGGATCCTGGTGGGCGAGGCCGGTCAGCGGACGCAGGGTCTGCTGGCGCGGCTCGGCATCACGCGCAGCTACGTCCTGATCAACACCTTCCTGTACTCCGTGTACGGCCAGGGTGGCGGCACGCGGCACATCGCCGACCAGGGGATCGCGGACTACCGCCACCGGTGGATCGACGCGGTGGTGCAGGACCAGCACATCGAGGCGATCATCAGCCTCGGCCAGCTGGCCGACCAGGCGTACACGGCCTGGAAGAAGACGCCCTCCGGCACCGCGAGCACGGCCGCGTACATGACCGTCCGCCACCCGACCTATCCGGAGTCGGCCAGCCGGACGGGCTCGATCACCAAGGCCGAGGCGTTCCAGAAGCTCTGCGACTCGTGGAACCTGGCACTGGACGCCCTCCACGGGGTCGTCACCCCCGACGCCCCTGTGGCGCTGCGGCACTACGGCTCGACCATCACCCCCGCCGATCTCGCGCCGATCCCGGACGTGGACCTGCCCGCCGGGCTGCCGGCGTGGATGGGGGACCTGGACGCGTGGGCCGCCCGCACGGGCGTGGACGCGCAGCACAAGCGGGCGACGATCACCGTGACCGTGCCGACCCGGTTCCGCACCTGGCCCGTGCTCCAGGAGCCCTAGGGAGCGTCCGTGGCGCAGCTCGTGATCGCCGGCCAGGTCGCGCCGATGGTGGGCGACGTCCCCGACGAACCTCGGCCGGGGCGGGTGTGGATCCGCGACGACTCCATCGTCGACGTCACGTTCGACGACCGTCCGGTCGACGGGTTCGCCGACGCGCCGACGGTCGACGTCGGCAGCTCGTTCGTGCTGCCGGGCTTCATCGACCTGCACAACCACCTCGCCTACAACGCGCTGCCGCTGTGGTCGGAGCCGCACCGGACCGAGCCGTGGTCGCACAACAAGGCCTGGCCGCTGGCCGACACGTACACGGAGTCCGTCACCGAACCCGCGTGGACGTACGCCAAGGCCTGCCCCGAGGCGATCCTCGGGTACGTCCAGGTGCGCGAGATGGCGGGCGGAGCGACGTCGGCGCAGGGGTGGCCGTCGTCCAACCGCGGCTACCAGACCGTGATGCGCAACGTGGACGACGAGCGCGCCGGGCGTGCGGGCAAGGTCGGCGACGACCTGATCCGCACCTCGGTGGTGACCAAGACCGGTGACAGCCTGGCCGTCGCCGTGCGCCAGATGGCGAACGGCGCGGGGTTCATCTACCACTGCGCCGAGGGCATGAAGGACTCGCGGGTCCGCCGCGACTACACGGACCTGCAGCGCACCGACGGGCTCCTGCCGACGTTCATCGGGATCCACTGCTGCGCCCTGGAGGCCGACGACTGGCTCGAGTGGGCCCCGCCGAACGCGGGCGGGGTCGTGTGGTCGCCGCTGTCCAACCTCGTCCTGTACCGGGACACGACGCTCATCGACGATGCCAGGTCCCGCGGCGTGCGCGTCTGCCTGGGCTCCGACTGGGGTCCGTCGGGGACGCGGAACCTGCTGGGGGAGATGAAGGTGGCGCGCGTCGCGGCCCAGCACTTCGGCTACTCCCTGCGCGACCGCGACATCGTCCAGATGGTCACCTCGAACCCCGGGGACCTCCTGGCCCGGTGCTGGGGACGCCCGGTCGGTCGGTTGGTGCCCGGGGGCTTCGCCGACGTCACGGTCCTGCGAGGGCACGGCCCCGGGGACGCGTGGCACCAGATCCTCGCGGCCACCGAGCAGCACGTCGAGCTCGTCGTCGCCAAGGGCGTGCCACGGTACGGCGACGAGGGCAGGATGCACGCCGCCGGTGCGACGGGCACCTTCCCGATGACCGTCCGCGGGCGTCGCAAGCTCGCCGCGCTGCCCGACCCGGCCGACACCTCACGGGCCTGGTCGTGGGAGCAGATCATGGACATCCTCCGTACGGTGCAGAGCGACCCGTCGGCCGCGATCGCGAACGCGTCGGCACGAGCCCTGGCCGGTTCGCGGTTCGCCGACGACGCCGACCTCGAGCTGTTCCTGGACATGCCCGACACGCGGCGGACCGGCCGGGCCGGACCGCCCAAGGACCCCGGGTCGGTGCGCATCCCGCCCGTGCCGGCGATCGACCACGACCGCGACTACTTCGACGCGCTCGACGCCAGCCCGATCCAGGCGGGGATCCTGGCTCCACTGCGGCGGGAGTTCGGCTTGTGAGCGGCCCGGACGGTACGACACAGCTGGCTCAGCGCGGCCGCCCGCTGCTGCCGGTGTCCGGAGCGGCCGACGACCGACCGGTCGAGCTGACGGTCCCGCAGTGCCACGACCTGATCGACCTGTGGTGCCAGCTGATGGCCGAGATCTACGTGCACCACGACCAGAAGAGGTCGCTCTACGGGTACGACCCGGAGCGTGCCCTGCAGGCGCTGCGCCGGCAGATCCCGTACCTGGGCTCGGCCGAGTTCCTGCGCGAGCTCACGCTCGTGGTCAACCGGTTGCGGGACCAGCACACCCAGCTCTACGTGCACGGTCGCGACCCGCTGCGGGCGCCGTTCGTCGCCGCGCTGCCGTTCCTGGTCGAGGTCTTCGGCGAGTACCAGACCCCGACCTACGTGGTCACCAAGGTCAGCGACGCCGCCGGCGACGACGGCTTCGTCCCCGGGGTCCGCGTCACCACCTGGAACGCGGTGCCGTTCTCGCGGGCGGTCGACCTGTACGCCGACACCCTCACCGGCGGCCGCCTGGACGCCCGACGTGCGCGTGCCCTGGAGACGATGACCCAACGGCCGCTGGCGTTCTTGCCGCAGCCCGACGAGCTGTGGGTCGACGTCGGCTTTCGCACGGGCGAGGGACCGGACCGGACGGTCCGCTTCGAGTGGCGTGCGATCGAGCCCTCGACCGCGCTGACGGCGAAGAACACGGTCGAGCTGCGCACGCGACGCGCCGTCGACGCCACCAGCGAGGCCGCGCGACGGGCCCGCAAGCTTCTGTTCCAGCCCGCGCTCTGGCAGCAGGAGGCCGACCGGCCCGAACGCGTCGCGAAGGCGGCGGACTGGATGCCGACCGCGTTCCCGGACGCGATCTCAGCCCGAAGGGTGTCCACGAGCCACGGGACGGTCGGGTACCTGCGCCTGTGGACGTTCGACGTGGACCACGGCGACCAGTTCCTCGACGAGGTCGACCGCGTGCTGCGCGCCATGCCTCGCACGGGCTTGATCATCGACCTGCGCTCCAACCCGGGCGGCGTCATCGAGGTCGCGGAGAGGCTCCTGCAGCTGTTCACCAACCAGGTGGTGCAGCCGGTCCGCTTCGCGCTGCGGGCGACCCCGGCCCTCACCGCGCTGGCCGATGCCGACGGCAACGGCGCCGACCTGGCCGACTGGGCGGCGTCGGTGCGGATCGCGATGAGCCTCGGCGAGGAGTACTCGCAGCACCTGACCATCTCGGACCCCGACCGTTGCAACGGTCGTCCGGTGGCCTACGAGGGGCCGGTCGTCGCGGTGGTGAACCCCACCACCTTCTCCAGCGGCGACATCTTCGCCGCCGGGATCGCGGACCACGGCATCGGGCAGATCGTCTCGATCGGCGAGGGCACGGGGGGCGGCGGAGCCAACGTGTGGACCAGCGACGACATCGAGTACGCCTACCACGTCGCCGCGCTGCCACTCCCCGCTCGACCGCCGGGGATCGCGTACTCGCTCTCCGTGCGGCGCGCCGCCCGGTCCGGCACCGCCGCCGGCATCGCCATCGAGGACGTCGGTGTACCGGGCGACGAGCGTTACACGATGACGGAGCGTGACGTCCTGGGCGGCAACGAGGACCTCACGGAGTTCTGCGCAGGGCTCCTGACCGCGACCTGATCCGCTCGGCTGCTCCGCCCGGGGGTGCCCGACGTCCATGGATGCTGGCGTCGCGGATGTGATCGATCACAATCGCAGCACCCCCTGCCATCTCTACCGCGCGGCCGTTGTGAACGATTCGATGCGCGCGGCAACTGTCTGCGGGCGCCGGATCCGTGCGCCGACGTGCCCCGTGTCGCGATGCGCCTGTTATCAAAATGTGATCGCTCACAACTGTTCGAGCACAGAATGTGACCGCTAACATCTTGCTCACAGGAACCGGTCAGGTTGGTTCGTGGCTCAGTCCGGCACCGTCGCCGGAGTCAAAACAAGGAGGTTTTGAGGATGAGGAAGAGATTGCTCGCTGGGCTCGCGCTGGTCGGGGCCCTCGCACTCGCAACGGCAGGATGCTCCGGCAGCAGCTCCTCCGGTGACAGCACTGCCGGTGCCAGCGGCGGCAGCGCCAAGCAGCTCACGGTCGGGTTCGCCCAGACCGGGTCGGAGTCCGGGTGGCGGGCGGCCAACACCCAGTCGATGAAGGACGCGTTCTCCGAGAAGAACGGCTTCAAGCTGATCTTCAACGCCGCCGACAACAAGCAGGAGGCGCAGATCGCCGCCGTCCGCAGCTTCATCAACCAGGGCGTCGACGCGATCGTCATCGCGCCGATCACCGTCGACGGCTGGGACGACGTGCTCAAGGAGGCCAAGGACGCCGGCATCCCCGTGGTCCTCGAGGACCGGACGATCAACGTGTCGGACAAGAGCCTCTACGCCAGCTGGATCGGCGACGACTTCGAGAAGGAAGGCGAGACCGCCGGGGCCTGGGCGAAGCAGACGTTCACGGGCGCGACGAACATGGTCGTGCTCGAGGGAACGACCGGTTCGGCTCCCGCGATCGACCGGGCGACCGGGTTCGCCAAGGGCATGGGCAGCGCGCCGATCACGACCCTCGACTCGCAGACGGGCAACTTCACGCGCGCCGACGGCAAGACGGTCATGGAGGGCTTCCTGCAGAAGTACGGCAAGACGATCAACGTGCTGTTCGCGCAGAACGACGACATGGGTCTGGGCGCCCTGGACGCGATCACCGCGGCCGGTCTCGTGCCCGGCAAGGACATCCAGATCGTGTCGATCGACGCGACGCACGACGGCCTCCAGGCGCTGTCGGACGGGAAGTTCAACTTCGTCGTCGAGTGCAACCCTCTGCTCGGCGACCAGGTGGCCCAGCTCGTGAAGAAGGTCGTCGCGGGCGATCCGGTCGAGAAGGCCTACACCGCCACCGACCAGAGCTTCACGCAGGCGCAGGCGACGGCAGCGCTGCCGGATCGCAAGTACTGAGCACGCTCAGTCCTGCAGTCAGAGGGGCCAGGGGCCGGCACCACCGCCGGCCCCTGGCCCCGTCCCACCGTGGAGGAAGCACCCATGTCCAGTCTTGACGCCGCGACGACGGGCGACCCGCTCGTCGCGATGCGTGGCATCACCATCCAGTTCCCAGGGGTCAAGGCCCTGGACGATGTCGACTTCCACCTGTGGGCCGGTGAGATCCACGCCCTCCTCGGTGAGAACGGCGCCGGCAAGTCGACGCTCATCAAGGCGCTCACCGGTGAGTACTCCGTGGACGCCGGCACGATCTCGGTCGCGGGCGAGCACCGCGTGTTCCACGGCACCGCCGACGCACAGGCGGCCGGGGTCTCGACCGTCTATCAGGAGGTCAACCTCTGCACCAACCTGTCGGTCGGCGAGAACGTCATGCTCGGGCACGAGTCACGCCGCGCCGGTCGCATCGACTGGCGCGCGACGCACCGCGCCGCGGCGCAGCACCTCGAGAGCCTCGGCGTGCGGATCGACACCCGCACGGCCCTCGCCACACACTCCATCGCGGTCCAGCAGCTCGTGGCGATCAGCCGCGCCATGGTGACCGACGTCAAGGTGCTCGTCCTCGACGAGCCGACCTCGAGCCTGGACCGCAGCGAGGTGGAGCAGCTGTTCAGCGTCATGCGCGACCTGCGGTCCCGGGGCGTGGCGATCCTGTTCGTCTCGCACTTCCTGGACCAGGTCTTCGAGATCTCTGACCGGTGCACCGTCCTGCGCAACGGGCGGCTCGTCGGCGAGTACCCCGTCGACAGCCTGTCGCCCGGGCTGCTCGTGTCGCTCATGCTGGGCCGCGAGCTCGAGGACCTCGCGGCGCTGTCCAGTGCGTCCGAGCGTCAGATCGACCGCACGTCGACGCCTGTGGTGCGGGCGACTGGCACGGGACGCAAGGGCGTCATCGAGCCCGCCGACATCGACGTCTACCCGGGGGAGGTCGTCGGCATCGCCGGGCTGCTCGGCTCCGGCCGCACCGAGCTGGCCCGCCTGCTGGCCGGCGCCGACCGCGCGGACACGGGGCACATCGAGGTCGACGGTGCGGTCACCCGGCTCACGAGCCCGCGCAGCGCGATCGGGCACGGCATCGTGTTCTCGTCGGAGGACCGTCGCGCGGAGGGGATCCTGCCCGACCTGACCGTCGCCGAGAACATCGTGCTGGGCATCCAGGCGCGTCGCGGATGGCGCAAGGTGCGCAAGGCGGAGCAGGATGCCGTCGTGGCCGAGTACATCGACGCGCTCGGCGTACGTCCGACGAACCCGAACACCCTCATCCGCAACCTCTCCGGCGGCAACCAGCAGAAGGTGCTCCTCGCCCGTTGGCTCGCCACGGCACCCAAGCTGCTGATCCTCGACGAACCCACCCGTGGCATCGACGTGGGCGCCAAGTCCGACATCCAGCGCAAGGTGGCCGAGCTGGCGGAGCGTGGCCTGTCGGTCGTCTTCATCTCCTCGGAGCTCGAGGAGGTGCTGAGGCTGTCGCAGCGGATCGTCGTGATGCGCGACCGTCGCAAGATCGGCGAGCTCTTCTCGCACGACGTCGACGTCGACGACGTGATCGACTTCATCGCCCAGGAAGCACAGGAAAGCCAGACGAGCACGGAGAGTGCAGCATGAGCGCCGTCGCAAAGCATCGGCTGTTCTGGCCCGTCGTCGTGCTGCTGGCACTCGTCCTGGTCAACACGATCTCGCGGCCGTCGTTCGTCAGCATCACGGTGCTCGACGGGCGGTTGTACGGGTCGCTCATCGACATCATGCGCAACAGCGCACCGCTCATGCTGGTGGCGCTGGGCATGACCCTCGTGATCGCGACCCGCGGCATCGACCTCTCGGTGGGCGCCGTGATGGCGGTGTCCGGCGCGGTGGCGCTCACGATCATCAAGGACTCCGGCGATCCGACGAACCCGGGCGTCCTCATCGTCGCCATCGGCACGGCCGTGCTGGCCGGTCTGGTCTGCGGGCTGTGGAACGGGTTCCTGATCGCCGTCCTGGGGATCCAACCGATCATCGCGACCCTCGTCCTGATGCTCGGAGGTCGAGGGATAGCTCTGCTGATCACGGGCGGCTTCATCACGACGATCAACAGCGACCCCTACAAGTTCATGGCACAGGGGTACGTGCTGGGGCTGCCGTTCGCGTTCTACGTCTCGGTGGCAGCCATCGCGATCGTCGCGCTCGTCGAGCGACGCACGGCGCTCGGGATGCTCACGGAGGCCGTGGGCATCAACCCAGCCGCCAGCCGGCTCGCGGGGGTGCGCTCGCGGGGCATCATCTGGGGCGCGTACGCGGTGAGCGGCCTCCTCGCGGGGTTCGCCGGCATCCTGTACAGCTCCAACATCATGGCGGCCGACGCGAACGCGGCGGGGCTCTACATCGAGCTCGACGCGATCCTCGCGGTCGTGCTGGGTGGGACCTCGCTCGCGGGCGGCACGTTCAGCATCGCGGGGACCGTCATCGGGGTGTTCACCATCCAGACGCTCAAGTCGACCATCACCTTCCTCGGCGTGCCGCCGGCCGTCACGCCGGTCTTCCTGGCCGCCGTCGTCGTCATCGTCGTGCTCGTGCAGTCACGCCGGTTCCAGGGCTGGATAGCCCACCTCGGAGCCGGGCTGCGCCGCCCGAGGGCCCCCCGGGCCGCCAACCAAGCGGAGGCTGCATCATGACGAGCACCCAGCTGGCACCCGCCCGCGAGTCGCGCGCCGTCGGCGGCTACCACCGGTTCATGAGCCGGCATGCCTCGTGGATCCCCGTGTTCGCCGCGGTGGCGATCCTCGTCGCCATGCTGATCGGCGCACAGCTGTACTTCGGCACGTTCCTCACGCCGCGTCTGCTGTCGTCGCTCCTGCTCGACAACGCCTACCTGCTGATCCTCGCGGTCGGCATGACGTTCGTGATCCTGACCGGCGGGATCGACCTGTCGGTCGGGGCGGTCATGTCGTTCTCGGGGATGCTGGGGGCGAGCCTGCTCAGCCAGGGGCTGCCGACGACGGTCGTCGTGCCGATCATGCTCGGCGGAGGGGCCACCATCGGCCTGGGGATCGGCGTGCTCGTGCAGTACTTCGACGTGCAGCCGTTCATCGCGTCGCTCGCGGGGATGTTCCTCGCCCGCGGTCTCGGGTTCGTCGTGAGCCTCAACTCGATCAAGGTGACCAATCCCGCGATCCTCTGGCTCGAGGGCACGCGTATCCAGGCCGTGCCGGGGAGCTGGTACATCACGCCCACGGGCATCCTCGCGCTGCTCGTCGTCGCCGCGGGCGCCCTGCTGCTGGCGTACACGCGCTTCGGTCGGACGATCTACGCGCTCGGTGGCAACCAGCAGTCGGCGCGTCTCATGGGTCTGCCGGTCGCGCGCACGAAGCTGCTCGCCTACGTCGTCAGCGGCATGTGCGCCGGGCTGGCGGGGGTCGTCTTCACCGCCTACACCGGGGCGGCCTACCCGTTGAACGGCATCGGCACCGAGCTCGACACGATCGCGGCCGTCGTGATCGGCGGCACCCTGCTGACCGGAGGCAGCGGTTTCGTGGTCGGCTCCATGATCGGCGTGTTCGTCTACGGGATGATCAAGACGATCATCAACTTCCTGGGCGTCGACCAGTCCTGGACCCGCATCACGATCGGCGCGCTCCTGCTCGTGTTCGTCGTCGTCCAGCGAGTGATCGTTGCCCGCTCGGCGCGGCGCAGATAGCCCGCCCGTGCCGTGGGCGGGTGGGCCGCCCGCCCACGGCATGATGAGCACCATGGACGACGCGACGCCCCTGGTGCAGGTCACCGGGGCCACGGTGCGCTTCCAGTCCGACACGGCGCTCGACGGCGTCGACTTCCGCATGTTCGCGGGCGAGGTGCACTCGCTCATGGGGGAGAACGGTGCCGGCAAGTCGACGCTCATCCGAGCGCTGACGGGAGCGCTGCCCCTGGACGCCGGGGTCATCAGCGTCGGCGGCCAGACCGTGCAGTTCACGACGCCGCACGACGCTCAGCTGGCCGGCATCAGCACGGTCTACCAGGAGATCGACCTCCTCCCGAACCTCACGGTGGCCGAGAACATCGCCCTGGGCCGGGAGCCGCGCGGCCGGCTGGGTGCGATCGACTGGCGAGCCATGCGCCGCCTCGCGCGCGAGGCGCTCGCCGACCTCGGCCTGGACGTCGACCCGGCGTCGCTGCTGGGGACGCATCCCCTCGCCGTCCAGCAGCTCGTCGCGATCGCGCGTGCCATCTCGACCGACGTCAAGGTGCTCGTGCTCGACGAGCCGACCTCGAGCCTCGACCTCGACGAGGTCGCCGAGCTGTTCCGGGTGATCCGCGACCTCAAGCGGCGGGGCGTCGCGATCCTCTTCGTCTCGCACTTCCTCGACCAGGTGTACGAGATCTGCGACCGCATCACCGTGCTGCGCAACGGGCGGCTGGTCGGCGAGTACCTCACCAGGGAGCTGCTGCGCATCGACCTCGTCGAGAAGATGCTGGGCCGTTCCGCAGGTCCGCTCGCCGCGCGGTCGCGAGCCGACACGTTCGACGACCCGGACGCACCGGTCGCGCTGAGCGCGCGCGGCGTCACCGCGCTGCCCGGCATCGCCGACGCCGACCTCGACCTCGTCGAGGGCGAGGTGCTCGGCATCGCGGGGCTGCTCGGCTCGGGGCGCACCGAGCTCGCCCGCGCGCTCACGGGCGTCGACCGGCTCGACGCGGGCATCATCCGCATCGCCGGCCGCCCGATGCACCTGTCGAGCCCGCGCCGCGCCCTCTCGGTCGGGGTCGTGTACTCCTCGGAGAACCGCCGCACCGAGGGGCTCATCGGCGAGCTCAGCGTCCTCGAGAACATCACGCTCGCCCTGCAGGCTCAGCGCGGCGTCGTGCGTCGCATCCGGTCCGCGCGCCAACGCGAGCTCGCGGCGAGCTGGGTCGAGGCGCTCGACATCCGGCCGGCGGACATCGACCGGCCCGTGGGCACGCTGTCCGGCGGCAACCAGCAGAAGGTGCTCCTCGCGCGCTTGCTCGCGCTGTCGCCGCGTGTCCTCGTGCTCGACGAGCCGACGCGCGGCATCGACGTGGGGGCGAAGGTCGAGATCCAGAACCTCGTCGGCGAGCTGGCCGACAACGGGCTGTCCGTCGTGTTCATCTCGGCCGAGCTGGAAGAGGTCCTCCGGGTGGGCACGCGCGTCGCGATCCTGCATGCCGGCCGCATCGTCGACATCCTCCCGGCGGACGGACTGACGCCGGACGCGCTGATGGCGATGGTGGCCGGCCCCGACGACGCCGAGGGTGAGTCGTGAGCGACGACAAGACCTCCCGCACCGCGAACATCCTCGATGTCGCGCGGCTCGCCGGTGTGTCGCACCAGACCGTCTCGCGCGTCCTGAACGACCTGCCGAACGTACGGCCCGTGACCCGCGCCCGCGTCGAGCAGGCGATCGCGCAGCTGCGGTACAGCCCCTCGCCGGCCGCACGGGCGCTGGTGACCCGCCGGACGCGCACGATCGGGCTGGTGACTCCCGGTGCGTCCGACTTCGGCCCGACCTCGACCGCCATGCACTTCAACGTGGCCGCGCGTGCCGCGCGCTACAGCGTGGAGACCGTGAGCTCGCTGGACGCCGACGCCGCGGGCGTGCGGTCGATCGTCGAGGGGCTCCTGCGCCAGCGCGTCGACGCGATCGTGCTCGTCGTCGTCGACGCCGACGTGCTCGAGGCCGTCCGCGGTCTCGACCTCAGCATCCCGGTCGTCGCCGCCGCGTCCGTCGCCCGGCGGAGCCCGTTGATCGTCTCCATCGACCAGTACCGCGGGGCACGTGCCGCCGTGCGCCACCTGGCGGAGCTCGGCCACGAGCGCATCCTGCACCTGGCCGGCCCACAGCGCGCCCCCGATGCGATCGAGCGCGTGCGGGGCTGGCGCGACGAGCTCGCCGCGCGCCGCCTCGAGGTCGTCGAGCCCCTGCACGGCGACTGGTCGGCGGCCAGCGGCTACCGCCTCGGGGCCGACCTGGACGTCGCACCCGACTCGGCCGTGTTCGTCGGGAACGACCACATGGCGATCGGCCTCATGTCCGCGCTCCGGGAGCGGGGCCTGCGCGT
This sequence comes from Cellulomonas sp. McL0617, assembly GCF_049994875.1. GTDB lineage: Bacteria > Actinomycetota > Actinomycetes > Actinomycetales > Cellulomonadaceae > Cellulomonas. The sequence goes on from NZ_CP188256.1 coordinate 152,417, forward strand.
CCCCGAGGAGGTCAGCGTCGTCGGGTTCGACGACGTGCCCGAGGCCGGGTATCTCTACCCGGCCCTCACGACGGTCCGGCAGGACTTCGCCGCGCTCGGTGAGCTGATCATGCAGAAGGTGCTGGTCGCCGTGGAGGAGCCCGAGAGCGCCACGGCGGACACGCCGCTGCCGACGCACCTGATCGTGCGGCAGTCGACCCGCCCGGTCACGCGCTGAGGCGACGGACGGGCGCGGCGACGGGGTGGCGGCGGGCTGGCCGCCACCCCGTGAGAGCGGTACGCGCTAGCTCGCCGCGTCGGTGGCCGCGGGCGCGGTGGCCCCGAAGCCCTTCGTCGCCAGCCAGTCCAGCACGACCTCGGCGACCTCGGACCACCCGGCGTCGATGGTCAGCGAGTGACCCTTGCCCTCGAACTCGTGGTACTCGGTCGAGGAGGCCTCGTTGTCGGAGTAGAGCGCGAAGACCTCGCGGGTGACCTTGGCGGGGACGGTGTGGTCGACGGAGCCCGAGGTGAGCAGCAGGGGGCCGCGCACAGCCGTGTGGGTGTCCACCTGAGCCGGGGAGTGCCGCGAGAAGTTGGCGGCGGCGTCCTCGAACAGGGGGCGCCCCGGGCCGGGGATCGTGACGGCCTCCCACAGCGCGTCCGACTCCTCCTGGCTCAGTGCGTTGCCGAAGCTGTACTTGAACTCCTTGGCGGTCAGGGCGACGGTGCGCTTCTTGTTGCCCGGGTTGCCCAGGACCGGCAGGCCGGACTTGAGCTGCGAGAACGGCAGGGCCTTGACGCCCCGGATGGGCGCGGGGTCGATGGCGACGGCCGCGACGGCGAGGTCGTGGGCGAGCAGCTCCTGGGCGATCAGGCCGCCGAACGAGTGGCCGATGACGATCGGCTTGATCCCCTCGGACGCGAACAGCTCGGCGTAGTGCTCGCAGATCGCCGTGATGCCGACGTCGTTCTGGGGGTCCGGGTCGGCGCGGGTCTCCGCGACCGTGGCGGCCTCGCCCGGCCAGCCGGGTGCGGTCGCGGTGAAGCCTCGGGCGGCCAGCAGGTCGATCCAGGGCGCCCAGGCGGACGCGTGGATCCAGAGGCCGTGGATGAGGACGACGGGCGGGGTCTCGGACATGGCGTTCTCCTTGTGAGGGGTGAGGGCTATCGGCCGGCGGCGTCGAGGATGACCTGGACGACGGCGTCAGGGCGGCTGAGCATCACGACGTGCGACGCGTTCAGCTCGGTGGTGCGGGAGCCGGCGCGGGCGGCCATGGCCCGCTCGGCCTCCGGTGGGATGGCGTGGTCCTTGGTCGCGACGACGTACCAGGACGGGATGGTCTTCCAGGCGGGCACCCCGGACGGGGTGCCGAGAGCCGAGGCGAGCAGGGGTCGCTGACCCGCAGCCATCGTCTGAGCCTGCGCTGCCGGCAGGTCTGCCGCGAACACGTCCCGAAAGTACGCCGGGTCGATGTAGGCGTCCACGTCACCGGGTGCGGCGCCCGTCGTGGGGCGGACGACGATGTGCTGGCCGAGCAGCGCCGTGCCGCCGCCCAGGGCGTTCGCCGCACCGATGCTCTCGCCCTCGTCGAGTGCGTAGGCGGCGACGTAGACGAGGGAGCGGACATTCGGCAGCCCGGTGGCCGCGTTGGTGATGACCGCGCCGCCGTACGAGTGGCCGACGAGCACGATCGGGCCCGGGATCGTGGCCAGGAACGAACGCAGGTAGTCGGCGTCGGGGGCGATGCCGCGCAGCGGGTTGGCGGGGGCGTAGACGGTGTAGCCCTTGCGCTGCAGCCGCTGCGTCACCTCGGACCAGCTCGATGCGTCCGCGAACGCGCCGTGCACCAGGACGATCGTCGGCTTGGGCGCCTCGGGCCGGTGCGCGCTGGCGCTGCCCATCGTGAACGCGGCGGCGAGGACGAGCAGGAGCGAGGTCGCGACCGTGCGCACGACGACGCGTGCGGTGCGGGTGGTCCGTGCGGGCATGGCGATCTCCTGGGGAGGGTCAGAGGGTGGTGACGAGGCCGCCGTCGATGCGGATGTCGATGCCGGTGGCGTTCCAGGCGCGGGATCCGGCCAGCAGGACGACGAGGTCGGCGACCTCGTCGGGACGCGTGAACCGGCCGGTGGCGGAGTCGGCGGCCGCGCCGGCTGCGACCTCCGCCGACGAGTGGCCGGTGCGTGCGGCGATCGTCTCCGCGACGCCGCCGCCGCCGAGCCACAGGTCGGTGGCGACCGGCCCGGGGCTGATCGTGTTGACGCGGACGCCCAGGGGTCCGACCTCCCGAGACAGGGACTTGCTGAAGTTGGAGAGGGCGGCCTTGGCGGCGCTGTAGTCGATCACCGCCGGGTCGGCGAGGACCGCGTTCACGGAGCTGATCGTCACCACGGAGGACGGCGCGCTGGCCAGCAGGTGCGGCAGCGCGGCGCGGGTGGCCCGCACGGCCGGCATGAGGTTCGTGGCGAACGCCCACAGCCAGTCGTCGTCGGAGACCGCCGCGAAGCCGTCGAGCCGGGGCCGGACGCCGCCGATGTTGTTCACCAGCACGTCGAGCCGGCCGTGCGCGGCCACCGCGGCCTCGACGAGCAGCCCCGGTCCCTCCGGCGTCGCCAGGTCGCCGGTGACCACCTGGACGTCGAGCGACTCCAGGTCGGCATTCGACGACCGCACCCCCGCGACGACCTGTGCGCCCTCCGCGGCCAGCGCGCGGACGATCGCGAGACCGATCCCGCGGCTCGCACCGGTGACGACGACGACCTTGCCTGCCAGCTCCGTGTCCATGACCCCCACCGGACCACGGCGCCCGAGATGTCCGCACCCGGGAAAGACCCCAGTCAGCGCGCCAGCAGGCCCCGGAGCTCACGACGGGACCGCGTGCCGGTCTTGCGCAGGATCTTGGTCATGTGGAACTCGACGGTCGACGCCGTGACGAACAGGCTGGTCGCGATCTCGGCGTTGGTCAGCCCCTGAGCGGCGAGCGCCGCGATCCGGGACTCCTGCGGCGTCAGCGCCGCGTCGCCCGTCGGCTGGACCGCGGCCTTCGCGCGCGCGCCGGTGGCCAGCAGGGCCGAACGCGCGCGTTCGCCGAAGGCGTCGGCGCCCATCGCCGCGAACATGTCGTGTGCGCGGCCCAGCTGCACCCGGGCGTCGGTCCGGCGTCCGGCGCGCCGCAGCCACTCCCCGTACAGGAGATGCGTGCGAGCGATCTCGGTCGCGACGCGCGTCGACTGGAGGTGTCCCAGAGCGTCGGCGAACAGGCCGTCGGCCGCGTCGTCGGTGGCGAGCAGCGCCTGGGAGCGGGCGAGCACACCGAGCGCCCACGGCGTCGCGGCCGCCGTCGCCCGGTCGGTGAGCCGGTCCAGGGCGCGCCGGGCAGAGGTGTGGTCGCCCGCACGTGCGGCGGCCTCGACAAGGTCCGGCAGCGTCGGGCTCGAGATGCCGGGGGTGTCGTCGTCGTACAGCTCGTTGAGCAGGTCCCGGGCGGTGGCGTAGTCCTGCCGACCCAGCGCGAGGATCGCGAGGGCCTGACTGCCGAGGGAGGCCCAGACGCCGAGCTCCCGCTGGGAGCGCACGACGTCGGCACGGGCCTGCACCTCCTCCGCGCGACCCTGCCAGGCGTAGAGCAGGATCGTCGGCACGTCGTGGTGCACCCCGTACGCGGCGCTCACGTCCTGACCGTCCGCGTACATGACGGCCGCCTCGGCGAAGCGCCCTTGGCGGACCAGCCCACCGGCCTGGCCGGACAGGATGACGGCGAGCGCGACCAGCGCTCCTTCCCGACGCAAGGGCAGCTCCAGGCTGCCGAAGAGGGCCTCCCGAGCCGCCTCGTCCCACAGGTCGTCGCACGCCATCATCGCGAGCATGACGGCGCTGACGTTGTGGCGGCCGAGGTCGCCGACATCGGCGGCAAAGGCCTCGACGGCGTCGCGCAGCGGCCCGACCGCAGGCCCGTAACCCGACCCGACCCGGACGGCGAACGCATCGTGCAGGCCGTCCAGCGCCTCGTGCTGCGGTCGCCGGACGGCCGTCGACAGGGTCGCCGCGGCCACCGCCCGAAGCGTCGTGCCGCTCAGGTAGCGGCCGGCCATGATCGCCGACAGGAGCGCGTCGAACAGGCACCCCCGGACGAAGTCGGTGTCTCCGGGCGCCGCCCCCGCGACGGCGTGCATGAGGGTCGCGGCGGCGTGGGCCGGGTGCGCCCTCGCGATGTCGATCTCGGCCTCGATCCGGAGCCCCCGTGCGCGCTGCGGGCCGGTCGACGACGGCGTGCTCCGCTCCACGAGCATCGCCGCCGTGGCCAGGTCACCGCAGAGCACGTACGCCTCCGCCGCGTCGAGGGCACGGCGCAGGGCGAGCGACGGATCCGTCGTGAGCTCGGCGGAGCGCTCAAGGAACGACGCCTGCGCGGCGTACCCGCCCCGGGACCGGGCGCGGTCCGCGGAGCGCTCCAGCTCGGCCGCCACCGCGTCGTCCGGGGCGCCGGCCGCCTGGGCCAGGTGCCACGCCCGTCGGTCGGGATCGGTCGGGCCGGTCGCCTCCGCGAGCGCGGCGTGCGCCGCCCTGCGCTGCTGGGGTGCCGCGGAGCCGTAGATCGCCGAGCGGACGAGCGGATGACTGAATCGCACCTCGGCGCGGACCGAGCAGATGTCGGCGAGGTCGGCGGGGTCGGCGTCCTGCGCGGAGAGCCCGAGCGCGTGCGCCGCTCGCCAGACGGTCGAGGCATCGTCCGCCGATCCGCATGCCGCGACGAGCACGAACTCCTGCGTCGGGTCGGGCAACGCGGCGACAGCCCGCAGGAAGTACTCCTGGACCCCGGTGGCGATCGGCAGGAGGTCGGGCAGCGCCGCGCTCCCGGCGCGTTGCTGGGGGGTCAGCGAACGGGCCAGGGCGAGCACCGCCAACGGGTTGCCGTTGCAGTGCTCCACGATGCTGTCGACGACGGACGCGCGCAGGCGCTCCGGTACCCGGTCGGACAGCATCGCCGTCGCCGCCGCCGGCGTCAGTCCGTACAGGATCCTGCGGTCGACGCCGGCGAGCGCCGTCAAGGTCGCTGGGTCGTCACGGGTCGCGAGCACCAGTGCGACGCGTTCGCGCTCGAGCCGTCGCGCGACGAAGGCCAGCGCGTCGAGCGTCTCCCGGTCGATCCAGTGCAGGTCGTCGACGACGCAGACCACGGGTTGCGCCTGCGCGGCCGTCCCGAGAGCCGTCAGCGTCGCCAACCCGACGAGGAACTGGCTCGGCGCCGGTCCTGCGCGTTCGCCGAACGTCACCTGCAGGGCCGTCCGCTGCGGTTCCGGGAGGCGGCCGACCTCGTCCTCGAGCGGACGCAGGATCCGGTGCAGCCCGCCGTAGCTCATCTGCTGCTCGGGCTCCGAGCCCGCCACCCGCAGCACGCGCGCACCGTGCGCCCCGTCGACGACCTGCTGCAGCAGGCGGCTCTTGCCGATGCCCGCCTCCCCGACGACGACGATCGAGCGGCCCAGACCACCCGACGCGTCCGCGACCAGCCGGCGCAGGGCGAGCGACTCGGCGTCACGGCCGACGAGGTGCCCGCGTTCCCCGGCCATCGGTTTGCCCTCGCTCATGTTGCGGGCCGTGACCTGGGCATTCGCTCCAGAACGATCGTCCGACACCTGCCGTGAACGTACCCTGCCGACGAACAGGGGCCCAGCCTTTCCGGCGTCGTCTCTCGGGCTGGGACGGCTCGTTCAGCGCCAGCCCCACGACGAGTCGTCGTGCATGGGCGGGCAGGCCGTCAGCCCGGCGGGGAGCTTCTCGAAGTGCCACACCTCGTTGGCGTACGTCCGGCACAGGCCGAAGTCGACGCCGTGCTTCCCGAGCCACAGCGCCCCGGCCGTCGGCCCGACGTCGAGCGCCAGCCCCTGCACGTGCGCCGACGACTCCGGCGGCAGTACCCATCGATGGGCCTCCGCCGTCGAGCCGTACTTCGTGACGGCGTCGTCGACCAGCTTCTGCTGCTCGGCGACGGACCGCTTGCCGGACGTGACCCGCAGAGTGATCCCGTCCGCGGCCGCGGCGGCCCGGGCGGCCGCGAACCGGTCGGCGAGGTCCTGGTCGACGCCCTCCAGGCCGGTCGCCGGCAGCACCGCTGCCCGGGCTCCTGCGAGCGGTCGGGCGGCCGCGTCGGACGGGCGCGAGAGCGTGGATGCGACGACGGCGGCGGTGGCGGCGAGGGCGACCACGACCACGGCGAGGAGGTAGCGCCGGGGTCGGCGGAGACGGCGAGGGACGACGTAGAGCGTCATGCCCTCAGGTTCCGTCGCGCGCGACGCCCCGCACATCAACCCGGGGACTCGTCGGCCGTCCGCCCGTGGGGGCAGACGATCAGGCGGCGGGCAGTCCCACGAGTGCAGCGCTCTGCGTCCAGAGGGCGTCGACGAGCGCGTCGTCGAAGATGCGGGGGTTGGTCTGGCCCGGGGTGGCCAGCGCCGTCTGGGTGTAGAACCGACCGGGCAGCCAGGTGGTGCCGGCGGTGCCGTCGACGAAGAACGCGAGGTTGGCGCCGCCCTTCTCGGCCGGGATGAGGACCAGCCGGGACAGGGGCGTGCGGTAGACCAGCCGGACGAGGCTGGAGGAGCCCGCCGCGAAGTTGGTGCGCACGTTGCCGGGGTCGAACGCGACAGAGTTGATCCCCGTGGACGAGTACCGTGCCTGCAGCCCGCGCGTGAACAGGATGTTGGCCAGCTTGGCGTCGCCGTAGGCGCGGCCCGGACGGTACGACCGCTCGTTCTGCACGTCGGAGATGTCGAGCCGGCTCATCAGCCGCGCGCCCGAGCTGGACGTGTTCACCACGCTGCCCTCGCCGGCCTGCAACAGGTCGAGCAACAGGTGCGTGAGCAGGAACGGCGCCAGGTGGTTGACCTGCAGGGTCTTCTCGATCCCGTCGACCGTCAGCTCGCGGCGCCCGAGCACCCCGCCGGCGTTGTTGGCGAGCACGTCGACGTGGTCGGCGGTCTCGCGGATCCGGGCGGCGAGCTCGCGCACGCCGTCGAGCCGCGCGAAGTCCGCGACGTGGTGCTCGGCGCCGAGCGCCCCGGCGACGGCCGCGGTCTTGGCCGGGGAGCGTCCGACGAGGATGAGGCGGTGGCCGGTCAGCTGTCGCGCGGCGGCGGCGCCGATGCCGTCGGACGCGCCGGTGAGCACGATCGTCTTCTGCTGGGCCACCTCGACACCGTACGTGCGGCGGCGTCGAGGATCGGACACCTACGAGACGGGTTCCCAGAGCTCGATCCGGTTGCCCTCGGGATCGGTGACCCAGCCGAACCGGCCGACGCCCTCCATGGACTCCGGCTCCCCGACCACCGAGGCGCCACGCTCGCGCAGCTGCGCGAGCATGGCGTCGAGGTCGCGGACGCGGAAGTTGAGCATCACCTGCTGGTCGGGCGAGCCGAAGTAGCCGGTGTCGTACGCGAACGTCGCGAACACGGTCGGCCCGGCGTCGGGGAACCACAACCCGTTCTCGTCGGCGTCGAGGCCCAGGCACTCGCGGTACCAGGCCCCCAGCGCCACCGGGTCCGCCGATCGCAGGAAGTACCCACCGATCCCCACCACGCGTTCCATGAGCCGATCCTGCCAGGCGGCCGTCGCGGACTCGATCTCGATCGGGTAGCTCAGCCGGCGGGCGACCGACGTACCTGGTTGGCCTCCCGCATGAGCGCGAATCCGTCGGCGACCGGGCCGACGTGCCCGAGCTTGTCGGGGTTCAGCACGGACCGGATCGCCTGGATGCGCCCGCCGAGCACGTCGAGCGTGAGGGTGTTGACCACCCGGCCGTCGCGGTCGCGCAGGACCGCGCCCGGCTGACCGTTCACCTCGCGCAGCTCGACCGTGACGCCGACGTGCACGAACAGCGGACCGTTGGCGGCCAGCACGCGGGCCACGTTGTCGGCACCGTAGATCCCGGTTCCCCACTGCGGCGCCTTGCCGCCGCCGTCGCCGATCATCTGCACGTCGGCGGCGAGCAGCTCGCGCAGGCCGTCGACGTCGCCCTCACGCATCGCGTCGAAGAACCGCGCAGCCAGCTCCTCGCGCTCGCGCCGGTCGGCGTCGAACCGGGGCCGGCCGGCGTCCATGTGCCGACGGGCGCGGCCGGCGAGCTGTCGGCACGCGGGCTCGGACCGCCCGACGATCGACGCGATGGACGGGTAGTCGTACCCGAACACGTCGCGCAGCACGAACACGGCGCGCTCCAGCGGGGTGAGGCGTTCGAGCAGCAGGAGCGCCGCCGTCGACACCGAGTCGGCCAGCTCGGCGGCGCGCGCGGGGTCGTCGTACGGGTCCGAGACGAGCGGCTCGGGAAGCCAGGTCCCCACGTACTGCTCGCGCCGCACGCGTGCGGAGCGCAGCACGTCGATCGAGATCCGCGTGACCACCGCCGACAGGAACGCCTTCGTCGACACGGGCTCCGTGGCGGTCGACTCGAAGCGCAGCCACGCGTCCTGCACCGCGTCCTCCGCCTCGCTGACGCTGCCCAGGATGCGGTAGGCGATCGCGAACAGCAGCGGCCGCAGCTCCTCGAACTCGTCGGCCCGGCTCATCCGATGCCCTCCCTGAACCCCTGGCGCCACGACGGGTAGCGCGGCTCCCAGTCGAGCTCGCGCTTGGCCTTCGCGTTCGAGAACCCGCGGCCCTCGGTCATCATCGTCACCGCCACGTCGCCGGCCAGCATCCGGGCGACCCAGACCGGCACGCGCATCGGCGGCCTGGCCCCCGCGGACTGCGCCAGGTAGGGCAGCCACACGTCGGCGGGCGCGGGCTCGTCGTCGACGATGTTGAACACGCCGGTCACCTTCTGCTCGATGGCGAGCACGGTGGCGCTCGCGGCGTCGTCCACGTGGATCCACGACGTGTAGCCCTGGGCCTTCCCGACGAGCGGGAACTGGCGCTTGCGGACGAGCTCGACCTGGTCGTCGGTGGCGCCCGGTCCGTAGAGGCCGCCGTACCGCAGGACGGCGCCGCCCGCGCCGAGCACCGCCGTCTCGAGGTGCCCGATCGCGTCGAAGTTCGGCTGGGCGCTGCTGATCCCCGGGTCCAGCGGGTCCTCCTCGGTCTTGACCCAGCCGCCTTCGCGGATCCCGTTCCAGGCGGCGTAGCCCTGCGCCACCAGGTGCGCGCCGGTCGCGGACGCGGCGGCGACCAGGTGGTCGGTGCCCTCCGTGCGCAGCCGGTTGGTGACGGCGAACCAGCGGTCCATGTGCTTCATGTCCGGCTTTCCCCTGATCGCCGTCATCTCGTGCACGACCGCGTCGGGGCCGGCTGCGGCGACCGCCTCGCCGACCGAGGTGGCGTCCAGCCCGTCCATCACGACGGCCGCGGCGCCCAGACCCTCGATGAGGTCCACCCGGCCCGGCCTGCTCGTCGTCGCCACCACGTCGTGCCCTCGCGCCACCAGCTGCGGCACCAGCCGCCGGCCCACTACTCCCGTACCGCCCGCCACGAACACCCGCATGACCGTTCCTCCTGGGTCGTCCAGCGTCGTCGCGACCTTCGTCGCAACCTCCGTCGGAACCCGAGACGAGGCAGGGGTGGGCGTTGTGACATGCCGTCAGCGGTCAGATCAGCCAGACCGCCCTCCACGGGGCCAGCCACAGGGCGTCGTCGGCGCCGAGGTCGGTCTGCGTGCCGGTGAGGGCGTCGCGCGAGCCGTCCAGCCCGATCGCCCGCAGCCGTGCGCCCGGGAAGGGCCGCCAGTCGCCCGTGACGTTGTAGGCGGCCACCATCGGGCCGAGCGGGTGCCGGCGCACGATCGTGAGCACGCCGGGGTCGTCCGGCGCCAGCACCTCGCTGGCGACGGCCGCGTGGAGGTGCGGCAGCGTCGCCCGGACGCGGGCCAGGTGCCGCAGGCCGCCGTAGACCCGAGCCTCGATCGACGACGGATCGTCCAGCCGGGCGACCACGGCGGGGTCGAGGCGCGGCCGGTGCGCCCAGCGGTTGTCGTCGGCGTGCCCGTCCTCCTGGTCCCACACCGGGTCGTTCGGCAGACCGAGCTCGTCGCCGGACCACAGGACGGGGACGCCGCCCCAGCCGAGGACCACGGCGTGCGCGAGCAGCAGGCGGTCGATCGCGGCGTCGACCCCGTCGCCGGTGGCCCGGGCGGTCTCGAGGCCGACCAGGCTGGCGGCGGTGCCGCTGATCCGCCGGTCGCCCGTGGCCGCATTGTGCTGGAACACGAGCCCGCGGGCGTCGGAGCCGGGGAAGGACCCGGCGTACCAGTCCGAGAGGAAGTGCCGGTGCAGGTACCCGCCGAGCCCCGCGGCGGCCGCGTCCTCGTCGCCGATGGCCCAGCCGATGTCGTCGTGACACCGCACGTACGTGACCCAGGCGGTGCTGGACGGGATCGGCGGGAGCGCGCGCAGGGCGTGCGCCGCGAGCGTCGCGTCCTTCGAGGCGAGCATCGACCACACGTGCACCATGAGGCCGTTGTGGTACGCCAGGTCGCTGACCTTGCCGTGGTGCGCGCCCGTGCCCAGGTACTGCACCAGGTCGGCCGGCCCGACGATGGCCTCCGCCTTGAACACCACGGCGGGGCAGGCGATCCGCGCGACGGCCCGCATGGCCTGCGTGATCGCGTGCACCTCGGGCTGGTTCTGGCAGGAGGTGCCCATCCGCTTCCACAGGAACGCGATCGCGTCGAGCCGGAACACCTCGACGCCCTGGTTGGCCAGGAACAGGACGACGTCGACCAGCTCGGCCAGCACCGCCGGGTTGGACCAGTCGAGGTCCCACTGGTACGCGTGGAACGTGGTCCACACCCATCCCTGGATGTCGTCGTCCCACGTGAAGCTGCCCGGCGCGAAGTCCGGGAACACCTCCCAGAGGGTGCGCTCGTAGGCGTCCGGGACGCTCCGGTCCGGGAACAGGTGGAAGTACTCCCGGTACCGCTGCTCACCCGCCCGCGCCCGCTGCGCCCACTCGTGCTCGCGGGCGACGTGGTTGAGCACCAGGTCGAGCACGAGGCTGATGCCGACGCGCCGCAGGTCGGTGGCCAGTGCGCGGAGGTCGTCCATGGTGCCCAGGTCCGGGCGGACGGTCCGGTAGTCCGCGACTGCGTAGCCGCCGTCGTTGTCGCCGTCGCGGGGGCGCAGCAGGGGCATGAGGTGCAGGTAGGTGACGCCGAGGTCGCGCAGGTAGTCCACCGACTCGCGCACGCCCCGCAGGTCGCCGGCGAACCGCTCCGTGTACGCGGCGTAGCCGAGCATCCGCGGCTGCTGGAACCAGTCCGGCGCCAGCGTGCGCTCCTGGTCGAGCCGGTGCAGGTCGGGGTCCCGCACGGCGTAGGCGCGGGCGGCGGCCCCGACGAGGTCGACCAGCAGGACCCGGCCCGCCTCGCCGGGATAGATCGCCTCGACGCCGTCCCGCAGGTCGGGCCACCAGCGTTCGAGCCGCAGCCCGAACAGCTCACGGCGGGCGGCGTCGATGCTCGCCAGCCCCGCGTCTGCGGCCGCGCGGACCTCGGGGGGCAGCGTCGCGCTCATCCTGGAGACGCCTCCCGTCGTGACCCGTACGGCTCATTGCCACCCTGGCCCGGCAACCATCGCGCGTCCAGCCGGAACGGTGCCTAGGCTCGGAGCCTCGCCCGACTCATCTGGAGGTCCCGCGCATGAAGAGGATCGTGTTCATCGTCGGCGTCGCCGTCGGTTACCTGTTCGGCACGCAGTCCGGGCGTCGGCAGCTGGAGAAGCTGCGCGTCTTCGCCTCGGACGTCTGGGCGGACCCGCGCGTGCAGGGCTACGTGCAGGAGTACGAGGCGCAGGCCGCCGCGTTCGCCAAGCAGCAGGGTGCGGCACTCTGGGAGAAGGCGGTCGACACCGCGAAGAGCGCCACGTCGGGATCGACGACGAAGTACGACGAGCCCGTCGAGCCCCTGATGGACGCGGATGACGCCAACCCCGCCCACTGAGTCGGTCTGGGACTACCCCCGCCCGCCCCGGGTCGAACCGTCCGACGAGCTCGTCGTCGTGCGGCTCGGGGACGTGCTCGTCGCGTCCACGCGGGCAAGCGTGCGTGTGCTCGAGACCAGCCACCCACCCGCGTACTACCTGCCCCTCGACGCCTTCGCGCCCGGCGTCCTCCAGCGGGCCGGCGGGTCGTCGGTGTGCGAGTTCAAGGGCGCCGCGACGTACTTCTCCGTCCGCGCGGGCGGCCGCGTGCTGTCCCGCGTGGGCTGGGGCTACCCGTCGCCGCTGCCGGGGTACGAGGTGCTCGAGGACCGCGTCGCGCTCTATGCGACCGACCTGGCCTGCACCGTCGACGGCGAGCCGGTGCAGCCGCAGGCGGGTGGCTTCTACGGCGGGTGGATCACGTCTCGCGTGACGGGGCCGTTCAAGGGCGGCCCGGGCACGTTCGGCTGGTAGGTCTTGACGTGTGACCAAATGGTCACCTATTGTCGTCGCTATGGACGAGGACCGCGACGACCAGGTGTTCAAGGCACTGGCCGACGCAACCCGCCGGCACCTCCTGGACCAGCTCTTCACGCGTGACGGCCGCACGCTGACGGAGCTGCTCGAGGGCCTCGACATGACCCGGTTCGGTGTCATGAAGCACCTGTCGGTGCTGGAGGAGGCGGGCCTCGTCGTCACCCGGAGATCGGGGCGGGAGAAGCTGCACTTCCTCAACGCCGTCCCGATCCAGCTGATCCACGAACGGTGGATCGACAAGTACGACCTGCTGGGGGCGGAGCGCCTGCACGCCCTCACCGACCTCAAGACCGCACTGGAGTCGACCATGAGCACGAGCACGAGCACCGAGACGGCCACCGTTCTGGTGGTCAACCGGATCTGGATCAAGGCGGACGCCGCCAGCGTCTGGACGGCGATCACGTCGCCCGAGTGGAACGCCCGCTACGGCTACGGGTCGCCGTCCTACTACGACCTCGTGCCGGGCGGCGCGTTCCGCACGCTGCCGTCGCCGGAGATGGGCATGCCCGCCGACCAGCCGATCATCGACGGCGAGGTGATCGAGGTGGTCGAGAACGCGCGCCTCGTGCTCACCTGGCGCACCCTCTGGGACGAGGAGGCACGCGCCGAGGGCTTCCAGCGGCTGACCTACGAGCTCGAGCCCCGCGGCGAGGGCGTCACGCAGCTGACCCTGACGCACGACGTCACCAACGCGCCTCGCAGCGCGGCACTGCTCTCGGGCGACCTGCCGCAGTTCGGCGGCGGCTGGCCGCAGGTCCTCTCCGACCTCAAGACCCTGCTGGAGACGGGCGCGCCGCTGCAAGGCTGACGCGCGCCCGCAACGTCCGCGCTCACGGGTGCGGACGTTGCGGGTTCTCCGTCAGGGCCTGCGCCGCCGCGGTCGCCGTGGCCACCGGGTCGTCGTCCGAGCGGACCGTGATCCCGTCCTCGTCCGGGGCGAGCGGTTCCAAGGTGGCCAGCTGGCTGGCCAGGAGGCTCGGCGGCATGAAGTGGCCCGGTCGGGCCGCCAGGCGCCGGGCCAGCTCCTCGGGGGTCGCGACGAGGAGCGCGAAGCGGACGCGGCCGTCGGCGGTCCGCAGGATGTCGCGGTACGAGCGGCGCAGCGCGGAGCACGCGACGACCGTCGGGCCGCCGGCGTCGTCCATCGCGTCGCGCACCGCGCGCAGCCACGGGCCGCGGTCGTCGTCGGTCAGCGGGATGCCGGCCCGCATCTTGTCGATGTTGGCCGCGGGGTGCAGCTCGTCGCCCTCGACAAACGGCCTGCCCAGCTGCTCCGCGACCAGCCGCCCGACCGTCGACTTCCCGGTCCCGGACACGCCCATGACGACCAGATGCTCCACGCGCCCACCCTCCCACGCGCGCCGCCGTGCCCACCCTCGCTCGGCGGCGACGGACCTCGGGACATGGGCCTCGCGACGAGAGCGCAGCCCCGGGCAACTAAACTCACGCGGTGCCCTCCCTCGCCATGGACCTGACGCCGCTGCGCGTCAGCCCGGCATTCCGGCGGCTCTGGCTCGGGCTGAGCATCTCGAACCTCGGCGCGCAGCTGACGGTCGTGGCGGTCGGGCTGCAGGTCTACCACCTCACCGGGTCGACCGGTTCGGTGGGTCTGCTCGGCCTCTTCGCACTCGTCCCGTTGGTGGTCTTCGGGCTGTACGGCGGGGCGATCCTCGACCACTACGACCGCCGCACGGTCGCCCTGATCAGCGCGTTCGTGACCTGGTCGGTCACGCTCCTGCTCGCCGTGCAGGCCTGGGCGGGCGTCGAGGAGGTCTGGGTCCTGTTCGTGCTGGTGGCCATCCAGTCCGGTGCGTTCGCCGTCAACGCGCCCGCGCGGTCGGCCATCTCCCGCGCCTGCTCGAGCCCCGGCTGATGCCGGCCGCGAACGCGCTGCAGACGCTCGGCAACAGCATCTCGTTCACCCTCGGGCCGCTGCTCGGTGCCGTGCTGGTCGCCGCGTTCTCGTACGCGACCGCCTACGCCGTCGACGCCCTGCTGTTCACGGCGGCGCTCGTCGCGGTGTTCCGCCTGCCCGCGCAGCCGCCGCTGACCGCCAGCACGGGCCGCGTCGGCATCAGCTCGGTGATCGACGGGTTCCGCTACCTGGGCACCCAGAAGAACGTGCGCATGACGTTCGCCGTCGACCTCGTCGCCATGCTGACCTCGTCGCCTCGCGTGCTGTTCCCCGCGGTCGGGCTGGTCTACCTGGGCGGGGGCGCGACGACGACCGGCGTGATGACGGCCGCGGCCGCCGTCGGCGTCATGCTCGCGGCGCTGCTCTCCGGGCGGCTGACCCGCATCCGCTGGCAGGGGCGCATCATCAGCGTGGCGATCGTGATCTGGGGGCTGGCGATCGCCGGCTTCGGGGCGGTGCTCGTGGTGACCGGCGGGACGCACCCCGATCATGTGCTCTGGGTCGCCCTCGCGCTCGCGGTGCTGACGCTCGTGGTCGCCGGCGGCAGCGACGCGGTCAGCGCGGTGTTCCGCCAGACGATCCTGCAGACCGCGACCCCGGACGACATGCGCGGTCGGCTGCAGGGCGTGTTCATCGTGGTGGTCGCGGGCGGCCCGCGCCTCGGCGAGGCGATGCTCGGGGGCGCGGCCGAGCACATCGGCGAGGGCTGGGCGGCCGTCATCGGCGGCTGCCTGTGCGTGATCCTGCTGACGCTGCTGGTCCGCTCGCAGCGCTCGTTCTGGGACTACGACGCCCGCCACCCGGTCCCCTAGCCCCTCCCGGGCGCCGAGATCGTGACCCAGCGACGAGCTCGTGGGTCGCGACCGACGACCTCGTCGGCAACCCACGAGCTCACCGGCTCAGGTCCGTCACGCGCCCGGCCGGATCACGGCCGGGACGGGTCGACCGACTCGGCGATCTCGCAGGCGGCCACCGCGGCGCCGCCCGTCGACGACGGCGAGCCCGGCTCCACCGAGTCGTGCACGTGCTCCGTCGGGTCGCCGCGCAGTGTCCGCAGGGCGGCCAGGGTGGCCACGACCGCGCATGCGGCGGCGACCACCACGACGAGGAACCCGGCGTGCGACCCGGCGGCGTCGATGCGGGCGCCGGCGACGGAGGACCCGATCGAGACGCCCACCCCGAGCGACGTCCCCACCCAGGTCAGCCCCTCGGTCAGCCGGGACCGCGGCACCAGCTCCTGCACCAGCCCGTTGCCGTTGATGAGGGTCGGTGCGATGGCGAACCCGACGACGAACATCACGGCGGCCAGCGCCGCGAGCGAGTGCACGAAGAAGAACGCGCAGACCCCGACCGCCAGCAGCACCATCCCGTTGGCGAACCGCAGGTAGAGGGGCCGCTTCCACTGGCGGGTGCCGTAGAGCAGCCCGGAGATCAGCGAGCCGAGCGCGAACACCGCGAGGATCGCGCCGGCCAGGCCCTTGGAGCCGGACTCGTCGGCGAAGGCGACCGTCGAGACGTCGGTCGCGCCGAAGATCGAGCCCATCGCAACGAAGACGATGGCGAGCACGATCATGCCGGGCCTGGCCAGCACCGACCCGCGCGGTCGGGGGGAGCCGACCGGCGCGGACGGCGGCTCGGTCGAGCGCAGGGACAGGAACCAGTACCCGCCGGCGAGCATGGCGATCAGGGGGACCACCAGGCCGGCGGTGGGCGCGACGCCCGTGGCGAGCAGCGTCGCTACCACGGGTCCGACGACGAACACCAGCTCGTCGAGCGCCGACTCGAGCGAGTAGGCGGTATGCATCCGATGGGCGTCGTCGCCGAGCAACGAGGCCCAGCGCGCCCGCACCAGCGACCCGAACGACCCGATGGACGCACCGGTGACCACCGCGCCGACGAACAGGAAGCCGGCGGGCGCCCCGGCCAGCGCGGAGACGATCAGCCAGACCAGACCGAACGCCGCGATCGCGACGGACGGGTTCATGATCCGTGCCTGCCCGTGCCGGTCGACCAGCCGGGACAGCTGGGGCGAGCAGATCGCCTGCGACACCACGTAGACCGCGGAGACGGCGCCGGCCAGCGCGTAGGAGCCGTACAGCGACGAGACCATGAGCACGATCCCGATGCCGACCATCGACATGGGCAGCCGCGCCAGGACGCCGGACGCGGAGAAGGCGACGGCCCCGGGACGCGACAGCACGTCTCGGTACGGCTGGAGCATGTGGTCAGTGTCGCATCAGGCCTATCGCTCGGCGCGCCCGATGCCCCACCATCGAGGGCATGGTGGATGTGCAGGTCAGGGACGCGCCGGACGAGCACCGGTTCGAGGCGGTCACCGACGGCGTGGTGGTGGCGTTCTCGATGTACGACACGGTCGGCACGACAGTCGTCTTCACGCACACCGAGGTGGATCCGCGCTTCGAGGGGCACGGCATCGCGAGCGCCCTCGTCCGGGAGGCGCTCGACGCGGTGCGGGCAAGCGGCCGCGACGTCGTTGCGTACTGCCCGTACGTCAAGGGCTGGATCGCGCGGCACCCCGACTACCAGGACCTCGTGCGTCACTCGAAGAGCTGACGACCGGGCACGGCCGGGTCACCCCGATCGCCGCCCCGACGTGCCGGTGCAGGCCGAAGGGCTCGAGCTGTGGGTCAGCCGGCCAGGGCTGCCGAGACCACGCTCTTCGCCTCGGACTGGACCTCGGCCAGGTGTTCGGCCGAGACGAACGACTCGGCGTAGATCTTGTAGACGTCCTCGGTGCCGGACGGGCGTGCCGCGAACCACGCGTTCTTCGTGGTGACCTTCAGACCGCCGATCGACGCGCCGTTGCCGGGGGCCTGCGTCAGCCGGGCGGTGATCTCCTCGCCTGCCAGCGTGGTCGCCGTCACCTGCGACGGGGTCAGCGCCGCGAGCGTGGCCTTCTCCTCACGGGTCGCGACGGCATCGACGCGGGCGTACCAGGACGCGCCGAACTCGTCGACCAGCTCGCGGTGGTGCTGGGAGGGCGACTTGCCGGTCGTCGCCAGGATCTCCGAGGCAAGCAGCGCGGGGAGCATGCCGTCCTTGTCGGTGGTCCAGACGGTGCCGTCCTTGCGCAGGAACGATGCGCCCGCGGACTCCTCGCCGCCGAACCCGACGGACCCGTCGACCAGCCCGGGCACGAACCACTTGAACCCGACCGGGACCTCGAGCAGCGTTGCGCCGAGCTTGCCTGCCACCCGGTCGATCAGGCTGGACGAGACGAGCGTCTTGCCGATGGCGGTCCCGGGGCGCCAGCCCGGCCGCGCGCCGCCGTACAGGTAGGAGATGGCGACCGCGAGGTAGTGGTTCGGGTTCATCAGGCCGTCGGGCGTGACGATGCCGTGCCGGTCGGAGTCGGCGTCGTTACCGGTCGCGATGTCGAACGGGGGCGGGTCGCCGGCCATGCGCTGCACGAGCGACGCCATCGCGTACGGCGACGAGCAGTCCATGCGGATCTTGCCGTCCCAGTCGAGCGTCATGAACGCCCACCGCGGATCGACCGTCGGGTTCACGACGGTCAGGTCGAGGCCGTAGTACTCGCCGATCTCCCCCCAGTACTCGACGGAGGCACCGCCCAGCGGGTCCGCGCCGATCCGGACGCCCGAGGTCCGGATCGCCTCGACGTCGATGACGTTGGCCAGGTCCGCGACGTAGGACGACAGGAAGTCGTGCCGAAGCGTGGTGTCGGCCGCGACCGCCTGGTCGAGCGAGACGCGGCGGACGTTCCGGAAGCCGGTCGCGAGGATCTCGTTGGCGCGGTCGGCGATCCACCCGGTGGCGTCGGAGTCCGCCGGCCCGCCGTGGGGAGGGTTGTACTTGAACCCGCCGTCGCGGGGCGGGTTGTGCGACGGGGTCACGACGATGCCGTCGGCGAGCCCGGGACCGTGCGTGCGTACCCCCTCGGAGGTACCGGCGCCGTTGTGCCGCAGGATCGCGTGGGAGACGGCCGGTGTCGGCGTGTACGAGTCGCGGGCGTCGATGCGTACCTCGACGTCTGCCGCCGCGAGGACCTCCAGCGCGGAGCGCCAGGCCGGCATCGACAACGCGTGCGTGTCGCGGCCGATGAACAGCGGACCGTCGGTGCCCTGACTGCGTCGGTACTCGACGATCGCCGCCGTGATCGCGACGATGTGCGCCTCGTTGAACGCCGTGTCCAGGGCCGATCCGCGGTGGCCGCTGGTGCCGAACGCCACCCGCTGTGCGGGATCGTCCAGATCGGGTTCCCGGTCGTAGTAGGCGCCGGTGAGGGCGTCCAGGTCGACGAGGTCGGACGGCTGGGCGAGTGTTCCGGCGCGCGGGTCCATCTCCCGATCCTCCCGCACGGGCGTGACGTGCGCACCCCCCGACCTGCGATTTCGCAGGGTAGCGACGAACGACCGGTGGGCCCCCGACCCCTGTTCAGCCGGGGACGGCACCGCCGGTAGCCTTGACCGCATGGCCAAGAACTCGTCCGACTTCGTGCTGCGTCCGTTCGAGGGGCTCCCCGCCGAGCCCGACTGGGTCGCGCTCAAGGAGCTCGTCCCGGCGGCGACCGCCACCGCCCGGACCACCAAGGACCACGGCGCCGTCGATGTTCTGGTCACCACGGTGCTGCCGACGAGCTGGCCCGCGCTGCACCGCGCCGACGGCACGATCCTGCTGGCCCTGCAGACCACGAGCAGCTCGGGCGACACCAGCCGCGACCTCGCGCACGCGCTCCTCGAGGCCATCGACTCGGAGCCCGGCACGGCCGTCGAGACGATCGGACTGCCCGAGTCCGGCCCCCGCCTGCAGGACGTGCTCGACCTGTCCGTGCCGTTCGTCGTGACCATCGAGGAGTCCTTCGCCTACTGGCTGGACCCCGAGACGGAGCGGACCGCGGACCTCGTCGCCGCCATCGAGGAGGCCGATGCCGGCATCATCGACACGAAGAAGCTCGAGGCCGCCGACGCCGCCTACTGGTGCCGGATGGGCGCCCGCGAGTTCCTGCGCTGGGCGCAGCCCCTCGACGAGCAGGTGGTCCTCGACGGGCTCGCTCGCCTGCACGGCGCGCGCCAGTCGGGCTTCGAGGGCGCCAAGTTCGTCGGCTACTTCCGGTCGAGCGGGCTCGTCGTCCCCGTCTGGGAGCTGGCCAAGGGCTCGGAGGCCGAGGACGTCGAGGCGCCGCTCGCCGCGTTCAAGGACGCGTTCCTCGCCGCGATCGCCGACACGACGCCCCTGGATGCGAACGCCCGCCGTGCCCGCGCCGGCCTCGTCGCCCGCCAGGTCACGCTCCGCTGACGCCACCGGGTGAACGGGCGTCCAACCCGCGCCCGAGAACCGGCTCGCGCGGCATCGGTGGCTAGGGTGAGTGGTGTGATGCGCAAGGGCGGAAAGGCCGCCTCCTCGAGGGCTGAAGCCGCTGCACGGACCGAGACCACGGACGAGGTCGCGAGGAGCGAGGCCGCCTCCTCGAGGGCTGAAGCCGCTGCACGGACCGAGGCCACGGACGCGGTCGCGAAGGACGAGCCGGCCGAGATCCCACCCGCCGACGGATCCGTGTCGCCCGCACCGGGCCAGCCCGCGGTCAGCGACGCCCGCAAGGCGGCGACCGACGCGCGCAAGGCGGCGGCACACAAGGCGCGACAGCGCGTCGCGGTGATCATCCCGGCCAAGGACGAGTCCCGACGGATCGCCGCGACGGTCCGCTCGGCGCGCGCGATCCCGCACGTCGACCTGGTGCTGGTGGTCGACGACGGCTCCGAGGACGACACGCAGCACGTGGCCCGCGATGCGGGTGCGGTGGTCGTCCGGCACTCGCACAACCGCGGCAAGGCGGCGGCGATGGAGACGGGCGCGGCGGTCGTCGCCATGCGAGACGCCCCCGACCGTCAGCCGCGCATCCTGCTCTTCATCGACGGCGACCTGGGCGAGACCGCCGTGAACACGGCGCCGCTCGTCCCGCCGGTGTTCGAGGGTCACGCCGACCTCGCGATCGCGCTGCTGCCGCCGCAGCCAGGCGCGGGGGGACGGGGGATCGTCGTCGGGGCGGCCCGCCGGGCGATCGCGTCGATGACCGGGTGGACCCCGACGCAACCTCTGTCCGGCATGCGCTGCCTGACGCGTGCCGCGTTCGAGGCGGCGACGCCGCTGGCCCGCGGGTGGGGCGTCGAGACGGGGATGACGATCGACCTGCTCCGCGCGGGTTTCCGCGTGATCGAGGTGCCGTGCGAGCTGCGGCACCGCCCGTCGGGCAGCGACTTCAAGGGTCAGGTGCACCGGGCCGCGCAGTACCGTGACGTCCAGCTGGCCGTGAACGCGCGCCGCGTTCGCCGGGCCGCCGGGGCCGTGAAGCGGACCGTCACACCGAGTCCGCAGCCTCCACAGACGCACCACTGACCTCGTCGGGAACCGTGCCCTCGGGCGCACCCAGCCGCCACTGGGCGGCGGCCGCGACCAGGCAGGGCACGGCGAGCGCGATGCCGGTGGCCGGAACGACGATGCCGGAGTCGTTCATGAGGAACCCGAGGCCCAGGGCGGCGGCGATCGCGGCGACCGCCGGACGCAGCAGCGGGACCGCCTGACGCAGGCCGGCCATCGAGCCGCCGGTCCCCATGAGAGCGCCGCGCTTCGGCCGGCCGCCGGCGATCACCAGCCAGGTCAGGGCGACACCGCCGATCGCGAGCACGAGGTAGCGCCACGACGTCAGGACCCGCAGGTTCACCGAGATCTTGCGGCTGACCACGTCCCACAGGCCTCCGTCGAGGACGGTGGCGAAGAACCGCCCGAGGTGGGTGCGCTGGTCGGGGGGTCGGAGCCAGTCGATCACCGCGAAGCCGCCGACGACGGCCACGCCGATCGCGGCGATGAGCAGGAGCGCCTTCCAGTTCACCTTGCGACCGCTGACGACGATGGTGAGCATCGCGAACGCCAGGATGAGCGCGGGCGGCCCGCCGAAGTCGCTGCCGAGGCCGGGCGCACCGTCGACGACCACGAGCAGCAGGCCGAGGAGCGCGACGAACCAGGTGGCGACCAGACGGTGCCCGCGTCGTAGGAGCGGGTCCGCGACGGCGACCGCGAGCAGGAGCCCGCCGGCGGTGAGCAGGGCGAACGCCTGGTTGCTCATCCCGTAGAACCGCGCGGCCAGGAGGCGGTGCGCGCCCATCGGCGAGTCGATCACGAGGTTGGAGCCGGTGAACGCGTCGATCACCAGCACTACGACCGTCACGCCGGAGACGACCCCGGCCGGCCCGAGCAGGTTCTTGCGCCACGGTCCGACGAGGGCCGCGACGGTGATCACCACGATCCAGCCGGTGAGGGTCCACCAGAACGCGCTGCCGGGTCGGTCGCCACGCCACCAGGGCACGACGTTGGTCAGGAACGAGGCGACCGGGGCGGCGGCCAGGGCCAGTGCGGCGACCCACAGGATGCGCAGCGCCGGGCGCAGGGGGCGGGCGTCCGACCGGCCCTTGCGGGTCAGGATGATCGCCGCGGCGAGGAACAGGACGGCCTGCACCAGCACGAGCCGGCTGGAGTAGGTGGCGCTCAGGGGGCCGATGAGCGACGAGTGCTTCTGGGTGTCGACGAGGAAGGCGAGCCGACCGACCGCCGTGGCCGGTCCGGGGGTGGGCAGGATGTCCGCGCCGGTCAGGGACGCGGCCGCGTCGTCGAGCCCGATGCTGTCCAGCAGCGTCGGGGTGACGTCGACCGACTGCACGAGCCCCTTCTGCCGCGTGGAACCGGAGGTCAGCAGGGCCTGGGAGTACTGGTCGCCGTTCGGTGCGAGACCCGTGGCGGCGGCGAGCTGGAGGGTCGCGCGACCGGAGTCCGCCAGGGAGACCACCAGCACCGTCGCGCCGGACGCGCGCGCGCCGGCGAGGGCGGCGGCGATCCGGTCGTCGACGGCCTGCACCTGCGACTCGCGGGTGGGCTCGGTGATCGCGTCGGGTCCGGTGACCACGGGGTCCGGCTCGGTCACCACGCCGGGCAGCTCGGGCAGCGGTGCCTCGGTGGCGACGGGTTCCGGCCGGCTCGTCGTCGCGAATCCCGGGTCGCGGATCGAGCCGGCGTCCAGGACGACGAGCGCCGACGTCGACAGCGAGTCGCGCAGCGCGCGGGTGATCCCGGCCGCGGAGCCTGGAACGCTCGCGTGCGTCCCGACGACGTGGCCGGTGCTGTCGGCGAGGGCGATCGCGGCGCCCGGGCCGAAGCCCGACACCGGGGTGCCCGCGTCGGAGAGGGCGTCGCCGAGCATGCCCGGCTTCGCACCGTAGGACTCGGCCGCGGCCGCCTCGAGGTAGTCCGACCAGGCGGGCACGGTGCCGTCGGACCCGGGGGACCGCAGGGTGCGGCAGGTCCGGTCGGCGGCCGGTGCGTCCGCAGCGCGGGTGCCGGTCGAGACGACGAGCCAGCCGTCGACGGGGCAGGACCGGGCCGCCACGCTCCGCGCGGCCACCAGGCCGATCGCGCCCTCACGGGACAGGCTCCAGAGGGCGGGCGTGGTCAGGGCGCCGACGTCGTCCCAGCGCAGGCCGGTGACGCCCACCAGCAGGACGGGCGGCGCGGCCTCAGCGGTCGCGGTCGGAGCCGCCTGCGCGGGGCCCGCCAGGGTCAGTCCGGCGACGCCGGCGACCAGCGCGAGCACGAGGATGCGCAGGAGCCGACGCCGGGGCGCGCGCGGGAGGACAGGGGTCGGCACCGTTCCAGCCTACGGGCGCACTACCCTCGACCCGGGCGTACCCGAGTCCCAGGCCCGGGATCACCACCACATCGACGCAGGAGGAGCACGCCATGACGGACGCGCTGCTGACCGTGCTCCCGAGGTATGCCTACCTCGGGCCGGCGGGCACGTTCACCGAGGCTGCGCTGCGTCAGGTGGTCGCCGCCGAAGCCTGCGTCGACCTCCCGGTCTCCGACGTCGCCTCCGCGATCGACGCGGTGCGCTCGGGCGCCGCGGACTTCGCCGTCGTCGCGATCGAGAGCACCGTCGAGGGCGGGGTGACGGCCACGCTCGACAGCCTCGTCGCCGGCAAGCCGCTGGTGATCCTGCGCGAGGTGCTCGTGCCCGTGCAGTTCACGCTCGCCGCCGCGCCCGGGGTCACGCTGGCCGACGTCCGCCGCGTGTCCGCGCACCCGCACGCCTGGGTGCAGTGCCGGCACTGGCTGGCCAGCCACCTGCCCGGCAGCGTGCACGTCCCGGCGACGTCCAACACCGCTCCCGCGGCCCTGATCGCGTCCGGTGAGTCCCCGCTGAGCTTCGACGCGGCCCTGGTACCACCGGCCGCCGTGGACCTGTACAACCTGGTCCCGCTGGCGCAGGGCATCGCCGACAACCCGTCCGCGCAGACGCGGTTCGTCGTCATCGGCAAGCCCGGGACCGTCCCGCCGCGCACGGGCGCCGACAAGACGACCCTCGTGGTGCACCTGCCCGACAACGAGGCCGGCGCCCTGCTCGCGATGCTGGAGCAGTTCGCGGCGCGCGGAGTGAACCTGTCGCGGATCGAGTCGCGGCCGATCGGCGACGCCCTCGGCCGGTACTCGTTCTCCATGGACGCCGACGGGCACATCACCGACGAGCGCATGGGCGAGGCGGTGATGGGGCTGCGTCGCCGGTGCCCGTTCGTGCTGTACCTCGGCTCGTACCCGCGGGCCGACGGCGTCGCGCCGACCGTCCACCTGGGCACGACCGACGACGACTTCCTCGGCGCGCGGAACTGGTTGACGTCGATCCGCGACGGCGACGCGACCTAGAAGGACGCCACCCGCACGACGAGCGCCCCGGGGTCGACGCGCGCGCTGAGCTCGGCGACGCGGCCCACCAGGTCGCCGTCCACCTGCACGTGCTCGCCGCCCTGGACGGCCAGGCGCACCTCCTGGGCGCGTGTGTGGTCGATGCGGCCGATCTTCGCCGGCAGGTCGTTCCGCACACCCACGCCCTGCATCATCACCTCGCCCCACAGCTGCGCCCAGCCGGCGATCCCGGCGCGCGTGTCGATCGCCGCGATGTCGAGCCAGCCGTCGTCGAGGACCGCGTCGGGCAGCAGGGTGATGCCGCCGGGGAGCTTGCCGCAGTTGCCGATCAGCAGGCTGCGCAGCCGGGCGGACCGCATCGGCTGGTCGTCGAGCGCCAGGTGCATGCGGGTGCGACGACCGTGCAGGTGCTTGAACCCGGCGACGAAATACGCGATCCAGCCGACGCGGCGCTTGAGCTGCTCGTCGGTGTCGGCCACCATCGCGGCGTCGAAGCCGAGCCCGGCGATGACGAGGAACAGGAAGTCGCGCAGAGCCTCGGTCTCGGGGTCGGCGGTGCCACCGTCCGCCTCCGACTCCCAGGTGATGACCTTGAGCCAGCCGACGTCGATCGTCCGGTCGCGGCCGTCGAGGGCGATGAGGATGGCGGCGATCGGGTCGCTGAGCGGCAGGTCGAGGTTGCGTGCGAGCAGGTTTCCGGTGCCGAGCGGTACGAGGCCCATCGGCACGCCGGTCCCGACCAGACCTTCCGCGACCGCGCGCACCGTCCCGTCGCCGCCGATCGCGACCACCACGTCGGCGCCCTCGGCCACGGCCTTGCGCGCCTGCCCGATGCCGGGGTCCGCGACGGTCGTCTCGAACCAGAGCGGCTCAGGGCGGTTGTGCTCGCGCGTGTAGCGCTCGATCGCCGCCCGCAGCCGGTCCACGTCCGGCTTGGACGGGTTGGCGACGAAGGCCACCTGCTGGCCGGACGCCTCGACGTCCCGGGCCAGCTGCAGCGCGCGCCGTGCGGCGCGGTTGCGGGGCGACTCGATGCGTCGGCGCAGCTCCTTCTTGCGCAGCCACAGGGCGACGACCAGGAGCACCGCCGAGAGCACGGCGACTCCGATGCTCACCGCGACCCAGGCCTCCCACGTCATGGGCAGAATCTACGGCCCCGCCACCGGAATGCATCAGCGCATACCCAGCGCGCTCCCAGATCGACCCGCGCCGTGGAATGCGGTCGGAGGCTTCGAGTGCGGTCGGTAGGGTCGTGGGGTGATCGATCTGCGGCTCCTACGGGAGGATCCTGACGTCGTCCGGGCGAGCCAGGCGGCGCGTGGCGACGACCCCCACCTGGTCGACCAGGTGCTCGACGCCGACGCGCGCCGACGCTCCGCGCTCACCGAGTTCGAGACCCTGCGCGCCGAGCAGAAGAACCTGGGCAAGCAGGTCGCGCAGGCGAGCGGGGACGACAAGCAGGCGCTGCTGGCCCGCGGCAAGCAGCTGGCCGAGCAGGTCAAGGCCCTGCAGTCCGACGCCGATGCCGCCGACCAGCTGGCCACCGAGCTCAGCCGTCGTATCTCCAACGTCGTCGAGGAGGGCGTCCCCGCGGGTGGTGAGAACGACTACGTCGTGCTCAAGCACGTCGGCGAGGGACGCGACTTCACCGCCGAGTACGGCACCGACTTCGTGGTCCAGGACCACCTGTCGCTGGGCGAGGGCCTGCAGGCCATCGACACCGTGCGCGGCGCCAAGGTGTCCGGGGCCCGGTTCTACTACCTGACCGGGATCGGCGCGCGGCTCGAGCTCGCGCTGCTGAACGCGGCGGTCGACAAGGCCCTGGCCGCCGGGTTCACGCCGGTGATCACCCCGACGCTGGTCAAGCCCGAGATCATGGCCGGCACCGGGTTCCTCGGCGCCCACGCGGACGAGATCTACCGCCTCGAGGCCGACGACCTGTACCTCGTCGGGACCAGCGAGGTCGCCCTGGCGGGCTACCACTCGGGCGAGATCCTGGACCTGTCGCAGGGGCCCAAGCGGTACGCGGGCTGGTCCGCCTGCTACCGGCGCGAGGCCGGCTCCTACGGCAAGGACACCCGCGGGATCATCCGTGTCCACCAGTTCCACAAGGTCGAGGCCTTCAGCTACACGACGATCGAGGACGCCGCCGACGAGCACCGCCGCATCCTCGCGTGGGAGGAGGAGATGCTCGCGCTGGCCGAGCTTCCCTACCGCGTGATCGACACGGCGGCCGGCGACCTGGGCTCGAGCGCCGCCCGCAAGTTCGACTGCGAGGCGTGGCTGCCCAGCCAGCAACGGTTCCTCGAGCTCACCTCGACCTCCAACTGCACGACCTTCCAGGCCCGGCGCCTCGGCGTCCGCGAGCGCACGGCCGACGGGTCCGTGCGGCCCGTCGCGACGCTCAACGGCACGCTGGCCACGACGCGCTGGTTGGTCGCCCTGCTCGAGAACCACCAGCTCGCGGACGGGTCGGTGCGCGTCCCGGTGGGTCTGCGGCCGTACCTCGGAGGCCTCGAGGTGCTGGAGCCCGTCCGATGACGCGGGTCGACCTGCTGGCCCTGGACGTCGACGGCACGCTGATGACCTACGACGGGGTCATCTCGGCCGGGGTGGTCGAGCAGGTCGGTCGGCTGCGCGACGCGGGCGTGCACATCGTGCTGGCCACCGGCCGCGGCGTGCACTCCGCGGTGCCCGTGGCCAACGAGCTCGGCCTGGACGACGGTTGGGTCGTGTGCTCCAACGGGGCGGTCACGGCGCGGATCGACCCGGCAGCCGAGCACGGCTACGAGGTGACGCGGACGGTGACCTTCGACCCCGGTCCCGCCCTGCGCGCGATCGTCATGGAGCTCCCCGACGCGCTCTACGCCGTCGAGGACCTCGGCGTCGGCTTCCGCGTCTCCGGCGACTTCCCCGAGGGTGAGCTGTCCGGCGAGCTGGAGCGCGTGAGCTTCGACGTCCTCGCCGACACCCCCGCGACCCGCGTGATCATCCGGGCCCCCAACAGCAGTCCCGACGACTTCCACGCCGTCGTCGCCCGGGTCGGTCTGCACGAGGTCGAGTACGCCGTCGGCTGGAGCGCGTGGCTCGACCTGACGCCCGGCGGCGTCTCCAAGGCGAGCGCCCTGGAGGAGATCCGCCGGGACCTCGGCGTCGAGCCGCACGCCACCGTTGCCATCGGCGACGGCAGCAACGACGTGCAGATGCTCCGCTGGGCCGCCCGCGGGGTCGCCATGGGGCACGCCCCGGAGGCCACCCGCCTGGCCGCCGACGAGGTCACCGGCGGCATCGAGGACGACGGCGCGCTCGCCGTCCTGCGCGGCCTGAGGGCCTGACCCGCTCGGCCCGGCCGCATCGGTCTGCCCGGTTGACCTAGCCTGGGCCGGTGCCCGCCCCGCTGCTGTTCGCCCTGTCCGGGCTGACGCAGTACCTCGGGGCCGCGGTCGCCGTGCGCGTGTTCGGCACGCTGACGCCGGCGAGCGTCGCATGGCTGCGCGTCACCATCGCGGCGGTCGTCCTGCTGCTGTGGCGGCGGCCGTGGCGGACGCGCGGGTTGTGGACCTGGCCGGCGCTCCGCACGGCGATCGTGTTCGGCATCGTGCTGGCGCTGATGAACGTGACCTTCTACATCGCGATCGACCACCTGCCGCTCGGCACCGCCGTGGCCATCGAGTTCCTGGGTCCCGTGGCCGTCGCGGCGTTCACCGGGCACGGCTGGCGCGACCGCGCCGGCATCGGGATCGCGGCCCTCGGCGTGGTGCTGCTCGCCGGCGTCTCCTTGACGACGGGCTCCGAGGCCGCCGTGGGGCTGGTCGCCATCTTCCTGGCGGCGGCGTGCTGGGCGGCCTACATCCTGCTCGGTCGCCGGGTCGCCCACGGGCGCGCAGGGGGAGTGACGGGTCTGGCGGTCGCGATGTCCGCCGGTGCGGTCGTGTTCGCGCCGTTCCTGTCCTCCGGCGCGGCGCCCGTGCTGCACGACGGCCGCCTGGCGGTGCTCGTCGTCGTGATCGCGGTGTGCTCGTCGGTGGTGCCGTACGCGATCGAGCAGGTGGTGCTGCGGCGCGTACGGGCGGCGACGTTCGCGGTCCTGCTGGCGATGCTGCCGGCCATGGCGGCCCTCGTCGGCGCGGTCGCCCTGCAGCAGGTCCCCCACGGGCTGGATCTCGTGGGTCTCCTGCTCGTCACGGGCGCCATCGTGCTGACCGGCCTGGATAGCGAGACCGACGACGTCCCACCCCCCGCCTGACGTCGTTCGACCGGAAGTTCTACAGGTACTGGCCCGTCGAGCGCTGGGGGTCGTCGTCGGTCGTGATGGCCATGCCCGGGTGCGGCGGACCGGGCGGGAGCGCGCGGCGTGGACCACCCATCTGGACCTGGTTGCCCATCTGCTGCACGACGAGCGCGGTCTGGATGCCGTGGAACAGTCCCTCGAGCCAGCCGACCAGCTGGGCCTGGGCGATCCGCAGCTCGGCGTCGGAGGGCGCCTGGTCCTCGACGAATGGCAGCGTGATGCGGTGCAGCTCCGCGACCAGCTCCGGCGACAGGCCCTCCTCGAGCTCGTGCAGCGACCGTTCGTGGATCTCGGCCAGCCGCAGGCGCGCGGCGTCGTCGAGCGGGGCGCTGCGGACCTCGTCGAGAAGCTGCTTGATCATCGTGCCGATCCGCATGACCTTGGCCGGCTGCTCGACGAGCGACGAGATGTCCTCGGCCTCCGCCTCGGTCTCAGGCGCGTCGGACGACTGCACGACCACGACGCGGGGGACCTGGGGCTCGCTCTCGCTCATCTGGGCATTGTGTCCGACGGCGCCCGATCCGCCCACTGGTCACGTCGGAACCATTCCTCCATTCTCGTTAGGGTGACGTCCATGGCCTGGCTGACTACCCCTGCCCATGCCCGGTGGCTCGAAGGTGAGACCGACCGGCTCCTCGACTTCGGACGACGCAGCGTCGTCCCCGGCGGCTTCGCCCGGCAGGACGAGACGGGTGAGCCCGTCGACGGGCCGCTGGAGCTGTGGATCGCGTGCCGGATGACGCACGTGTACGCCATCGGGCACCTGCTCGGGCGGGCGGGTTCGTCGGCGATCGTCGACCACGGGCTCGACGCGCTGCGCGGCGCCTTCCACGACGACGAGCACGGCGGCTGGTTCGCCGAGGTCGCACGGGACGGCACGCCGGTCGACCCCGCCAAGGCCGCCTACCCGCACGCCTTCGTCATCCTGGCGACGTCGTCGGCGACCGCCGCCGGCCGCCCCGGCGCCCGGGAGCTGCTCGACGAGGCGCTGGCCGTCTCGTCGCGGTACTTCTGGGACCACGAGGCAGGCATGTCGGTCGAGCAGTGGGACCGCGCGTTCTCCGTTCTCGACGACTACCGGGGCGTCAACGCCAACATGCACACCGTCGAGGCGTACCTGGCCGCGGCCGACGTCACGGGCGACCGCACCTGGCTCGACCGCGCGGTGCGCATCATCTCTACCGTGGTGCACGGGTTCGCGGCCGGTAACCGGTGGCGCATCCCGGAGCACTTCGATGCCAGGTGGAACCCCGACCTCGCCTACAACATCGACGAGCCCGCGCACCCGTTCCGCCCCTACGGCGCCACGATCGGCCACTGGTTGGAGTGGTCCCGGCTCACGCTGCACGCCCGCGCGGCCCTCACGGCGCGGGGTGACGTCGCCCGGGCCTGGATGCTCACCGATGCGACGGCACTCTTCGACACCGCCGTCGCGGAGGGCTGGGACGTCGACGGTGCGCCCGGATTCGTCTACACGGTCGACTGGTCAGGCAAGCCGGTCGTGCGCGAGCGCATGCACTGGGTCGCCGCCGAGGCGGTCGGGGCCGCAGCCGCGCTGCACGCGGCGACGGGCGAGCAGCGGTTCGACGACGCGTACACCACGTGGTGGGAGTACATCGGCGAGCACCACCTCGACCGCGTCGGCGGCTCGTGGTGGCACGAGCTGGGCACGACGAACGAGGTGTCGCGGACGGTCTGGGCCGGAAAGGCCGACCTCTACCACGCGGTCCAGGCGACGCTCATCCCACGCCTGCCGCTGACCCCGATGATCGTCCCGGCGCTCGCGGCAGGTCTCCTGGACTGAAGTCACCGCGGGTCGGCACGCGGTCAGGGGATCAGGAGGACCTTGCCGAAGGCCTCGCCGGACTCGAGCAGGCGGTGGGCCTCCGGCGCCTGGTCGAAGGGGAGACGGGCGTGCACGACGGGGTGCACGGTGCCGTCCTCGACGAACGGCCAGACGTGCCGCCGGACGCCGTCGAGGATCGCGACCTTCTCCTCGAGGGGTCGCGACCGCAGCATCGTGCCCAGGACGGCCGCGCGCTTGGCCATCAGCACGGAGAGGTCGAGCTCGCCGCGCCGACCCTGCTGCAGGCCGATGACGACCAGGCGACCGTCGACGGCGAGCATCCCGAGGTTCTCGGCGAGGCCGCCCGCGCCCAGCACGTCGAGGATGACGTCGACGCCGAGCCCGTCGGTGGCGGAGAGAACACGGTCGGGAAGCCCAGGCAGCCGATGGTCGAACGAGGACGCGGCCCCCAACGCCCCGAGCCGCGCGGTGCGCTCTGGCCCCCCGGCCGTCGCCAGGACCCGCGTGCCCAGGGCGTGGGCGATCTGGACGGCCAGCGACCCGATGCCGCCGGAACCTCCGCGCACCAGGAGCGTCTCGCCGGGCGAGAGCCGAGCCGCCCGGAGGTTGGACCAGACGGTCGCGACGCCCTCGGGGAGCGCCGCCGCGTCGATCGTCGCGAGCTCGTCGGGAATCGGCAGCGCCAGCCCCGCGGGCACGGCGACGCGCTCGGCGTACCCGCCCCCGGGCAGCAGGGCGGCGACCCGGTCGCCCACGCGCCAGCCGTCCCCAGCCACGCCGGCGCCCACCTCGACCACCCGCCCGGAGACCTCGAGGCCCGGCCAGGAGGGTGCGCCCGGGGGCGGGGGGTACTGTCCGAGACGCTGGAGGAGGTCCGCACGGTTGACACCGGCCGCTGCGACCTCGACCGTCAGGTCGTTCGGTCCGGGTTCGGGCTCGGGCACGTCGCGGACGGCCAGGACCTCCGGGCCCCCGGCTTCCGTGATCACGACCGCGCGCACGACGGCACACTAACTCGCTGCAACCTCCCCGCACTTCGACGTAGCCGCCGGTAGGTTCCGATCGACATCTCGAACCGTGCACGACACCCCCGTTAGCACAGGTGACCCGCAGTTCGGGAGCAAGTCCTCGTATCCCAGCGGGTGACGTCCATGGCAAACTCTGGCCGCGGGCTAATGGTCCGGCGTCCAGCAGCCGATGACAGCGAACGGGACTCCTCGTGGGTCGACAGACGCTCGACCGGATCGACCTGGTGGCAACACCCGTTGTCGGAAGACGGAAAGGAACGACATGCTGCGACGGCTCGGCATCCGCGCCAAAGTGATGGCTGTCCTTGCCGTCCCCATGCTCGCCCTGTTCGGTGCGGGCGTGTACATCTCGCTCAGCGCCGTCAACGACTACCGGTATGCGGCCGCGTCCAAGGTCGCCATCAGCTCGGGCCACCAGCTGATCGACTTCACCGATGCGCTCATGGCCGAGCGGATCGCGGCACTGACCGGTGCGTCCGACGACGACTACAAGGCAGCCCAGGCAACCACCGACGCTGCATACGGCCAGTGGGCGCGGACCGTGGCCGGCGTCGACGAAAGCATGTTCCCGGCAGCGGTCGCCACCGCGCTGGACGACGCGCTGGCCAACGGCTCGAACAACACCAAGTACGCCCGCACGTTGTCGGACCAGCCCAGGACGCAGGAGGCCTCCTACCAGTCGGCCATCGACGCGCAGATGGCGGTCGGCCAGGTCTTCTCCGACGTCCTGCAGAACCGTGACGCTGCCGACTACCTGACCGCCATCAACAATCTCGGCAACACGTCGAACGACCTTGTCGTCGAGCTCATCGGTGGTCTCAACCTGCCCCTGAGCTCGACGCCTCACATCGACGCTCAGACCTACGCGAACAACGCGGCTGCGACCGAGGTCGACCGGTTGAAGGCTCGTACGGCTGTCCACAGGCTTGGCCAGAAGGACCTGGTGATGCCGTTCGGTGACCCCTCGGCGGCGTTCTCGAACGACCGGACCGAGCTCGCGACCGGCGAGCAGCTCTCCTTCAGCCACGTCGACCCTGTGCAGTTCGCGGGGGACATCAACGCTCAGCTGGTGATGCTGGACACGCTGCAGAAGAAGGCTCTGAGCAAGGCGACGGTCGTCGCCGCCAACGCCGCCAGCGACGCGCGCAGCCAGGCCCTCACCACCATCGCCATCGCCATCGCCGCCGCAGTCGCGTCCTTGTTCTTCGCGCTGCTCGTCGCCCGAGCCATCGTCGTCCCGCTGCGCCGCCTGACCGTCGCCGCCGGTGACGTCCGCGAGCAGCTGCCGCGGCTCGTCGAGCAGGTGGCCGTCCCCGGTGAGGGTCCCGAGATCACCCTGGCGCCCATCCCGGTGACCTCCCGTGACGAGGTCGGCCAGCTGGCCCAGGCCTTCAACGCGGTCAACCAGACGACCGTGCAGGTCGCCCAGGAGCAGGCCGCGCTGCGCGGCTCGATCGCGGAGATGTTCGTCAACGTGGCCCGCCGCGACCAGGTCCTGCTGAACCGGCAGCTGTCGTTCATCGACTCCCTCGAGCGCGCCGAGGAGGACCCCAGCACGCTGGCCAACCTCTTCCGACTCGACCACCTCGCCACCCGCATGCGCCGTAACGCGGAGTCGCTCCTCGTGCTCGCCGGCATCGACACCGGCCGACGTCTGCGCGACGCGATGCCGCTGTCCGACGTCGTGCGTACCGCCTCCTCCGAGATCGAGCAGTACGACCGCATCGAGCTCGACCTGCAGGTCGACCCGCACATGCACGGCTTCAACGCCCTCGGTGCCGCGCACATGCTCGCCGAGCTGCTCGAGAACGCCACGATCTTCTCCGAGCCGGAGACGCCCGTCACGGTCACCACCGGTGTCTCGGGCCAGTACGTCATCGTGCGCATCCTCGACCACGGCCTGGGCATGAGCGAGGTCGAGCTCGACGCCGCGAACACGAAGATCACGTCCACGTCGGCGAGCGACTCGCTGGGCAACCAGCGCCTCGGCCTCTTCGTCGTCGGCCGCATCGCGCAGCGCCTCGGCGCTGACGTCAAGCTCCTCAAGGCCGCCCACGGCACGGGCACCGAGACGATCGTGCGCTTCCCGGCCACGCTGTTCGTCGCCACCGAGGCCTCGCCGTACGGCAACGGCGCCCCCGCGGCGCTGGCCGCACCGCGCGTCGACCCGGGTCTGCCCCAGATCGAGGCCCCGCTCGTCGAGCAGGTCGACCTCGCGGCACTGACCGACGGTCAGACGTCGCTCGGCCTGCCCAAGCGCCGCAGCCGCGACGACGACCCCGCGCACGAGGACGGGCCGATCCCGGTCACGCAGCTCGAGCCGTCCCAGACGCTGCCGTCGCGCTCGAAGAAGACCTTCGACGAGGACAACCTCGTTCTGCCCGAGGCCCCCGACGGCCACATCGCCGCCGAGATCTCCGCGGCCGCACTGGGCTCCGAGTGGAACCCGCCGACCTCAGCGCCGGCGGGCGGCGGCCTCCCGAGCCGCAGCCGCGCCTCGACGCCGGCGTGGGCGACTCCCGAGGAGCCCGCGACGACGGCCAACGCGTCGGCCGCTCCGGCGCCGGCAGCGCGCGCCGGTCTGTTCTCCGGCTTCCGTGGTCGCACCCCGGAGCAGATCGCCGAGGCCGACGGGACCGAGGAGCGCTCGACGTCGAACGTCCGCGCGCCGTGGATGTCGTCCGGTGCCCACGCGGCTCCCGTCGAGCCGATGGTCATCCCGACGCTCGCCGACGAGGACGACGACTCCTGGGAGACGCAGCAGGCCGACGACCGCGAGGCCGCCTCGATGGAGGCCGCGGCCGAGATCGTGCTCGCCGAGCAGCTCGAGCAGGGCGACGACGTCGCGGTCTTCGAGCCGGACCCCTCCTGGGCCCCCCCGAGCGCGCAGGACGCACCCGTCTGGGAGCCGACGCCCGCGTGGGAGGCCCCGGCCGCCGAGGCCGTGGACGCCCCGACGTGGGAGGCGCCCGCCGCCTGGGAGGCGCCCACCGCCGAGGACGCCTCGAGCTGGGCGGCTCCTGCCGCCGAGGCCGATGTCCTTGCCGACGCCGCTGAAACCGACGCCGCCGACGCCGAGGAGGCGCCTGTCTCTCCTGAGGCCGCCGCCGCCGAGGAGCCGGTCTGGGAGCCGACGCCCGCGTGGGACGTGCCCGCTGCCGAGGCTGTGGACGAGCCGGTCTGGGAGCCGACGCCCGCGTGGGACGTGCCCGCTGCCGAGGCCGTGAACGAGCCGGTCTGGGAGCCGACGCCCGCGTGGGACGCGCCCGCTGCCGAGGCTGTGGACGAGCCGGTCTGGGAGCCGACGCCCGCGTGGGACGTGCCCGCTGCCGAGCCGGTGACCGACGGGGTCGCTCCTGCGGCGCTCGAGGTCCGGCCCATCGCCGACGCGACGTCCGAGGACGTTCCGGCCTGGGAGGCGCCCGTCGTCGACACGCAGGCCTGGGACCTGGCCGTCGCCGAGTCGGCCGCCTGGGAGCCGATCTCCGCTCCTGAGAGCGCGGCGCCCGCCGTCGCGGAGATCGTGCCCGTCGCCGAGGTCGAGCCCGTTGCCGAGGTCGAGCCGGTCGCCGAGTTCGAGCCCTTCGCTGAGGTCGCGCCGGTTGCTGAGGTCGCGCCCGTCCAGACCTTCACCAGCTACAGCGGCTACGCCGGCTGGGCGGCTCCTGCCGCCGAGGTGCCCACGGCCTACGTGCCGTTCGAGCGGACTCTCGACGAGGCGCGAGCCTGGCACACCGGCGCGATGCCGATCGTGCCTCAGCCCGTCGTCGAGCCGGTTGCCGAGGTCTCGACCGACGCCGCCTGGCCGGCGCCCTCATGGGCTGACGCTGGCGCGCCCGTCGTCGAACCGCAGCCGACGGCTGCGGAGGCCGTCGCCGAGGTCGCGGAGCCTGCCTGGGCCCCCGAGGCCGCGACAGCCGAGGCGCCCGTCGCCGAGACCGCGGTCGCCGAGACGCCGCCCATCTGGGCGGCACCCGAGCAGGACGCACCGGCCTGGCCGACGTTCGCGGAGGCGCACCCGGAGGTCGAGCAGCCGACCCAGCTGTTCACGCCGATCCAGGCGCAGGATGCGGTCTCCGCCGAGACGATGTCGGCCGAGGAGCAGGCGTTCGAGCCGTCCTCGTTCGCGCCGACCTACGAGCAGCCGTACGCACCGTCGTTCGACCAGGAGCCGGTTCCGGCCGCACAGGCCGAGGCTCCGGTCGTCGCCGAGGCGCCCGCCTGGGCACACGAGGCGATGGCCGCCGCAGCCGCCCCGGCTCCGCAGGCGACGTTCGGCGAGCTGGTCCAGCCGGCTGCCACCGAGGACGCGAAGGGCCGCCGGCGCTGGGGTCTGTTCGGCCGCAAGAAGGCCGACCAGGAGACTGCGGCCCAGGTCGCGCCCGTCGCGGTCGCACCCGTCGCCTACGAGCCCCCCGCGAGCCAGGCCGCCCCGGTCCGCACCTCGGCCTGGACGGCGGAGGCCCCGGCCCCGGCCGCGCAGCCCGAGCCGCAGTCCTGGATGGCGTCCACCAACCAGTGGTCCTCCCCGGCCCCGGTCCAGACCGGGTTCCCGGAGGCCGCCGCCCCGGCGCCCGTCCTCCCCGCGCCCATCGCCCCGGCCGCCCCCGAGCACCCCTCGGCCGGCTCCTGGTCGCGGCCGGACTGGAACTCCCGCCCCAACCCCGCTCCGCACTCGACGGTCCCGCAGCCTGCGCTGCCGCCGTCGGTCGCACCGCGGGTCGGCACGCTGGACGACGAGGTGGCCGCGATGCTCGCGCTCCGCTCGGACATCCAGGAGCAGGCGCTCTCCGAGCTCTCCCAGCTCTCGGCCTACCGGCCGTCGGCATCGGGTGGCTCCGCCGAGCGACTGACCAAGCGTGTCGCCCAAGCTGTCCCGGCGTCGACGATCGCCGAGGACGAAGGGAAGCCCGTGCAGCGTGACGCGGACCAGCTCCGCTCCCGGCTGTCGAGCTTCCAGTCCGGGACCAGCCGTGGCCGTCAGGCCTCGGACGACCCCTCCAGCCAGAATGGCGCGAGCTGATGACAGACCCGAACCCCTCAACCGTCGTCCCCGCCCTGGTGACGTCCGACCCCGCAGTCATCGACTGCACCAGCAAGGAGGAAGTGTGACCGCGCTCAGCACCGAGGCAGCCAACTTCGGCTGGCTCCTGGACAACTTCGTCCGGACCGTGCCCGGCACTCGCCACACACTCGTGGTGTCTGCGGACGGTCTTCTCATGGCGATGTCCGAGCAGCTCGACCGCACCAGCGGCGACCAGCTCGCGGCCATCGTCTCCGGGATGTCGAGCCTTACCCGTGGCGCAGCGCGCCAGCTTCGTGCGGGGGAGGTGCGTCAGGCGATCATCGAGATGGACAACTTGTTCCTCTTCCTCATGAGCGTCTCGAACGGCTCCGTCCTCGCCGTGGTCGCCGAGTCGTCCTGCGACGTGGGACTCATCGGCTACGAGATGGCGATGCTCGTCTCCCGCACCGAAGCGACGCTCACCCCGCAGCTCATCTCCGAGATGCGCGGCCAGCTCCCCGTCGACGGCGCCACGCGCGCTCCCGTGGCCTGAGCCGACGGATCCGGCGACGATGAGCGAGCACATCGAGTACGAGGCCAGAACGGTCCGGCCCTACGCCGTGACCGGTGGCCGCGTGCGTTCGGCGCGCTCCGACCTGCCTCTCGAGGCACTGGTCGAGGCGATGCCTGGCGCAGTCGCCAGCCAGGGTCTGCCGCCCGAGAAGCGGGCGATCCTGCAGCACGCAGCGTCGAACTACATCTCGGTCGCCGAGCTGTCGGCCCTGCTCCACCTTCCGCTGGGCGTGATCCGGATCCTCGTGTCCGACCTCGCGGAGCAGCACTACGTGCGCGTGCACACCTCTCAGCCGGTCGAGGTCAACACCGGTGAGTCCCCTGCCCTGTCCCTCAGCGTGCTGGAGAGTGTTCTCAATGGCATTTCCGCCCTCTGACGCCGCTGTGGCCGCTCCGGCGGGCACGGCAGGAAGCGTCGCACCCACAGTCGTCAAGATCGTCGTAGCGGGCGGCTTCGCCGTCGGCAAGACGACGTTCATCGGTTCGATCTCGGACATCGAGCCCCTCAACACCGAGGCCGCGATGACCGAGCACTCGGTCGGCGTCGACGACGCCGGCGGTGTGTCGGACCGCAAGACCACCACGACGGTGGCGATGGACTTCGGTCGCATCGCCCTGCCGGGCTCGCTCTGGCTCTACCTGTTCGGCACCCCTGGCCAGGACCGGTTCCTGTTCATGTGGGACGACCTGGTCCGCGGCGCCATCGGTGCCGTCGTCCTGGTGGACACCGACCGGCTCGACCAGTGCTTCCCGGCCGTCGACTACTTCGAGAGCCGCGGCATCCCGTTCGTCGTCGGCGTGAACTGCTTCGATGGCGTCGCCAAGCACCAGCTCGACGACGTCCGTGACGCCCTGGCGATCCCGGCGCACGTGCCGGTGCTCTACACGGACGCCCGGTCGCGTGCGGCCACGAAGCAGGCCCTGATCTCGCTGGTGCAGCTCGCGATGGAGCGTCTGCGCGGCCGGTGAACCGCTGAGGTTCCACCACGACTGCGGCCGGCCCCTGCAGGGGGGTCGGCCGCCGCCGCTCGGGCATCGATGTTCGGGCGCGGAGTAGGGAATCATGTGACGATGCCGTCCGCCCCCGTCCCCTCGCCACGCTCCGGTGGTGGCGACGACGAGGCCGGCCTGCTCCCGCAGCCCCGCGAGGCGGCGGACGAGCACGGACGGACGCCCGACGCCGAGACCGCACCCGACCCCGCGACCGCACCCGACGCGGCAGCCGTGCTGGCCGACCCCCGTCCCGCTCTCGACGACGAACCGGACGCGGGCCCCGTCGTGACCGGCACCCCGCGCCGTGCCCCCGCCGGCGGACGGGCGCCACGAGCCCCCGCCGCGCCCGCGGCCGCCCCCGTCCCGCGCGTCTACGCGGACGGCTCCGCGCTCGTGCAGTTCGTCGCGGGGTCGACGAGCCACGACGAGTGGCTGGCATGGGCCAAGGACCACGAGGCCGAGCTGCTCACCACGCCGCTCGGCCTGACAGAGCTGCGTCGACTCGCGCTCCCGACGGGTGTGGAGGCCCGTGGTGTCGCCCGCGACGTCGAGGCGCGCGTCACCGTGGTGCGGTTCTCGGACCAGACGCTGCGCGCGGCGACGAAGGTCTCCGGGGTGCTCCCGCCCTTCACCGCGCTGCACATCGGCGCCGCACTGTCGTACCCGGGCGTCGTCGCCGTGGCCACGTACGACACGCAGCTCGCCCGGGTCGCGGCGCTGCACGGCCTCCGGGTGGTCTCACCCGGGATGGCGCCGTTCTGGTGGGAGCAGGACGACTGAGCGCGGCACTTCCCTGACGTGCTCTTTCGCGCCTAGGTTGCCCCTATGGCCGCAGCGCAGGAACCCCAGCATCTCGACTCCACTGCGGTGCGCGTGGCGGCACCGCTCAGCCCGTCGCGACGCCGAGCGGCCGACCACGTCGAGCACCTGACCCGCGACGAGCGCAAGGCCCGGGGCGCGGCGGCGCGCGTGCTGACCCCCCGCAGCTCGCTCGCGCTCGCTGGTGGCGGCGAGCGGCGCCCCCACCCGATCGACCTGCTGGTCAGTCAGGGCACGTCGCGCGTCCCCGAGCTCGTCCCGCTGCGGTACGGCCGCATGGCGACCTCAGCGTTCGCGTTCCTGCGCGGTGCGGCACTGATCATGGCTTCGGACCTGGCATCGACCCCGAACAGCGGGCTGACGGTGCAGCTGTGCGGCGACGCACACATGTCGAACTTCGGCCTGTACGGGACCCCCGAGCGTCGGATGCTCTTCGACCTGAACGACTTCGACGAGACGCTGCCCGGTCCGTTCGAGTGGGACGTCAAGCGGCTCCTCGCGTCCATCGAGGTGGCCGCGCGGGGCAACGGGATCCCGCGCAAGGACCGCCGCACGATGATCGTCCGCACGGCGCGTGCGTACCGCGAGGCCATGCGTGGCTTCGCGACGAAGACCGAGCTCGAGGTCTGGTACGCCCGGGTCGACGTCGACGAGTTCATGGGCGAGTACGTCTCGCAGCTCGGCAAGGCACAGGCCAAGCGGACCGAGTCGACGATCGCCAAGGCGCGTACCCGCGACCACCTGCAGTCGGTGAACAAGCTCACGGCGATCATCGACGGTGAACGCCGGCTCGTCTCCGACCCACCGCTGGTCACCACCCTCGAGGAGATGCTCGGCGCGGAGGGGGCGACCGACTTCGCGGAGCGTCTGGTCGAGCTCGTGCACGCCTATCGGGTGACGCTGCAGCCGGACCGCCGCCACCTGCTCGAGCAGTACGAGCTCATCGACATGGCGCGCAAGGTCGTCGGCGTGGGCAGCGTCGGGACGCGCGCCTGGATACTGCTGCTGCGCGGGGTCGACGACAACGACCTGCTGATGCTGCAGGCCAAGGAGGCGCAGGCCTCCGTGCTCGAGCAGTTCCTCGGCCACAGCGAGTACACCCAGGCCGGCCAGCGCGTGGTGGAGGGCCAGCGGCTCATGCAGGCGGCGAGCGACACGATGCTCGGCTGGCAGCGCACGCGCGGCATCGACGGTGTCGAGCGCGACTTCTACATCCGTCAGCTGCGGGACTGGAAGGGTTCCGCGACGATCGAGACGATGGTGCCCGACGGGATGTCCCGCTACGCCGAGCTGTGCGCGTGGACCCTGGCCCGGGCGCACGCCCGTTCCGGTGACCGCGTCGCGATCGCGGCCTACCTGGGCAGCTCGAAGACCGCCGACGAGGCGTTCGCCACCTTTGCCGCCGAGTACGGCGACCGGACCGAGCAGGACCACGCGCTGCTGCTGGATGCCATCGCGACGGGCCGGCTGGAGGCGATCCACGGAGTCTGACGGGCGCCTGTGGGAGACTCGTGCGCGCTGCGACCGCCCCGACGGGCCCCGGTCGCGCGGGAGGGCTGTCTGAGCGGCCGAAAGAGACGGTCTTGAAAACCGTTGGAGCGGGACAACCCCGTTCTCGTGGGTTCGAATCCCACGCCCTCCGCCAACCGGCCTCTCGGCCGGTCGCCGTGCTCGGCCGCGCGAGGGCGACGACCGGACCTCGATCGGCCCGGGCCCTGATCCATCGGGCGCGCCCGACCGTGCCGTGCTGGGATGACACCGTCTCCCACCGGTTGCTCGAAGAGGTAGGCCATGGCGAACGATCTCGTCCCCGTAGGTGTCGACAACTTCGTGCGGGCGGAGTCCGACCGCATGTTCGACTTCGTCCTTCACGACACCGGCGGCACCAACCAGTGGCTGGTCAACCGGACGCCGACGCCCCTGGACCACCAGCCGATCATTCGTCAGAACCGCGACACGCTCTACAGCGCGACGATCGCGGACGTGTCGGCGGGAGCGCGCATCACGGTTCCCGACACCGGGGGGCGGTACGCGTCGGTCATGGTCATCAACCAGGACCACTACGTGCCGCACATCCTCCACGACGCCGGTGTGCACGAGCTCTCCCAGGACGACATCGGCTCGCCGTTCGCGATGGTCGGGGTCCGGATCCTGGTCGATCCGGCCGACCCCGCGGACGTCGCCGAGGTCAACGCCCTCCAGGACCGCTTCACCTTCGAGGCCGGTTCCGCTCGGGCGTTCGTGCACACGTCGTACGACCCGACGTCGTTCGCATCGACCCGTGAGCACCTTCTCGCACTGTCGCGTGGTCTCCGTGACTTTCGGGGCGCCTTCGGGATGCCCGACGAGGTCGATCCCGTCCGGCACCTCCTCGGCGCAGCCGCTGCGTGGGGCGGCTTCCCGGAGCGAGAAGCGATGTACCTCAACGTCGACCCTGGGCTGCCGGTCGGACGGTACGAGCTGACGGCGAGGGACGTTCCCGTCGACGCCTTCTGGTCCGTCACCGTCTACAACGCCGAGGGCTTCATGGAGCCGAATCCCCAGGGGATCGTCAGCGTGAACAGCGTGACGGCCGAACCGGGCGCCGACGGCTCGATCACCGTGCGCTTCGGCGACGGCGACGAGCCGAACACCATCCCCACGCCCGAGCACTGGAACTACATGGTGCGGCTCTACCTCCCGCGGGCGGAGGCGATCTCTCGTGAGTGGACCTTCCCCACCATCCGATCGGCACGTTAGGGAGGATCGCGCGCCGGGCCGTCGGCGGTCGGATCTCGCTCGCACGCGGGATGGACAGCAAGGACCGACGGCCCGGCCTACGCTCTCGATGTGCCCCGACGCCACGTCCAGCTGCAACCGGGCCAGACGCTCCCCGACGGCCCCGCCGTCGACGGGCTGGTCCGCCAGGGTCTCGCGGCGCTGCGCCACGAGCTGGACATCCCCGTGGGCTTCCCCGCGGCCGTGACGGCAGAGGCGAGAGCGGCGCGGCCCCACCCGGACGGCGACGACGCCACCGACATCCCCTTCGTCACGATCGACCCCGAAGGGTCGATGGACCTCGACCAGGCGGTGCACATCGAACGTGCGGGCGCGGGGTACCGCGTCCACTACGCCATCGCCGACGTCGCCGCGTGGGTGGTGCCGGGCGGGGCGATCGACGACGAGGCACGGGTGCGGGTGGAGACGTTGTACGCGCCCGACGGGCGGACCCCGCTGCACCCGCCCGAGCTGAGCGAGGGCAGGGCGAGCCTGCTGCCCGGGCAGACGTGCCCCGCGCTGCTGTGGACGATC
Organism: Cellulomonas sp. McL0617; assembly: GCF_049994875.1. Taxonomy (GTDB): domain Bacteria; phylum Actinomycetota; class Actinomycetes; order Actinomycetales; family Cellulomonadaceae; genus Cellulomonas. The sequence goes on from NZ_CP188256.1 coordinate 194,288, forward strand.
GACCTGGACGAGCACGGCGCCCCGACGCGCACGCGCGTCCAGCGCAGGCGGGTACAGAGTCGCGCGCAGCTCACGTACAGCGGCGCTCAGCGGTCGATCGACGACGGCACGGCCGGCGAGACGCTGCGGCTGCTGAAGGTGGTCGGGCTCCTGCGCGAGGCGGCGGAGGTCGATCGCGGCGGCATCACGCTGCCCACCCCGGAGCAGGTGGTCGAGCAGCAGCCCGACGGCACATGGACGCTCGGCAGCCGCGCGACCCTGCCGGTCGAGGAGTGGAACGCGCAGATCTCCCTGCTCACGGGCATGTGCGCGGCACAGCTCATGATCGACGGCCGCATCGGCGTCCTGCGCACGCTCCCGGCGGCGGACCCGCGCGACGTCGAACGCCTCCAGCGGTCCGCGCACGCGCTGGGCGTCGCCTGGCCGGCCCGCGCGACCCCGGGCGACGTGATCCGCCACCTGGACGCGTCGAACCCCGCCCACGCGGCCCTGCTGACCGAGGCGACCAGCCTCCTGCGCGGCGCCGCGTACGTCGCGTTCGACGGCGAGGTCCCCAGCTACACGATGCACGCAGCGATCGCCGCCCCCTACGCCCACGCGACGGCCCCCCTGCGGCGCCTGGTCGACCGGTTCGTCGGCGAGCTCTGCGTGGCGCTGAGCGCGGGGACGCCGGTCCCGGCGTGGGCGCGCGACGCGCTCGAGGAGCTGCCGGGTCTCATGGCGTCGGGCGACAAGCACGCGGGCGAGTACGAGCGCGGTTGCATCGACCTGGTCGAGGCGGCCCTGCTCACGGCGCGCGTCGGGGAGGTCTTCGAGGGTGCGATCGTCGACGTCCGCGCCGACCGCGACGCCGGCGTGGTGCAGCTGCGCGACCCCGCGGTCCGCGGCCGCATCGAGGGCGTCGACCTGCCGCTCGGCACCGACGTCCGCGTCCGGGTCGTCGCGGCCGACGTCGCCACCCGCACCGTCCGGTTCGAGGTGGCTCAGCCTCCGACTCCACGCGGGGCGCCGTGATGTCCGAGCTCGACGACGTCGCCGACGAGCTCTACGGCGGCCCGCCCGGTGTTTTCATCGAGCACCGCGATGCCGCTGCCAAGGCCGCCCGGGCCGACGGTGACCGCGAGCTGGCCAAGCAGATCACCGAGCTGCGCAAGCCGACGGTGTCCGCCTGGCTGATGAACCTGCTGGTCCGCGACGACCCGGGCTTCGCCGACCAGGTGGTCGCCCTCGGCGAGGGGCTGCGCGACGCCGAGCGCTCGCTGGACGGCCCGGCACTGCGCGAGCTCAGCACCCAGCGGCGGGCGCTCGTCCGCTCGCTGACGGCCCGCGCCCGCAAGCTGGCCGCGCCGGCGGGCCAGCGCATCGGCGACTCGGTCACCCAGGAGCTCGACGCGACCCTCACGGCCGCCCTCGCGGACCCGGAGGTGGCCCGCGAGGTCACGTCGGGACGGCTCACGGTCGCCCGCGAGTACGCCGGCTTCGGCAGCGCCGACTCGAGCGCGACGACCACTCGACCGAGCCGACCGACCCCGCCGGCACCGAAGCCGAAGCCGGCGGAGCCGGACGAGACCGAGAAGCCGGCCCGCCCCAGGCTCACCCTGGTCAAGCCGGCGGTCGACCCGGAGGAGGCCCGCCGTGCCCGGGCCGCCGAACGCCAGCAGCGCCTGCGCGACGAGGCCGACCGGGCGCTCGAGATCGCCGACCAGGCGCTCACCGAGGCCCGGCGCACGCACGACGCCACGCAGGAGGTCCGGGACGAGAGCGCCGCGGTGCTCGACCGGGCGGAGCGTGCCGCGCAGGCGGCCCACGAGGAGGAGGACGAGCTGGTGACGGCCCTCGCCGACGTCCGCCGCAGGCTCGCGGCCGCGGGCAAGGCAGCGACGATCGCCGACAAGGACGTCAGCCAGGCGCAGGCCAACCTGCGGCACGACGAGAAGGAGGCGACGACGACCGAGCGCGCGCTCCAGCGGGCCGAGCGCGTCCGGGACGCGGCCGCGACACGGAGGGACGAGCTGTGAAGGACGACGCCGAGCAGGTCCACGTCGAGTCGCCGCGGCAGTGGCGCGACTGGCTGACGGAGCACCACGCGACCTCGTCGGGAATCTGGCTCGTCACGTGGCGCCCGGCCAGCGGGAAACCGCAGGTCACCTACGAGCAGACCATCGAGGAGGCCCTCTGCTTCGGCTGGATCGACGGTCAGGCCCAGACGCTCGACGCCGACCGCACCGCCCTGTGGCTCACCCGGCGCCGCCCGGGCAGCGGGTGGAGCGTCCTGTCGAAGCAGCGTGTGGCGCGTGTCGAGGCGGACGGTCGCATGACGCCCGTCGGGCGTGCGGTCATCGACGAGGCCAAGGCGGACGGGTCGTGGTCCCGCTACGACGACGCCGACAGCCTGGTCCTCCCGGCCGACCTCGTCGATGCGTTCGCGCTCCGGGACGGTTCCCGGGAGCACTGGGAGTCGTTCAGTGAGGCGGTCCGCCGTGCGATCCTGCGCTGGATCGTCGACGCCAGACGGGACGTCACGCGCGCGGCCCGCGTCGAGGAGACCGCCGACCTGGCCGGCCAAGGAATCCCGGCCCACCAGCAGACTCGTCGGTAGGACGGCTGGCCGCCGACCCCCCGCTTGTGGTCAACTTCCGGGGTGAACTCGACCAACTACGAGAAGCCCGTCCGCAACACCAAGGTGTTGGGCTACATCTCGATCGCCCTGCTCGTCGTCTTCGTCGTCCTCGCGGTCTTCCGGATCTCGGCCGTGTCCGACGGCGAGTCCCATCCCGCGATCCAGTACATCCTCGTGGTGGGCATCGTCTTCTCGCTCATCTTCTTCGCCACGCTCGCGGTGAAGTTCTTGTTCATCGGCGACGACGAGGACTGACGCCACGACCCGTACGCACGAGAGCCGCGCGGCCCGATGAGGGGCCGCGCGGCTCTCGCACTGTGCGGGACGGTCAGACGGCGACAGCGGATTCCGCCGGCAGGTCGTCCTTCTTGGCCGAGATGAGAGTCGCCGCGGCCGCCAGGCCCACGAACATGAGCACCGCACCGCCGAGGTAGGCGACGTGGTAGCCCGCAACCTGGGCGGTCGCGAGCATGTCCTGGGTCGGGGTCCCGCCGTTGGCCAGGCGCGTGAGCTTCGACGCGGTCGCGCTGATCGCGAAGGTGCTCAGCAGCGCCAGGCCGAGCGAGCCACCCACCTGCTGGGACGTGTTGAGCAGTGCGCTCGCGACGCCGGCGTCGTGCTTGCCCACCCCGACGAGCGCGGTGCTCGACGCGGGGATGAACACGGCCGCCATGCCGAGGCTCATGACCGTGATGGCCGGGAGCACGGTGGTGGCGTACGACGAGTCGGGCGTGGTCCGCAGGAGCAGCAGCATGCCGACGATCGCCATCGTGATGCCGACGAGCATCAGCGGGCGCGGGCCGAGCCGCGGGAGCAGCTGCGACACGATCCCGGCACCGATGATGATGCCGATGCTGAACGGCAGGAACGCGAAGCCGGCCCGCAGCGGCGTGTAGCCGAGGATGTTCTGCAGGTAGAGCGTCATGAACAGGAACATCGAGAAGAGCCCGGCGCCGATCATCAGGAAGACGATGTAGGAGCCGCCACGGTTGCGGTTGAGCACGATGCGCATGGGCAGCAGGGGGTTCTTCACGCGGCTCTCGACGATGACGAACGAGACCAGCAGGACCACGGCGATCGCCAGGAGGGTGACGACGGTCGGGTCGCCCCAGCCCACCGTGCCGCTCCCGTCGGCCTTCCGCTTGGAGGCCTCGGTGAACCCGTACACCAGGGTGGCCAGGCCGACGCTCGAGAGCACGGCGCCGGGGATGTCCAGGTGTCGGTCGCCGGGAGCCTTGGACTCCTGGACGAAGCGGATCGCCAGGATGACCGTGATCAGCGCGATCGGCAGGTTGACGTAGAGGCACCAGCGCCAGCCGAGGTACTCGGTGAGGATGCCGCCGAGATCAGGCCGATGGCCGCGCCACCGCCGGAGATCGCGCCGAAGACGCCGAACGCCCTGGCGCGGTCGCGACCCTCGGTGAAGGTCACGGTGATGATGGCCAACGACGCCGGTGCGAGCAGTGCGCCGAACGCGCCCTGCAGGCCGCGGGCGGCGAACAGCAGCGCCTCGGACTGTGCGGCGCCGCCGAGGCCGGAGGCCACCGCGAAGCCGACGAGGCCGATGAGCAGGGCCCGCTTGCGGCCGATGTAGTCGGCGATGCGACCACCGAGCAGCAGCAGCCCGCCGAACGCGAGCGTGTAGGCCGTGATGGCCCAGGAGATGTCCTGCTGGGGGATGCCGAGGTCCTTGGCGGCCGACGGCAGGGCGATGTTCATGATGGCGGAGTCGAGCACGATCATCAGCTGGGCGATCGCGACGACACCGAGGATCAGCCACCGGCGACGGTCGGCTGCGGCGGCGGCGACTGCCGCGTCGTCGAGTGGGGGATCGACCGGTTCGACGGTCGAGAGGGCAGATTCGGACACAGCAAGCTCCGGAGGGAGAGAAGGGTGGCGGCGTCGCCGGAGGAGAGGACCAGAGGACGGTCCGAAGGAGCAGACCCGAGCTCCTCAGCCGGGCGCCCAGCCAGTGCATCAGCCGATGCTTACGGCGGTCAAGGAGTTTGTCTTCGCTCGGAGCGAATTCTCTCAGGCTCCTCTCAGGGCCTGTCGCACGTGGTCGCTCGTAGGCCCCCAACCCTGTCGTGTGCCCGAACATTCCGGCTCGGCTGGGCTAAAACACCCGGCTCAGGGCCAGGTCAGAGGCCGCTTTGGAGGACGGGTGCTCGCACCGGTAGCCTGTGCTGGTCCTGGAGACGTCGCATAGCCCGGTCTAGTGCGCGACCCTGCTAAGGTCGTGAAGGCGTAAGCCTTCCGTGGGTTCAAATCCCACCGTCTCCGCCCAGTACGCAGCACCACACGATTCAGGCCCGGTCCCGACGAGGATCGGGCCTTCGTCGTTCAGGCCGCGACGACGGCCGACCGCGCGGCGGTCCGGCGGGCGATCAGCACGTCGCCCACGATCACCGCGGCGAGCACCAGGTTGGACACCCAGTTCAGGGTCAGCGGGGTCACGACGAACCGCAGCGCGAACGCTGCCAGCACCACCGCGCCGCCGAGCAGGTGGGTCACCGACCAGCGCCCGCCCGTGGTTCGTCGGAACAGCGCGTTGCCCACCAGGTACAAGGCGGCCGCACCGCAGACCAGGCCGGCCGTCCAGGCGTCGGTGGGGCCGTCGTGCCCGAGCGGGTCCAGCAGGACGAGCTCGTCCGCCACGGCGGTGAGCACGATGCCCGCGATCAGCAGGTAGGGCACGTAGGTGTAGGAGGTCTGCGCGACCATGCCCGGGTTCGCCTGGGCGGCGAAGAACTCCGTGGCGCGGCGTTCCGACCGGGCGAAGAACAGCAGCCACATGAGCACGGTGCTGACGAACGCCGCGAGGAACGCGAGCACCGTCGTGACCGAGACCTCGACCTCGGAGAACGCCTCGCCGGTGACGATGATCGACTCGCCCAGGCTGATGATCAGGAACAGCGACACCCGTTCGGCCATGTGGGCGCCGCGGACCTCCCAGGTGCTGGGGTCCGTCGGCCCCAGGAACGGCACCCAGAACAGCGAACGCGGCCCGGCGACGTCGATCAGGGCCGCGACGATCCACGGGACCAGCCGCGCATCCCCGTCGACGAGCGCGCCCGCGATCCAGAACCCGCCCGACACAGCGAGCCACACGGCGATCCGCTGGAAGTTGAGGGCGTTCTCCGGCCAGTGCCGACCCATCGCCCACACCGTGAACAGGCAGCGGCCCAGCTGGATGAGCACGAACGGGACGGCGAACAGCAGCGCCTTGTCCCCGAACGCCTCCGGGATCGCCGACGACATCAGCAGGCCCAGGAGCATCAGCACCAGCAGCATGGTGCGGACCGGGACCTTGTCGGGGTCCAGCCAGTTGGTCACCCAGGTGGTGTCGATCCAGAGCCACCAGACGGCCCACGCGAGCACGACGGTCTCCAGCAGCGTCCGTGCGTCGGTGTGGTGGATGAGCATGTGCGACAGCTGGGTCACCGCGAACACGAAGACCAGGTCGAAGAACAGCTCGATGTAGCCGACCCGGCTCGAGTCGTGACCGGCGCCGTGACGCAGCACGTCGGCCCGCATGCCCCACCGGCCGCCGCCGGTCCCCAGCCGTGTGAGGTCCGTCATGCGCGCGATCCTGCCATCCCTGCAGTTTGGGCGTGCGGCCCGCGGCCTGTATCGTCGTCTCCGGTCCCGCGGGACCAGCGCGCCCGTAGCTCAATGGATAGAGCATCTGACTACGGATCAGAAGGTTGGGGGTTCGAGTCCCTTCGGGCGCACACCCACGAGGCCTGCCGCATCTGCGGCGGGCCTCGTTCGTTTCTCCGGGCATCGACCGACGGGCACATCAGGGTCGATCTGACGTTGTGGACGCGTCGGCGCAGACACGTTCGGCGATTGTGGACCATCCGGACCCCCGCCACTAGGGTCCGACCTGGGCGGCGGCCAGGGCTGTGCGCCTGCCCGACGGGTCCGCGGCACGAGCCCGAGATCCACGGCTCGAGGATCGGATCCGCACGTGGTGAGCACCGAGGTCGTTCCGCCTGAGCCCGACGCGCGGCGGGACAAGCCGCGCCGGGAGCCGCAGGCCATCGACGACCGGTGGCCCGACCGGATCGCCGCCGCGATGTTCCTCGCGCTCGCGGTCGTGCTGGTCTCGGCGGTGATCCCGCCGCTGCGGCACTACTTCATGCGTGTCGACGACATCGTCTCGATCCTCACCATCCCGATCATCCCGAACATCGTGTACGCGGCGCTCCTCGCGTCGATCGGCGTGGCGCTGAACCGGAGGCTGCACTCCGCCTGGTGGCTGCTGGTCATCTGGTGGTTCGTGCTCCCGCAGCTCGGCCGGATCTTCTCGCTGATCGACGGCGGATCCTGGTGGAACGCGGTCGGGTTAGTCCTGGTCAGCGCGGTGCTCGTCCAGCTGTGGCGCTGCCGACGGCAGTTCCGCGCGCGCACTCGTCGGGGCTCGTTCTGGGCCGCGCTCGGGTTCTTCCTCGTCGGCGGGACCGTGATCCTGTTCGTCGGCACGTGGCTGGTCACCCGGTTCGGGCAGACAGACGGCGCGGGCTCGTCGGTCTTCTTCGTCTGGGACAGCATGCTGGGCGACCTCGGCAAGATCGACCAGGCCAGCAACGCGACCGCACCGTTCTGGGTCCGCGCCGTGATCAACCTGATCGGTGCTGGGGTCGTCCTCGGCTCCGCGTACCTGCTGTTCCGGACGCCGCGCTACACGCACACGCTCGATGCCGCCGACGAGGCCCGCGTGCGCACGCTGCTGCGCGACTTCGGCGGCGAGGACTCGCTCGGCTACTTCGCGACCCGTCGCGACAAGGCCGTGGTCTGGGACTCCGGGGACGCGCCCACCGCTCGCGCGGGGATCTCCTACCGCGTCGTCGGCTCGGTCAGCCTGGCCAGCGGCAACCCCGTGGGCGACCCGCTGCGCTGGCCCGAGGCCATCGAGGCGTGGCGGCGCCAGGCGCGGACCAACGGCTGGTCCCTGGCAGTCATGGGGGCGGGCAGCCGCGGTGCTGTCGCCTACACCGAGGCCGGTCTGAAGGCCTGGGAGATCGGCGACGAGGCCATCCTCGACCTGCGGGCCTTCTCGTTGAGCGGGCCCGGGATGAAGGCCGTGCGCCAGTCGGTCGCACGCCTGCAGCGGCGCGGCTACACCACGAGGGTCGAGCGGCACTCGGCCATCGACCGGGAGCACTTCGCCACCCTCGACGCCGCGGCGGCCCGGTGGCGCGGCGACGGCGGCGACGAGCGAGGCTTCTCGATGGCGCTCGGCCGCCTCGGCGACGACCTGGACGACGACTGCGTGCTGATCGAGACGCACGACGAGGAGGGCCGGCTGCGCGGGTTCCTCAGCTTCGTCCCGTGGGGCCGCAACGGGCTGTCGCTCGACCTGATGCGTCGCGACCCCACGGCCGACAACGGTCTGGTCGAGCTCATGGTGGCCTCCCTGGCGGAACGCGCGAACGCGTTCGGCGCCGGTCGGCTGTCGCTGAACTTCGCGATGTTCCGGGAGGCGTTCGAGCGGGGCGCCGAGGTGGGTGCGGGGCCGATCGCGCGTCTGTGGCGTTCGTCGCTGGTGCTGGCCAGCCGCAACTGGCAGCTCGAGTCGCTGTACCGCTCGAACGCCAAGTACCAGCCGGAGTGGCAGCCGCGATTCATCTGCTTCGAGTACACCTCGGACCTGCCGCGGATCGGCACGGCCGCCGGCAGCGCCGAAGGCTTCCTCACCCGGCCGAGCCTCGGGCTGCTCAACCGGCGCGGCAAGGGCGCCGGGTCGGGGGACCTGGAGCGGGCGGCGCTCGACTACGCGGCGCAGGTCGAGGCGCAGATCCCGGAGGCGCTCGACCCGGTCGAGCTCGCGCTCGCAGCGGAGCACCTCCCCGAGCAGCAGCGCGTCCGCCGCGACAAGGCCGACCGGATGCGCGCCCGCGGCATCGACCCGTACCCGGCCACGTATCCGCGCACCCACACGCTCGCGGCGGTCGTCGCCGCGCACCCGGACCTGCCCCCGGACACCCGGACCGGCGAGACGGTCTCCGTCACCGCGCGGGTGATCCGCAAGCGCGACGGCGGTCGGCTCGGTTTCGGCACGCTTCGCGACGGCAGCGGCGACCTGCAGGTGATGGTCGATGCGCACGACGTGAGCAAGCAGGATCTCGAGCTGTGGCGGCACGACGTCGACCTCGGCGACCACATCGGGGTCACGGGCGAGGTGATCACCACCCGGCGCGGTGAGCTGTCGGTGCGGGCGACGTCCCTGGCCATGACCAGCAAGGCGCTGCGCCCGCTGCCGGACAAGCACCACGGACTGACCGACCCCGAGGCCCGAATCCGCGCCCGGTACGTGGACCTGATCGTCCGACCGGCAGCACGGGACATCGCCTACACGCGCGCGACGGTCGTGCGCAGCGTGCGCGACTCGCTGCACGCCCGCGGGTTCACCGAGGTCGAGACGCCGATCCTGCAGGTCATCCACGGCGGCGCGAACGCCCGCCCGTTCGAGACGCACATCAACGCGTACGACATGGACCTGTACCTGCGCATCGCGACCGAGCTGCACCTCAAGCGGCTGCTCGTCGGCGGTATGGAGAAGGTGTTCGAGATCGGGCGCCAGTTCCGCAACGAGGGCGTCGACTTCAAGCACAACCCCGAGTTCACGTCGCTCGAGCTCTACGAGACGTACGGCGACTACAACACGATGCGGGTGCTCACGCAGGAGCTCATCCAGGAGGCCGCAGTCGCGGTGTACGGATCGCCGATAGCCCGACGTACGGATGCCGACGGCCGGGTGGAGGAGTTCGACCTGTCGGGCCAGTGGCCGGTCAAGACGATCTGCCAGGCCGTCTCGGAGAAGCTGGGCGACGAGGTCACTGCGGACACGCCGCGTGAGGTCCTCCTGCGCCACGCCGACGCCATCGGGCTCGAGCTCGAGCTCGACGCGTCGTGGGCGGTCGCCCTGGAGGGGATCTACGGCGAGCTGTGCGAGAAGACCACCTCGACGCCCGTGTTCTACACCGACTTCCCCAAGGAGAACTCGCCGCTGACCCGCCAGCACCGCGTCGACCCGCGGCTGGCGGAGAAGTGGGACCTGGTGATCTTCGCCTCGGAGCAGGGCACCGCCTACTCCGAGCTGATCGACCCCATGGACCAGCGCCGTCGGCTGGTCGAGCAGTCGCTGCTGGCCGCGGCGGGCGACGCCGAGGCCATGGCGGTGGACGAGGACTTCCTCACCGCGCTCGAGTACGGCATGCCGCCGACCGGCGGCATGGGGATGGGGATCGACCGACTCGTGATGAACCTGACGGGTCTGAGCATCCGCGACACCATCCTGTTTCCCCTGGTTCGCCCGAGCTCCTGACCTGCAGGTTCACCCGGCCCGATCGTCGCGTCGACCCCCGATCCGTTCACGGACACCCCGTCGGGTGCGGAAGCGGCCAGGATGCGCCCAAGGTCTGAGATATTGGACCCGTGCCCTCCATCCGCGTCTTCCTCCTCGACGACCACGAGGTCGTCCGCCAGGGTCTGCTGCGCCTGATCGACGCCGACCCGGACATGACCGTCGTCGGCGAAGCGTCGTCCGTGGCCGAGGCACTGGTGCGCGCGCCGGTGGCCAAGGCAGACGTGGCGCTCCTGGACGTCCGGCTGCCCGACGGCAGCGGCGTCGAGGTGTGCCGCGAGCTCGTGTCGTCGCAGGAGGGCCTGCGCTGCCTGATGCTCACGTCCTACGAGGACGACGAGGCGCTGCTGGCAGCGATCACCGCCGGTGCCTCCGGGTACGTGCTCAAAGAGATCCGCGGGCCGCAGCTGCTCGACTCGATCCGGGCGGTCGCCGCGGGGCGTTCGCTCATCGACCCGGCCACCCGGGCACGGGTGCTCGAGCGCGTCCGGGAGTCGCAGAGCCACGACGCCCGCCTCGACCTGCTCACGCCGCAGGAGAGCGCCGTGCTGGACCTCATCGGCGAGGGCCTGACCAACCGCGAGATCGCGGGGCGCATGTTCCTGGCGGAGAAGACGGTGAAGAACTACATCTCGAGCCTGCTGGCCAAGCTCGGGGTCCGGGGCCGGACCCAGGCGGCGCTGTTCATCGCCGAACAGCACCGAGCAACAGACCACTGAGGCTCACGCCCCACGTGTAGGCGCGCTCCAGCTCGCCCTCGCGCAGGGGCCCCTTCAGCCCGGTCACCCAGAAGCTCTCCGCCTCGGCCGTGAGCTCGAAGCCGCCCCGGTTGAGCAGCCGCCATGCGCCGACGGCGGCGGATCCCGGCACGTGCGGGCTGTGCAGGCGCGTGTCGAACGTGGCCGACCAGACCGGCCGCCCCGGAGGCTCCAGCAGGTGCAGCCACTCGCGCACGCCCGTGGTCGGTGCCGACGACGGCAGGCCGGCCTCGGCGCGGGCGTTGGAGCGCGTCGACGGGCGGCTCATGCCGAACGCCTGCGTCGGGCCACCCACCACGAGGAGCTCGACCGTGGGGGGCAACCTCGTCGGTGCCACGTCGACGCGTCGGATCGCAGCACTCTCGACGTGGTCGGCCAGACCGTGCCAGACGGCCTCGGCCACCAGTCCCGTATTTCCGAACGACGACTCGTACACGACCAGTGCGCGCATCGTCCCCACCTCCTTGTGTCACCCCCAGTGTTCGACGGGCTCGCCGGGTCCCCACAGGGCCGAACGGCCCTGACTGCCTATGCTCCGACCATGGATCACGACGACCGCCTCGAAGAGCTGATGGCGGCCGTCGTCTCGCTCTCGTCCACGCTGGACACGGCCATCGTGCTGGAGCGCCTGGTCGAGGCGGCGTGCAGCCTGACCGGCGCCCGGTACGGCGCGCTCGGCGTGCTGGGGGAGCACGGCGGACTCGTCGAGTTCGTGCACCGCGGGATCGACGACGAGACCGCCGCGAGGATCGGCCCGCTGCCTACTGGTCGGGGCGTCCTCGGACACCTCATCGTGAGCCCGCACCCGATCCGGCTGCACGAGATCGCGGACCACCAGGACTCGGTCGGCTTCCCGGCGCACCACCCGCCCATGCACACGTTCCTCGGGGTGCCGGTCTCCGCGCGGGGCGAGGTCTTCGGCAACCTCTACCTGACCGAGAAGCACACCCCCGACGACGAACCCCGTGACTTCACGGCACGCGACGAGCAGGTCGCGGTCGCCCTGGCCGCCGCGGCCGGCATCACGGTCGGGCACGCCCGCGCGTACCGGCGTTCCCGCGAGCACGAGCTCTGGCTCGAGGCTGCCGCCGCGTGCAGCGAGGCGCTGACGGGCGGCATCCCGAGGGAGGACGCGCTCGCGGTGGTCCGGGCACGGGTCGCCGCCGTGGCCGAGGCGAGCGTCGTCCTGCTGCACGACGCGCTGCCGCCCGGCCTGGAGGACGACCTGGGCGGCCACGCCCCGGTCCTGAGCCGGCTGCCGGACGGCACCGACCTCGGGCTGCCGGGCCCCGTCTGGGTGCTCGCCGTGCCGCTGCGCAGCGGAGAGCGCTGGGTGGCCGGGCTCACCGCGTGCTGGCCCGGACCGGAGGGCGACGCGGGCCCGCAGGTGGACCTGCCGACCGTCGCCGGTTTCGCCGAACAGCTGGCGCTCGCCCTCGACGTGGCCGAGGCGCAGGCAGACCGCGCACGGCTGGCGGTGCTGGAGGAGCGTGAGCGGATCGCCCGCGACCTGCACGACATGGTGATCCAGCGCCTGTTCGCCATCGGTCTCGACGTGCAGGGCGCCGCGCAGGACGCGGTCCGGCCCGACGTCACCCGGCGGCTCGAGGGCGCGGTGGACGACCTCGACGAGACGATCAAGGACGTCCGCACGACGATCTTCCGGCTGGGCGCCCGGGGCGCCGGGACGACCGGGCTGCGGCCCTCGATCGACGCCGAGGTGGTCCGCTCGCGTCAGGCGCTGGGCTTCCTGCCGCGGTTGCGGATCGAGGGGGTCACGGCGACGGTGGCCGACGAGGTCAGCGACGACGCTGTCGCGGTCGTGCGCGAGGCCCTGGCCAACGTCGCGCGGCACGCACGCGCCCGGGAGGTCGTCGTGCGGGTGTTCGTGGGTGCGGACCTGCTGGTCGAGGTGCAGGACGACGGCGTCGGGATCCCCACGGACGTCGCCCGGCGCAGCGGTCTGGCCAACCTCGCGGAGCGGGCACGCGGACGCGGCGGCGCGATGACGGTGCAGCCGGTCGACGACGGTGGCACCCTGCTGGCCTGGAGCGTCCCGCTGCACCTCGCGTGAGACACCTGCCCTGAGGGCGTCCGGCTCAGCCCTGCCCGTGCACGACCAGCACCGGGCAGGACGCGGAGCGGAGCACCTCCGTGCTCACCGACCCCAGCAGCATGCCCCGGAAGCTGCCGAGCCCCCGCGTGCCCACCACCAGCAACGCGGCACCGCGCCCGAGCCCGACCAGCGCGTTCGCGGGATCGTCGTCGACGAGGGTGAGCCGCACGTCCAGTCCGGGGTTCTCCTCGGCGAGCGAGTGCCGCACGCTGGCCGCGGCCTGGTGCGTCCGGTCGGGTTGCGCGGCCGGCGACATGGCGTGCCCGACGACCAGGGCGCGACCGCGCATCCAGGCCTCTCGGGCGGCCACGCGCGCGGCCTCCAGCGAGGCCGGCGAACCATCGACCCCCACCACGATCGGTGCCTGCGGCGACGTGGGGCTGTCGGGGTGGTGACGCACCACGGCCACCGGGCAGCGGGCGTGGGCGGCCAGGTGCCCGCCGAGCACGCCCGTGCGCCCCCGGCCGTTCGGCTGACCGGCTCCGACCACCACCAGCTGGGCATCGGTGCTCAGCTCGCGCAGCTCGGGGACCGTCGACCCGTGGCGCACGTCGGTGGAGATGTCCAGGCCCGGGTGCCGCGCCGCCTCCCGGTTGCGCAGCCGGGCCAGGTGGGCCTTGGCCGCCAGCTCGGCGTCCAGGGTGTCGATGACCGGGTAGGTGCCCCAGAAGGTCGACGTCCACGGGTTGTCGACCACCTGCGTCAGCACCACCGGGGCCCGACGGCGCACCGCCTCCGCGACGCCCCACGCGAGCGTGCCCGCGCTGTGCACCGCGCCGTCGACAGCAATCACGACCGGTCCGTCGGTACGCATGGGAGCCTCCTTGGTCCGCTCCGCCCACCCTGGTCCCCTGCGCCCTCCTGCGTCCCGGGACCTAGGTCCCGGATCGGGCGCTCGCCACCCCGAGATGGCGGGACGTTCGGCCCTGTGGGGCGGCTCGGCGCCCGGAGGAGCGTGTGAAGCACAGAGCACAACCTCACCCCGGGTCCTTCACAAGACCCCCGCACCAAGGAGCAGACCATGGCCGCCACCCACCCCGAGATCACGACGTCGGTCCATCCGGCAACGCTGGTCGAAGATGACCTCGTCACGTCGTCGACAGGCCGGAAGGTCCTCGCAGCAGCACGGGTCACCACGGGGTTCATCTTCCTGTGGGCGTTCCTGGACAAGTGCTTCGGCCTGCACTACAGCACGGGAGCCGCGACTGCCGACGGCAGCCCCGTGTCCCTGTCGTGGCTCAACGGTGGCAAGCCGAGCCAGGGCTTTCTGCTCTTCGGGACCCAGGGCCCGTTCAAGGACTTCTTCGGCAACATCGCCGGTCCGGTGACCGACTGGCTGTTCATGCTCGGGATGCTCGGTATCGGCGTCGCCGTCATGCTCGGCATCGGCCTGCGCGTCTCGGCCGTGGCCGGCTCGATCATGATGGGCATGATGTGGCTCGCTGAGTGGCCGCCGACGCAGGGTTCGACCAACCCGCTGATCGACTACCACGTGATCTACGCGCTGGTCCTGATCCTGTGCGCAGTGCTGCTGGCCGGAGACACCTGGGGCCTTGGCGGCCGGTGGGCAAAGCTCCCGATCGTGCGGCGCATGAGCTGGCTGCGCTGATCGGTCCGAGAAGAAGGGCGCGACACCTTCCCCAGGTGTCGCGCCCTTCGTCGTTCGTTCGTCGTCAGGCCGTGGCCTTGCGCTCCTCCGCGCCCTTCTTGAGGATCACCAGCGGCAGCAGCAGCGTGCCGAGCATCGTGATGATCCAGACGAGGATCGTGCCGATGAACCACGTCGACGTGCCGGTGATGGACAGGCCGTCGCTGACGAGGTTCGCGACGACCAGCGCGACGAAGGTCGAGATGAGGCCCACAGCACCGGTCAGGGCGCTCGCGTTCCTGGTGGTCGTCTTGAAGAAGAACGGCGACAGGATGCTCTGAAGCACCGCGAAGATGACGACGGCGACGAAGAACCCGCCGGAGTGGATCACGAAGTCGTCGAGGATCAGGGACGTGATCCACAGGCCGAGCGCGGCCGAACCGAGGAAGATCAGGGCGCGAAGCAGGAAGCGGATCATGGCCGGTGCATCTCCTCGGGACGGCGAGGCGCGGCCGTCGTCGACGGCTTGTCGCCTCTGCTCACACCCTAGGTACTCGCGGGTGGCCGCGGGTATCCCCGCAAAAAGTGTTGTGACCTGTTCGATTGTTACGAGTGATCGCTGCGCGGTGTCCAGTTCACCGAGTGCCGCTAGCGTGGCCCGGGTGACGGAAACAACGATCCCCATCGCAACCCGTGAGCACACCGTCGAGGGCTTCGTCCGGGAGTTCTTGAGGGAGCTCAACTTCGGGCAGGGCACGGACCTCACCAAGGCGTCGGTCAACGACAAGTACCTGGCCATGGCCCGCACCGTCCGGCACTACCTCATGGTGCGCTGGCTGGCCACGCTGCGACGGCAGTACCAGATCCAGGCCAAGTCGGTCGCGTACCTGTCCGCCGAGTTCCTGCTCGGTAGGCAGCTGGACAACGCGCTGCTGGCCTCGGACCTGGAGGGGATCGTCGAGGAGGGCCTGGCCTCCCTCGGCATCGACCTCGCGGAGCTGCGCGACGCCGAGGTGGAGCCGGGTCTGGGCAACGGCGGCCTCGGCCGCCTCGCCGCGTGCTTCATCGACTCCCTCGCGACGATGAACGTCCCGTGCATCGGGTACGGCATCCGTTACGAGTACGGCATCTTCCGGCAGACGTTCGTCGACGGCTGGCAGGTGGAGAAGCCCGACGACTGGCTGGCCCTCGGCTCGCCGTGGGAGTTCCCGCACCCGGAGTCGGCGGTCACCGTCGACTTCGGCGGGCACACCGAGACGTACGACGACGCCGGCGTGACTCGCTCGCGGTGGGTGTCTGGGTGGAGCGTGCTGGGCATCCCGTACAACTACATGGTCCCCGGGTTCGAGAACGGCCGTGTCAACACGCTGCGCCTCTGGTCCGCGCAGGCGACCCGCGCGTTCGACCTCGAGATCTTCAACGCGGGCGACTACGCGCAGGCGGTGCGCGCGCAGACCTTCGCGGAGAACATCACCAAGGTGCTGTACCCCGAGGACTCGACGCCGCAGGGCAAGGAGCTGCGGCTGCAGCAGCAGTACTTCTTCGTCGCCTGCTCGATCCGCAACTTCCTGGAGGAGGTCCTGACACCGGACTTCGACCTGCGCAAGCTGCCGGACCGGATCATCTTCCAGCTCAACGACACGCATCCCGTGATCGCGATCCCCGAGCTCATGCGGATCCTCGTCGACGAGAAGAAGTGGGAGTGGGACGAGGCCTGGGCCGTCACGCAGAAGTGCTTCGCGTACACCTGTCACACGCTCCTGCCCGAGGCGCTGGAGGTCTGGTCCACCGACCTGCTGGGCAAGCTCCTGCCCCGCCACCTCGAGATCATCTACAAGATCAACGAGGAGTTCATGGCGGAGCTGCGCGTCGCCTACCCGGACGACGAGCTGCGCGTGCGCCGCATGTCGATCATCGCGGAGTACCCCGAGCGTGCGGTCCGGATGGCCTACCTCGCGACGGTGGCCGGCTCCAAGGTCAACGGCGTCGCCGCCCTGCACTCGCAGCTGCTGCGCGACAAGGTGCTGCACGACTTCTCGGACCACTACCCGGACAAGTTCACCAACGTCACCAACGGCGTCACACCCCGCCGATTCGTCCGGCTGGCCAACCCCGGCCTGTCCGGGCTGATCACGTCGGCGATCGGCGAGGGCTGGGTGACGGACCTGGAGCGGTTGCGCGAGCTCGAGCCCCTGGCCGAGGATGCCGACTTCCGGGCCGCGTTCCGGCAGGTCAAGCGCGCCAACAAGCTCCGGCTCGTGGACGTGCTCGCGGACCGCGACGGCATCACGGTCGACCCCGACACGATGCTCGACGTCATGGTCAAGCGGCTGCACGAGTACAAGCGCCAGACGCTCAAGCTCCTGCACATCGTCACGCTGTACGACCAGGTGCGGTCCGGGCACATCTCGATCGAGGACGTCACGCCTCGCACGTTCGCCTTCGGAGCCAAGGCCGCCCCCGGATACCGGATGGCCAAGCAGACGATCGGGCTGATCAACGCCGTCGGGCGGACCATCAACTCCGACCCAGAGCTGAAGGGTCGCCTGAGCATCGCGTTCCCGGCCAACTACAACGTCACGCTGGCCGAGAAGCTGATCCCCGCCGCCGACCTGTCCGAGCAGATCTCGCTCGCCGGCAAGGAGGCGTCGGGAACGGGCAACATGAAGTTCGCGCTCAACGGTGCCTTGACGATCGGCACGGACGACGGGGCGAACGTCGAGATCCGTGAGCTCGTCGGCGACGACAACTTCTTCCTCTTCGGGCTGCTCGAGCCCGAGGTCGCGCAGATCGTCGACCGCGGGTACCACCCGACCTCGTACTACGAGTCGAACCGCCCGCTGCGGCACGCGCTCGACCTGATCGCGTCCGGACACTTCTCGGACGGTGACCGCACGGTCTTCGAGCCGATCGTCTCGAACCTGCTGAACGAGGACCGGTTCCTGGTGCTCGCCGACTACCAGGCGTACATCGACGCACAGGCCCGCGTCGACGTCGCGTACGCCGACACCGAGGGCTGGACGCGGTCGGCCGTGCTCAACGTCGCGCGGTCCGGGTTCTTCTCCTCCGACCGCAGCATGCGCGACTACATCGACCGCATCTGGCACACGGAGCCGGTGGCTCCGACCAGCTGAGGTCGCGGGGTCCGACGAGGTCGCAGCGCACCTCGTCGGGACTCCGCGACGTCCCGGGGTGGTGCTGCGCCTACCCTTGCCCTTGTGACACCGCCCAAGAAGTCCCAGGAGATGAAGGCGTCGACCGCCGCCGCCAAGCTCGACGTGTACCTGCCGGCGACGCCGCCGGAGTTCCAGGAAGGGACCGTCACGCGCGACGAGCTGACCGAGCTGCAGCGCAACCCGCCGCAGTGGCTGGTCGACCTCCGTCGCGACGGTCCGCACCCGCGGTCCGTCGTCGCCGGCCGGTTGCGCATCTCGATCTCCGGGCTCGCCCGCGGCGGCATCAGCGACCCGCTCACGACCGCCGAGATCGACGCCCTGCAGGCCGACCCGCCGTCGTGGCTGGTCCGCGAGCGGGAGATCGCCGCCGAGGTTCGTCGCGAGGAGCGTCGCCAGGAGTCCCGCGAGGCCGACCGTCGCGCCGCAGCGGCGTCGGCAGCGGCCGCGGACAAGTCCAAGTCCTGACGCCGGGACCCGTCCGCGCGGTCGACCCTTGCCATGGTGCGGCTCGGCCGGTCTGATGAACGTCAGCGGGGGCGGCGCGGCTTCGGTGGTGGCTTGCCCTTGGTCGCTGCGCGCGGTTTCGACGACGAGCGCGGCGGGTGCGGCCGCTTGGCCTTCGGCGTCGGTTCCGCCGGTGGGGCGCCGCGGCCCCGGCTCGAGGACGCGGTGCGTCCGCGGACGATCCCGATGAACTCCTCGGTCAGGTCGTCGTAGCGGTCGGTCACCCAGGCGAGGCCGACCGCGGAGCCAGGGGCGTCGCGGACGGTGCGCACCGTCAGGCCGCGACGCTGGTGCAGCCGAGAGATCGACTGCGGCACCACCAGCACGCCGACGCCCGCGGCGACCAGGTCGACCGCGTCCGCGGTCGTCTCGACGACGCCACCGGCGAACCGCTCACCCGGCGGGTCGGCCCAGACGAGCGTGTCGTCGAGGGGGACGATCAGGGTCTCGTCGGCCAGGTCGGCGGCGTCGATCTCGTCGTCGGCGGCCGTGACGAGGTGGTCCTTGGGCACGACGACGACCGTGGCCTCCGTGTAGAGCGGGATGACGGACAGCTCGTCGCCGGCGACGGGCAGGCGGGCGAGCGCCACGTCGGCGGACCCGGCCCGCAGGTGCGCGAGCGCTTCCGCCGGTGAGCTGTGCACCAGCTCGACCGGCACGTCGACCAGCCGCTCCTGCCAGACGCGCAGCCAGCGGTCGGGGTTCACACCGGGCACCAGGGCGATCCGGAAGACGGCGCGTGGGTTCGTGGCGGCCGTCATCGGACCCGCCGGAACACCAGGTCGCGGACCTCGTGCCCGAGGTCGAGGCCGCGCTGCTCGAACTTGGTGACGGGTCGGTGCGCGGGGCGGTCGACGAACGCGTCGGCCGTGTTCGCCAGGAACGGGTCCGCCGACAGGGCCTCCAGCATCGCGTCCGCGTAGTCGACCCAGTCGGTCGCGCAGTGCAGCACCCCGCCCACCGCGAGCCGCGAGCGCAGCAGCGCCACGTGCGACGGCTGGACGAGCCGCCGCTTGTGGTGGCGGGCCTTCGGCCACGGGTCGGGGAAGAAGACGTGGATCGCGTCGAGGGCGTCGGTGGGGATGGACCGCCGGACCAGGTCGAGCGCGTCCCCGTGGCCGACCCGGACGTTGGTGAGCCCCGCCCGGTTCACGAGCCCGAGCAGCGACGCGACGCCCGGCAGGTGCGCCTCGACGGCGATGTAGTCACGGGACGGGTCCGCGGCGGCCATCGCTGCCGTCGTCTCGCCCATTCCGGAGCCGATCTCCAGGACCAGGGGAGCCGTCCGGCCGAACATCGCAGCGGCGTCGAAGGCCTCGTCCTCGTGCACCGAGAACCCGAGCACCGGGAAGAGCGTGCGCAGGTCCTCCTCGCGCTCCGGGCCCAGCGCGGACCGGCGCGGGTGGTAGGTGCGCAGCGGCTCGTGCGGACGCGCGGCTTCGAGGCGGAACGCGTCGGACGGGAGGCTCACGCACCGAGCCTAGGCGTCGAGGCGGGGGCCCATCACCGCGAAGACCTCGCCGAACGGTCCGGCCGCGATGGCCATCCGACCGAAGGGCGTGTCGGTGGGCGGGCTGACCACCGTCCCGCCGAGGCTCGCGATCGAGGCGGCCGCCTCGTCGGTCGACGAGACCGCGAAGTAGAGGGTCCAGGCGGGCGGTGCTGTGTCCCCGGCGGCAGGACCGTACTGACCGACCCCGGCGAGCGGCCCGGCGCCCAACGAGAGTGCCGAGTAGGTGAACCCCGGGGCGCTCAGGTCGTCGACGGAGTAGCCGAAGACCTCCCGGTAGAACGCCAGCGCGCGGGGCTGGTCGTGGACCATCACCTCGCTCCAGGTCACCGACCCCGGCTCCTCCTCGACGTCCCAGCCGGTGTGGGTGCCGGACTGCCAGAGGCCGAAGACGGCATCGGTCGGGTCGGCGTACAGGCCCATGGTGCCGAAGCCGAGGATCGCCATCGGCGCCAGCACCACGCGGCCGCCGCCCTTCAGCACCGTCGACGCCGTGGCCAGGAGGTCGTCCGTCGCCAGGTACACGCACCACGCGGGCGGCTGCGCTGTGGCGGGACCCATCGGCTCCGTCAGCCCGACGACGCGTCTGCCGTCGAGGAACGCCTGCGTGTACCCGCCGGTCTCGGGCCCGCCCACCTCGAAGGTCCAGCCGAAGAGTGGTCCGTAGAAGTCCTGTGCGACCGCCAGCGAGGGGACGGTGATGTCGGCCCAGGCAGGGGAGCCGGCCGGCCAGGCGTCACGGTGGGTGGTCATGCATCCACCCAACACCCCGGGGTCGGCCGGTGCCAGCGCGCGTTCCTGTCGGCATCGGCGCAGGCCGGTCGGCAGACAGGTCCGCGCGCGGTGTGCTACCCAGGGGGCATGTCCTCGAGCGAACCGCCGGCGTCCGCGGACGACGACGGCCCGCAGGACGAGAGCGTGATGACCGTCGTCGTGGCGTTCGTGGCCAACATCCTGATCGCGGTCGCCAAGTCAGTCGCGGCGGCGATCACCGGCTCGGCGTCGATGCTCGCGGAGGCCGCCCACTCGTGGGCCGACACCGGCAACGAGGTGTTCCTGCTGATCGCGCAGCGGAGGGCCGCCAAGCCGGCGGACCCGACGCATCCGCTGGGCCACGGTCGCGAGGTGTACGTCTGGTCGCTGTTCGCGGCGATCGGGCTGTTCGCGGTGGGCGCCGGCGTCTCGATCACGCACGGCATCTCCGAGCTCGCCAACCCGGAGCCCGCCACCGACTTCGGCATCGCCTACGCGGTCCTCGGCGTCAGCGCACTGCTCGAGGGGGCGTCGTTCTTCCAGGCGTCGCGGCAGGCGAGACGCGCGGCCGCGGACCGGAACCGTGACCTGTTCGAGCACGTCCTGGCCACCAGCGACCCGACCGTGCGGGCGGTGTTCTTCGAGGACGGTGCGGCGCTGGTCGGCCTCGCGATCGCGTTCGCGGGGATCGGGCTGCACCAGGTGACCGGCTCGGCCACCCCGGACGCGATCGGGTCGATTCTGGTCGGCGTCCTGCTCGGCGTCGTGGCGATCGTGCTCATCGACCGCAACCGTCGCTTCCTCGTCGGCCAGAGCGCCGACTCGGAGCTCCAGGACGCGGCGCTGCGCGACATCCTGCGGCTCACCGAGGTCGCCCGCGTCACCGAGCTGCGCCTGGAGTACGTCGGCGCGGGGCTGCTCTTCGTGACCGGAGCCGTCGATCTCGTCGGCAACCCGGCCGAGGACGAGGCGTCGCACGTGCTCGCCTCGGTGGAGCGCCGGATCTCGGCGAACCCCCACATCGTCGGTGCCCTGCTGTCGCTCTCCGAACCCGAGGACGCCGCGCTGGTCCCCAGGGGCCGGTCGTGACCAGGGCGGGCAGGATCACCAACCAGGACGTCGTCCACGCGCCCGACCATGACGATCGAGGAGCAGATCTGTGACCACGCTCGACGAGGCCCCCTTCCGCGTCCCGGTCTCCGGCCTGATCAAGCTGGCGATCCCCGCCGCGGTGATGGGGATCTTCTGCTCGCTGTCCCTGCTGGGGATCAGCGCGGTCGCCGACCACCTGTCGAGCTGGATGTGGGACGACCTGTCGGACTTCTTCGGCTTCGAGGCGTACTCGACGGCGTGGATCATCGTCATGCTCACGGTCACGGGCCTGCTGGTCGGGCTCGTCGTGCGGTACGCGCCCGGGCACGCCGGGCCGGACCCCGCGACGATCCAGCTCGTCGCCGAGCCGCTCAAGCCGATCGTCCTGCCCGGGCTTGCCGTCGCCCTGATCCTCATGCTCGCCGGTGGTGTCAGCCTCGGCCCGGAGAACCCGATCATCGGCATCAACGTCGGGATCATCGTCTGGGTCGGGCTGAAGCTCTTCCCCCGTGTCAACGCACCGGTCTGGCTCGCCATCGCGGTCGCCGGGACGATCGGGGCGATGTTCGGCACCCCCGTCGCGGCGGCCCTGCTGCTGTCCGAGCTCGACGCCGGTGACCGGCGCATCCCGCTGTGGGACCGGCTGTTCCCGCCGCTCGTCGCGGCCACGACCGGTGCCTTGACGACGATGCAGCTGACCACCGACTTCAGCCTGTCCGTCGACGTGGGCACCTACGTCGACGGCGGGCTCAAGGACCTCGGTCTGGGCATCCTGATCTCGCTCGGCGCGGCCCTGGTCGGTCTGGTCGCGGTCTACCTGTTCGTGCCCTTCCACACCGCGTTCCAGAAGCTGAAGCACCCGGTGCTCATGCTGACCGTCGGCGGTCTCCTGCTCGGCGTGCTGGGTGCCATCGGCGGCGAGGTGACGTTGTTCAAGGGCCTCAAGCAGATGCAGGAGCTGCCCGGGCTCGCGGCGACGACGACCGCGGCCGGCTTCCTCGTGTTCGCCGTGATCAAGCTGTTCGCGCTGCTGGTGGCCGGCACGTCCGGCTTCCGCGGCGGTCGCATCTTCCCGACGCTGTTCATCGGCGTCGCGCTCGGGTTCGCCGTCCACCAGGCGTGGCCCAGCGTCTCGTTGCCGCTGGCCGTCGGCTGCGCGAGCGCCGGCATCGTCGTGGCCGCCACGCGCAACGGGTGGCTGAGCCTGTTCATGGCGGTTGCTGTGGTGCCGCAGACGGTCCTGCTGCCGGCGTTCCTGCTCGCGACCCTCGTCGCGTGGCTGCTGGTGACCAACCGGCCGGAGCTGATCGCCCCGAAGGCCCCCGAGCCTCCGGCCCAGGTGGGAGCGCCCGTCTGATCACCCGTGGGGTGGATCGTGGCTCGCCGCGACCGGTACTCGTGCTGGTCAGTCGCCCATCCCGCCCCAGCGCCGCCAGGCATCGGCGCTGAGGTTCGGCACGTTGGCGTCCTCGGGGGACGGCCCGCGCACCAGCCGGCCGAGGATCCCCTCGTCCTGCGCGCACGCCCGCCCGACGATGGTCGCCCCGACGATCGCGAAGCTGAGCACGAACAACCAGCTGATGTAGGCGAACACCAGCCCGAGCACGCCGAACTCCTCGGCACCGTTGGTCAGCACGAGCGGCAGGTAGAACGCTCCGAACTCGGCCAGGACCGTGAGCGCCAGCGCGATGAGGGCGCCCGTGAACGCGAGCGCGCGCAGGGAGATCTTGGTGCGCATCAGGACCCACGGCACATAGGTCCAGACCACGGTCCAGACGGCGAACCGGATGACGAACTCGATCAGGTGGTTCAGCGGGGTGTTCGACAGGATTGCGGCGGTGAAGGCGAGGAACGAGATCGCGACCAGGACCGCCGCGATCGTCGCGACCCACCGCCAGGCCGTGCGCAGCGGGGGTTTGGGCACGGCCCAGACCTTGAGGAACATCCGCTCGAGCGCCCGGGAGTAGGCGGTCGCGCTGAAGAACGCGATGAGGAACCCGAAGATCCCGAGCCCGCTCGCCGCCGTCGCGGAGCTCGGGATGCTCCCGGCGAGGGTCGCCTGGACCGAGTCGGACAGCCCCATCGCGTCGCCCATGGAGGCGCCGAAGCTGTCCTCGTTCGGTCGCACGGCGGCCGCGAAGATCATGATCGGCACGATCGAGACGAAGACCTGCGCGGCCAGCGTCATGGCGCGGTCGAACGGTTCGATCGCCGTGAATCCGCTGATGATCCGGTCGATGAGCGTGCCGAGCGGGGTCCCGCGCAAGCCGTCCCAGTACCGCAGGACCCGGATCTTCCAGCGCGCGACGAAGCGCAGGACCCGGATCTTCCAGCGCCCGTACCGATCGCTCACGGCAGCCTGTCGGCCAGGAACGCGAGGACCTCCGACGTGTACAGGTCGCGCGCGGGCGCGGGCGACAGGGCGAGGTCGTGCGCCCCGCCCGGGACCTCGACGAAGGTGACGTCGGGCCCGAGCAGCGGCGCGCGCTCCCGGATCTGCGTGACGTCGAGCACCGAGTCGGTGGTGACCAGGTCGGGGTGCCATGCCGCGTCCGGCCCGGAGCGGTCGGAGGCCAGCACGAGCACCGGGACGTCGATGGACAGCCCGCGGGCCACCCGCCTGTGCCCGCGGCGGACGGTCCGGATGAGCCCGGCACGGACCGGGAACCCGCGGTGGGGCTTCCAGGTCAGGTCGTAGTCCCACTCGCCGCCCGTGTCGCGATGCAGGGCCTCCCCGTAGTACTGGCCGAGTCGAGCCACGGTGAGCATCGGGGCGAGCCTGCCGACGACGTCGAGCACGGGTGTGAGCACCCGGCGCTCGACCCAGCTCCCGCGCAGGTCCAGCCATGGGCTGTTCAGCACGAGGGCGTCGATGCGACCCGTTCCCGCGCGGGCGTCGGCCCACAGCGAGGTGATCAGCCCGCCCATCGAGTGGCCCAGCAGCACGACCTGGTCGTGGTCGGCGCGCAGCAGCGCGATCGAGGCGTCGATCTCCTCGGCGTAGGTGGCCAGGCTCGTCGTGAAGTTCGCGGGCCGCCCCTCCCGGATAGACCGGCCGAAGTCGCGCAGGTCGAGTGCGAACAGGTCCCAGTCCGCCTCGGCGAGCGCCTCGGCGAACCCGGTGTGGAAGAAGTAGTCGACGAAGCCGTGCACGTACAGGACCGCGCGACGCGGTGCAGCCCCGGCGGGGGTGTGGTGGACGAGGGTGGCGAGCGGCCCGGGCGTGCGACCGTCGGGCCGCAGCTCGAGGGTGCGGGCCGTCCAGCCGGCGCCGAGGACGTCAGGGCGCTCCTGCATGGTCATGGCGTGATCGTGCCACGTCGTTCGCGTGAACTGCCTCACATCGCGGGCGGTCCGTGCCGATCACAACCGGTGTGGACGCGCGCACCGATCGAGACCTCTGGTTGTCGGAGGATCGAGACGACGCGCCCGCGTTCGGGACGCTGTTCGACCGTCACCACCGGGCGGTCCACCGCTACTGCTTCCGGCTGACCGGGTCGCGCGTCGCCGCGGAGGACCTGCTGACCGAGGCGTTCCTGCAGGCGTGGCGGCGGCGCGACGAGATCACACCGCTCGGTGACGACGCGCTGCCCGTGCTGCTGAGCCTGGCCACGGCCTGCCTACCGCGGGGGCGTCGGCTGATCCCCACGCAACGACGCCCTCCCGAGGCGGACGAGGTCGCCATGCGCGACGTCCTGCGCCGGATCGCGCACGTGCGCGGACGGCACCGCGAGATCCTCGAGCTGCACGCGTTCGGTGGCCTGTCCGACGAGCAGATCGCGGACGTGCTCGGCGTGCAGGCCTCCTCGGTGCGCTGGTCGCTTGACCGCACCCGCGGACCGCTGGAGGAGCCGGTGGTCGCGTCATGATCGACCTGCCCGAGACGAGCGAGCTGACGGTCGACCGGACCGCGGTCCTGCGCCGGCAGCTGATGGACACGATGCTCGCCGACCCGCCCAAGCCGGCTCGCGCGACGACCCCGCCGACGCGCGGGCTGCTCGTCGCCGCAGTGCTGGTGTTCGTCCTGGTGGTCGCCGGGCTGGCCGCGGCCGTCGCGATCACGGTGACGGCGACCCACCGCGGCAGCAGCGACTCGGTGGTGGTCGACTCCGACACCCTTGACGTCCTCTACCAGGGCCGCCGGATCACGCAGGATGACCTGGTGGAGCTCACCCGGGCCGGCAAGGGCACGTTCACCACCACCGACGCGGACACCGAGCACGACCTGCACGCGACGCGCGCCTTCGACACCCTGGAGGAGCTCGACGCGTACTCGGCGGACTACCTCGCCTGGCAGAAGTCCAAGGCCGACGGTGCGGATGTCGACGCGTGGGGAACCCTCCGCCCGTAGGCATCGCAGAGTTGAGCGGAATAGACTCAACTTTGCTCGTGGTTGCTAGGGACGTCTCGACTCATCAGGAGGTCATGTGGACGCCAAGTTCACCACCCGTTCCCAGGAGGCCCTGGGCGACGCCATCCAGGCCGCCTCGGCTGCCGGCAACCCGCAGCTGGAGCCCGTGCACCTGCTCGCCGCGTTGCTCGCGCAGCAGGGCGGCGTGGCCAACGGGCTGCTCGACGCGGTCGGCGCCGACCGTGCCGTGCTCGGCCGGTCCGTGCGCGCCATGCTCGTCGGCCTGCCCACCGCCAGCGGCGCCTCGATGGCGCAGCCGTCCGCGTCGCGCGCCATGAGCACGGCGCTGGAGGCCGCCTCGTCCGAGGCGCGGGCCCTGGGCGACGACTTCGTCTCCACCGAGCACCTGCTGCTCGGTCTGGCCGCCGGCCAGTCCGGCGTCGCCGACGCCCTCAGGGCACAGGGTGCGTCCCGCGAGGCGCTCGCGGCAGCGCTCCCGACCGTGCGCGGCTCGGCACGCGTCACCACCCCGAACCCCGAGGGCACCTACAAGGCCCTGGAGAAGTACGGCGTCGACCTGACGCAGCTGGCGCGGGACGGCAAGCTCGACCCGGTCATCGGGCGCGACGCCGAGATCCGCCGCGTCGTGCAGGTGCTGTCGCGCCGCACCAAGAACAACCCCGTGCTGATCGGCGAGCCGGGCGTCGGCAAGACGGCCGTCGTGGAGGGGCTGGCCCAGCGGATCGTCGCCGGCGACGTGCCCGAGAGCCTGCGCGGCAAGAAGCTGGTCTCGCTCGACCTGGCCGCGATGGTGGCCGGGGCCAAGTACCGCGGTGAGTTCGAGGAGCGCCTGAAGGCGGTCCTCGAGGAGATCACCGGGTCCAACGGCGAGGTCGTCACGTTCATCGACGAGATCCACACGGTCGTCGGCGCGGGCGCGGGCGGCGAGGGTGCCATGGACGCGGGCAACATGCTCAAGCCGATGCTGGCGCGCGGCGAGCTCCGCCTCGTCGGTGCGACCACGCTCGACGAGTACCGCGAGCGCATCGAGAAGGATCCCGCCCTCGAGCGTCGGTTCCAGCAGGTGTTCGTCGGCGAGCCTTCGGTGGAGGACACGGTCGCCATCCTGCGTGGGCTCAAGGAGCGCTACGAGGCGCACCACAAGGTCACGATCGCCGACTCGGCGCTCGTCGCGGCCGCCACCCTGTCCGACCGGTACATCAGCGGTCGCCAGCTCCCGGACAAGGCCATCGACCTCGTGGACGAGGCCGCCTCGCGGCTGCGGATGGAGCTGGACTCGTCGCCCATCGAGGTGGACGAGCTGCAGCGCGCCGTCACACGGCTCGAGATGGAGGAGGTCGTCCTGTCCGAGTCCGACGACCCCGCGTCCAAGGACCGGCTCGCACGGCTGCGCAAGGACCTGGCCGACCGGCGCGAGGACCTCGCGTCGCTGACCGCTCGGTGGGAGAAGGAGAAGGCGGGCCACAACCTCGTCGGCGACCTCAAGGCGAAGCTGGACTCGTTGCGCTCGGACGCCGAGCGGCTGCTGCGCGAGGGGGACCTGTCCGGTGCCGCGCGCATCCAGTACGGCGAGATCCCCGCGCTGCAGGAGCAGATCAGCGCGGCCGAGGCGTCCGAGGAGGCCGAGGAGCTCGTCGACTCCGGGCCGCCGATGATCGCGGACCGGGTGGGTCCCGACGAGGTCGCGGACGTGGTGGCGCAGTGGACCGGCATCCCCGCGGGCCGGCTGCTGGAGGCCGAGCAGGCCAAGCTCCTGCGCATGGAGGAGGTGCTGGGCGAGCGGCTGATCGGCCAGAAGACGGCCGTCGCTGCGGTGTCGGACGCCGTCCGCCGCGCCCGCGCGGGCATCTCCGACCCGGACCGGCCCACGGGCAGCTTCCTGTTCCTCGGGCCGACCGGCGTCGGCAAGACGGAGCTGGCCAAGGCGCTCGCGGACTTCCTGTTCGACGACGAGCGCGCCATGGTCCGCATCGACATGTCGGAGTACTCCGAGAAGCACTCGGTGGCCCGGCTCGTCGGCGCCCCTCCGGGCTACGTCGGGTACGAGGAAGGCGGTCAGCTCACCGAGTCCGTCCGGCGCCGCCCGTACTCGGTGGTGCTTCTCGACGAGGTCGAGAAGGCCCATCCCGAGGTGTTCGACCTTCTGCTGCAGGTGCTCGACGACGGGCGCCTGACCGACGGTCAGGGGCGGACGGTCGACTTCCGCAACGTGATCCTGGTGATGACGTCGAACCTGGGCTCGCAGTACCTGGTGGACCCGTTGCTGTCCGAGCGCGACAAGCGCGACGCCGTGATGGGGGCCGTGCGTGCCGCGTTCAAGCCGGAGCTGCTCAACAGGCTCGACGACGTCGTCCTGTTCGACCCGCTGTCGCTCGACGAGATCGGGTACATCGTGGGTCTGCAGGTGGCGTCCTTGGCGAAGCGGCTGGCGGACCGCCGGCTGACGCTCGACGTGTCGCCCGCGGCCGCCGAGTGGCTCGCGCTCGAGGGCTACGACCCCGCCTACGGCGCCCGCCCGCTGCGCCGGCTGGTGCAGCGCGAGATCGGCGACCGGCTGGCCAAGCGGCTGCTCGCAGGTGAGATCGCCGATGGCGACACGGTGGTGGTCGAGCGCGGTGAGCAGGGGCTCCTGGTCTCGGCGCACGGCTGACGGACTCCCACCGGCGCGCAGCTCGAGGACGCCGGGACGTGGGTTAACCTCACGCTGATCGCACGAGAGCCCGGCCCCCCTGACGAGGGCCGGGCTCTCGTGCGTCCGATGCCTGCGAAGCGCGACGACGGAGGGGTGTGCGCTCAGAGGCTCAGGCCGTGCCCGAACCGGAACAGCGGGTCCGCGGTGTCGAACGGCACGTCCTCGCGGGACGCCTCGACGGCGGCCATCGAGCGCGGCAGGTCGAACGGCAGGCGTCCGCGGGCGACGCCGGGAGTGCCGAGCGCCTCGAGCAGGGGAGCGTCGGCGGCCCCGAAGTCGACCACGAGGGCCGCGGCGGCGTCGACGAACGGCGTGAGGATCGCGGGCCGGTCCAGGTACACCTCGACGATCGTCGGCACCTGGGCGCAGATCGCCTGGATGCGTGCCACCTCGTCGGCCGGGAAGTCGAGCGAGCCCGTGTGGAAGAACGCCTCGAACCCGTTCGAGCGCTGCTCCCACGGCGCCTTGAGCCGCAGGATCGCGACGTCCGCCTGCGCGGGATCGCTCACCGCGGTCCCGTACGACGAGACGTCGACGCCCTCGCCGTAGATCCGCCGGCCGGCCGGCAGCGGCAGGACGCCGTCGTTGGTCAGCACGGTGATGCTCGCTGCCTGCGCGGCCAGGCCGGCGGCGACGAACGACGGCTTCCCGACGACGGCCGCGGCGGCCTCGACATCCACGTAGCGCCGCTCGTCGAAGAGCCCGAGCACGAACTTCTCGCGCAGCAGCCGACGCACGGACGCGTCGATGCGCTCCTCGGAGACGCGCCCCTGCCGGACGAGCTCGACGACCACCTCCGGGCAGGACTCGCCACCGAGCTGGTCGACGCCGGCGTCGAGGATCATGGCGACGCGGTCCTGCACCGACAGGTCCTCGACGCCCCACGCGCGGGCGGGGAACGCGGCGCCGAAGATCTCGGCGTCGCTGACCAGGCCCCAGTCGGTGCAGACGATCCCGTCGAACCCGAGCTCGTCGCGCACCAGACCCTGGATGATCGGCTTGTTGAACCCGAAGCCGACCTCGGGGATCCCCTCGAGGCCAACCGGCATGCCGTAGTACGGCATCATCTGCCGCGTGCCGGCCTCGAGCAGCTTCCGGAACGGCGCCAGGTGCTCGTCGAACCGTCCACCGGGATAGACCTGCTCGCGCCCGTAGGCGAAGTGCGGGTCCTCGCCGTCCTTCTGCGGGCCGCCGCCGGGGAAGTGCTTGGTCATCGTCGAGACGCTGTCCGGCCCGAACTCGCCGCCCACGATCTTGCCCGTGCCCTGGAAGCCGTGGACGTACGCGGCGCCCATGCGGCCGGTCAGGTCGGCGTCCTCACCGAACGTGCCGTTGGCCCGCGCCCAGCGTGGCTCGGTGGCCAGGTCCACCTGTGGGTGCAGCGCCGTGCGCAGCCCCACCGCGAGGTACTCCTGACGGGCGATGTCGGCGTGCTGCTCCATCAGCGCCTCGTCGCGGGTCGCCGCGAGCCCGAGGGTCTCGGGCCACTGGCTGAACGGACCGGAGAGCAGGGCCGCCGCGGGGTTGTCCGTGAACGCGTGCCGGGGGTCGGTCGCGATGGTCACCGGGATGCCCAGGCGGGTGCGCGCAGCCAGCTCCTGCAGCAGGTTGTGCCAGCGGGCCATCTGGCGTGGGTCGTCGGGGACGCTCAGCAC
Source organism: Cellulomonas sp. McL0617 (assembly GCF_049994875.1). Taxonomy (GTDB): domain Bacteria; phylum Actinomycetota; class Actinomycetes; order Actinomycetales; family Cellulomonadaceae; genus Cellulomonas. Next base: position 224,496 of record NZ_CP188256.1, read on the forward strand.
GTTGACGTGGGTCAGGTGCAAGGTGTTGAGGTACTCGTCGGTCGACGGCGTACCGAACATGTTGTCCGCGCCGGCCAGCGCGCCGCCCTCGCCGATCGTGATCATCGCGTGGAACAGCTGCCCGGCCTTCTCCTCCAGCGTCATGCGCCCCAGGAGGTCCTCCACCCGGTCGTCGACGCTGCGGGCGGGGTCGAGGTAGGTCTCGTCGGTGGTGGCCATGGTCAGCGGACTCCCTTGATGCGGTGGACGAGCACCTGCCGGGTCGTGCAAGGGCGGCCACCGGCCCGCGAGGGCCGTGCGCCGACCCCGGTGTCGGACCGCAGGTCGGTTCGGCAGTGAATACCGACCGCGCGTGAGGAAAAGTTACCACCTGGTCGGAATTCATCAAAAGGTGCCATCCTGAGCCCATGACGACGACCGTCCCCCCGCATCCCCGAGGCGGCTACGCCAAGGGTCGGGCCACGCGCGAGGAGATCCTCGACTCGGCGATGCAGCTGTTCGGGGAGGTGGGCTACCACACCGCGTCGCTGCGCGAGGTCTCCGCACGGGTGGGCATCTCGCACCCCGGGCTGCTGCACCACTTCCCGAGCAAGGCCGCCCTGCTGGAGGCGGTGCTCGTGCGTCGCGACGAGATCGACGGCGCCGCATACCAGGCCGACCTCGACGCCGGGTACGAGTTCTTCGACGCCCTCGTCCGCATCGTCGAGCGCAACGCCGCGCGTCCCGGCATCGTCGAGCTGTTCGCCACGCTGTCGGCCGAGGCAACCTCGCCGCAGCACCCCGCGCACCGCTACTTCCAGGACCGCTACCGGCTGATCATCGCCGGCGCGGTCGAGGGGTTCGAGCGGTGGCGGGACGAGGGCCGGCTCCACGAGGGGGTCGACCCCGCGACCGCCGCACGCCTGATGGTGGCGGTGATGGACGGCCTGCAGGTCCAGTTCCTGATGGACGTCGACACCCCGGACTCCCGCGTCGACATGGCCGACGCGCTCCGCCAGCAGATCACAGCGATGGTCAGCCCGTCGGCGGCCCCGCGCTGACCTCGCCCGGGTGCCCAGCCCGCCCGGCCCGGGCACTGGTCAGGCGGTGGCGACCTTGGCCACCAACGCGTCCAGGTCGGCCAGCGTGAAGTCCGTCATGCCGAACGTCACCAGGACCTTGGCGGGCATCGACCCGAGCATCGCCCGCGTCGAGTCGTCCAGCGGCGGCATGTCGGCGGGCATGGTCAGCATGCTCTGCAGCAGCGGCCCGCCGACGGGGTGCGCGAACCACTCGCCGATCGTCGACATGGACGTCAGCGCGCCCCACAGCGGGTCGCCCTCGACCTGGATCGACACGGAGCCCCGGATGTCCCGCGACGAGGCGCCCACCTCGACGACGAACTCGCCGCCCTCGACCACCCACCGGTGCAGTCCGGTGTGCCAGTAGGACAGGTCGCGACGAGTCAGCTCGAACGTCAGCGTGCGGGACTCGCCGGGCTCCAGCGCGACCTTGCCGAAGGCCTTCAGCTCGCGGGTCGGCCGCAGCACCGAGGCCTCGGGGTCGCGGACGTAGACCTGGACCACCTCGGCGCCGGCCCGGGTTCCCGTGTTGGTCACGCGTACGGAGACCGACGCCTCGGTGGCGACGATGTCGTCGTAGGCGAATGTCGTGTACGACAGCCCGTGCCCGAAGGGGAACGCCACGTCCATCGCGCGGGTGTCGTACCAGCGGTAGCCCACGAGCACGCCTTCGCCGTAGCGTACGTGCCCGAGCTCGCCCGGGAAGTTGCCGAACGCCGGGGTGTCCTCGAGCCGGTGCGGCACCGTCTCCGTGAGCTTGCCCGACGGGCTGCGCGTGCCGAGCAGCAGGTCGGCGACCGCCGAGCCGCCGGCCTGGCCGCCCAGCCACGTCTCGAGGATCGCGGGCGCAAGGTCCTGCCAGTCGCTCACCGCGACGGCCGACCCGTTGGCCAGGACGACGACGATCCGGGGGTTGACGGCCGCGATCGCACGCAGCGCCGCGACCTGGTTGTCGGGCAGGCCGAGCCGGGGGCGGTCGTAGCCCTCGGACTCGTCCGGTCCGGGCAGGCCGAGGAAGACCACCACGGTCTCGGCGGTCCGTGCGAGCTCGACGGCACCGGCCAGGAGCGCGTCGTCGGCCCCCTCCGGACCGCCCGCGATGGTGAAGCCGGGCGCGAACGCGACGTCTCCCAGGGCCGTCAGCGCGTCGTCGAGCCGGGTCGGGTTCACCTGCGACGAGCCGGCGCCCTGGTAGCGCGGCGTCCGGGCGAACTCGCCGACGACGGCAAAGGACCCGGTCAGTGGCAGCAGGGGGGCGCCACCGACCGGGTCGTTCTTGAGCAGGACCGACCCGGCGGCGGCGGCCTCCCGGGCGAGCGCGTGGTGCGCATCGACGTCGAAGGTCACCGCCTCGGCCAGCCCCGGCTGGGAGCGCTGCACGAGTCGCAGCACGCGGCGGACGGCCACGTCGAGCACCGCCTCGTCGAGCGAGCCGTCCCGGACGGCGGCCACGACGGCTTCGTCGGAACCCGCGCCGGAGGCCGGCATCTGCAGGTCCAGCCCGGCCGCGAGGGCGGGCACCCGGTCGTGCACGGCGCCCCAGTCGGACACGACGAGGCCGTCGAACGCCCACTCGTCCCGCAGCAGCTCGGTGAGCAGCCAGTGGTGCTCGGACGCGTAGGTGCCGTTCACCTTGTTGTAGGCGCACATCACGGTCCACGGCTGCGCGTCTCGGACCACCCGCTCGAACGCGGGCAGGTAGATCTCCCGCAGCGTGCGCTCGTCGACGTCGGCCGAGACGCGCATGCGGTCGGTCTCCTGGTTGTTCGCCGCGAAGTGCTTGAGCGACGTGCCGACGCCCTGGCTCTGGATGCCGCGCACGATCGCCGTACCGAGCTCGCCGGCGACCACCGGGTCCTCGGAGACGTACTCGAAGTTGCGGCCGCACAGGGGGGTGCGCTTGATGTTCACGCCGGGGCCCAGCAGCACGGCGACGTCGTTGGCGCGGGTCTCGCGGCCGAGCGCCTCGCCCACCCGGTGCGCCAGGTCGACGTCCCACGACGAGCCGAGCGCGGCCGCGGTGGGAAAGCAGGTGGCGGGCACCGAGCTCCCCATGCCCAGGTGGTCGGCGGCCTCGGCCTGCTTGCGCAGCCCGTGCGGGCCGTCACTGACCATCACGCCGGGGACGCCCGCGCGTTCGACCGCCTGGGTGTGCCAGAAGTCGGCGCCCGACGTCAGCGACGCCTTCTCCTCCAGGGTCAGCTCGGCCAGGACGTGCTCGACATCGAAAACCTGCGTCATCGCGGGGGTCTCCTTGCGGGGGTGTATCGGTACAGAAGCGCTACCCGATGACAGTAGCCCATTCCCTACCGGGCGGTAAGTGTCGGTTCAGCCGGTGGTGGAGGTGTGATCCAGGAACGAGCCGGTGGTGCCGCCCTCGACGACTGCCAGGCACAGCCCCGCCCGGTCACCGCGTCCCCACGACTGCTCGGTCGGCGCCCACGCCGCCGCGGTGACGCCCTGGTCCAGCTCTACCTGGTCGATGACGCAGGAGCGTGCGACACGGGCGTCGGCGGCCCGCTGTCCCGGCCAGACGGAGTCGCCCGAGAACTCATAGACGGTGACCACCTGGGCCACGTGACGGTCCGCGCACGGCACCACGTGGACCGTCGAGACGTGGCCGTCCGAGGGCAGCGCCGCCAGGCAGTTGCCCGTGACGAGCTGTTGGGCGTGCGCGTCCTTGGCCGAGCGAACGTCCGCCGGGAGCGGCCGTGTCCCCGACCAGGTGAGCACCCCGACGACGAGCGCGGCGATCAGTGCCACGGTCCCGATCGCGCCCAGGACCGCACCCCCGATCGCCAGGGCCCGACCGCGCGTGGCCCGTCGCCCGATCCGCCGCAGGGCCAGGACCGCCAGCACGAGGGCGACCGGACCGATCAGCAGGATCCCGGCGACCAGCGACCAGATCGCCAGCGGCTCGACCCGGGTGCGCGGCTGGGGCCAGCCCGGCGCGTAGTGAGGGTCCGGGTAGCTGTACTGCCCGCCCGGAGCGCTCAGGTCTCGCTCCCTGTGGGCGGGGCTGCGGTCAGCGTGTGCTCCACGGCCGAGCCCGTGAACAGGCCGCCGTCGGCGGTGCTGAAGAACGTGCAGTACGCCGTGGTCCCGCCGCTCGCGAAGTCGTTGGGGTGCGGTGCGTACAGGTCGATCTCGCCGAGGTCGACGTCGTCGCCCAGCAGCTCGGTCGCTCGCTGGTCGCACTCCTGGGAGGCGAGGTCCCAGACCGGGTCGTCGCCCGATGTGCTCGTGCTGCTCGGTCCGGTCATCGTGACCATGGCGACGACCTCGCCCTCGTGCGGGACCGCGCAGCTGACGACGGATGCGTCGCTCATGTCCCACTCGAACGGGTAGACGTCCAGGCAGTCGCCCACCAGCAGGTCGGAGCGCAGCGTGTAGTCGGGGACCGTGTCGTTGGTCTGCTGCTCGTTGCCCTGGTTGGTGCCGGTGTCGAAGGTGCTGTCGTCGTAGGTGGTCAGCGAACCGGTGATGACGGCGACGACGATCGCAATGACGCCGATCAGGTACAGGGTGCCGACTCCGCCGACTGCGATCCCCGCGATCGCCAAGCCGCGGCCCTGCGTGCCGTTGCGTCGGACCCGCCGCAGGGCCGCGATGCCGAGCCCGAGCCCGACGGGGCAGGCGAGGCCGCCCAGGACCACGAGGCCGACGATGCTCGTGACCATCGCGCCGATGGCGAGGGGCTCGGTCCGAGGCGCCGCGTACGGATAGCCGGGCCCGGGACCGTAGGGCGTCCCGCCGTAGGGCGAGCCGTAAGGAGCGCCGTAGGGCGGGGCCTGCCCGTAGGCGGGCGCCTGCCCGTAGGTGGGGGCCTGCCCGTACGCCGGGAACGACCCGCCGGCGGGCGCCTGCCCGTAGGGCGAAGCCTGCCCGTACCCCGGAACCTGCCCGTAGGGCGAGCCCGTCGGGGGAGGACCGTAGGCCGGCTGCGCCGCGGGCGGCGTCCCGTAGGTCGCCTGACCGCCCGCGGTCGGCGGCAGGAACGGGTTGGTGACTGTCGCGGGCTGACCGCCGGGCCCCGCTGGATCCGGGTGCGCAGGGACCGCTGCCACGTAGGGCGCGGGAGGGGGCAGGGTGGCCTCGTAGCCGCTGGGCGTCGGCGGCGTCGGTCGGCGATCGGGCTCGCGCCCGACGGGCGTGACGTACGGCTCGGGCAGCGGAGCCGGCCCCCCAGGCTCGTTGCTCATGCGCGCAACCTAGTCCAGACCGGGCCGGTCGTCATCGATCCGCGCACAGATCACCCGCCGGCGCCGTCAGTCCGCGATCTCGAGCACCACGGGCACGTGGTCGGACGGCGCCTTGCCCTTGCGCTCGTTGCGCTCGATGTGCGCACCGGTCACGCGCGCCGCCAACGCGGGCGTGGCGTAGGTCAGGTCGATCCGCATCCCCTCGTTCCGGGGGAATCGGAGCTGCTGGTAGTCCCAGTACGTGTACGTGTGCTCGGCGGGGACGTGGACGCGCGACACCTCCGTGTACCCGGCCGCGCCGATCGCGGCGAAGGCGTCGCGCTCCGCCGGGGTGACGTGGGTGCGACCCGCGAACCAGGCCATGTCCCAGACGTCGGTGTCCAGGGGCGCGATGTTCCAGTCGCCCACGAGAGCGACCTGCGCCTGCGGGTCGGCCTCGAGCCAGCCGCGCGCCGCGTCCTTCAGCCGGCCGAGCCAGTCGAGCTTGTAGGCGAAGTGCGGGTCGTCGATCTCGCGCCCGTTGGGCACGTAGAGGCTCCACAGACGCACGCCCCCGCAGGTCGCCCCGAGCGCGCGCGCCTCGGCAGCCGCCGGCACTCCCCACGTCGGCATGCCGGGAAAGCCCACCTCGATGTCCTCGATCCCGACCTTGGACACGATCGCCACGCCGTTCCACTGGCTGAAGCCGCTGGTCGCCACCTGGTACCCGAGGGCCTCGAACGCCTCGCGGGGGAACTGGTCGTCCTTGCACTTGGTCTCCTGGAGCGCCAGGACCTCCACGCCCGTGCGTTCCAGGAAGGCGAGCGCGCGATCCGTCCTGGCGCGGATCGAGTTGATGTTCCAGGTGGCCAGGCGCATGGGGCAGGACGTTACCCGGCGGCACCGACACTCCACGGCGTCGCCCGCACGTCGGCGGCGTCGCCAGGCCGGCGAGGTCGGCGAGACCTGTCAGCCGTACGCGTCGTGCCGGTGGTCGACCGGGTCCCGGGTCGTCCGCCCCGTGACCGTGGACCAGGCCCAGCGTGCGGCGTCCTGCGCCGGCGGCAGCGGGTCGAGCTGGATCCAGGCGCTGAACACGCCGATGACCGACCCGGCGAGGGCTGCGGCGATGATCTGCGGCGGGATGTCGCTGACCGTCGGCGTCCCGCCGATCGTCGCCATCGCCTCGAGGATCAGCTCGCGGAACCTGGAGTGCAGCCGGGCGACGGCGACAGCCGAGCCGTGCGGCCCGAGCGCGTCCCGGTAGAGGTCGATGTTCTCTGCGATGAGCTGCGCGTAGCGCACCATCACCGCGGGCGGCTGGTCGGCGGGTGCGTCCGGGACGATCGTCGCCAGGTCCACGCCGAACTGCGACGCCTGCATGTCGAGGGCGTCGGCCAGCAGCGTGTCGGTGTCCGGGTAGTGCTGGTAGAAGGTGCTGCGGTTGACGGTCGCGCGGTCCGTCACGTCGGCGACGGTGATCTCGGTGAGCGCCTTCTCGCGAGCGAGTCCGAGGAGCGCATCCTGCAGGAGCCTGCGCGTGCGCAGCACGCGCGGATCCACCCGCGTACGGTCGTCGTCGCCCGTCATGTACTCCACTGTAGCTACGCAACGCCTGTCGGCTTGGTCCACGTGCTGACACGGCACGAAGGTGTGAACGCGTCTTCGACACGGATCCCACGGACATGGCGAGACCCGGCGCTCCCCTCCGAGTGCCGGGTCTCGTCGTGACGGGCGGGCGCCGCCGGCTCCCACCAGCGCGCTCCGCTCCGCCCCCCTGCTGTAGCCGTGCTCCCGCGCACGGCCGCAGCTCAGCCTCCTGCAGCCGAGCTCATGACGTGCTCAGACGACGTCGTCGTCCACCCAGTCGAAGGTCTTGGTGACGGCCTTCTTCCAGAGGCGGTACTGGCGGTCGCGCTCGTCGTCGGCCATGGTCGGCTCCCAGCGCTTGTCCTCGGCCCAGTTGTCGATGACGTCCTGCTCGCCGTTCCAGAATCCGACCGCGATGCCGGCCGCGTAGGCCGCACCGAGCGCGGTGGTCTCGGCCACCTTCGGACGCACCACGGGCACGCCGAGGATGTCCGCCTGGAACTGCATCAGCAGCTCGTCCTGGACCATGCCGCCGTCGACCTTGAGCTCGGTCAGGTTCACGCCCGAGTCCGCGTTCATGGCGTCCAGCACCTCACGCGTCTGGAAGGCGGTCGCCTCCAGGGCTGCGCGGGCGATGTGGCCCTTGTTGACGTACCGGGTCAGCCCGACCAGGGCACCGCGTGCGTCGGAGCGCCAGTACGGCGCGAACAGGCCGGAGAACGCCGGGACGAAGTACGCGCCGCCGTTGTCCTCGACAGTCGCGGCGAGCTGCTCGATCTCGGGTGCCGACGAGATGATCCCCAGGTTGTCGCGCAGCCACTGCACCAGCGAGCCGGAGACCGCGATCGAGCCCTCGAGCGCGTAGACCGTGGGCTGGTCGCCGATCTTGTAGCAGACCGTGGTGAGCAGGCCGTTCTTGGACGGGACCACCTCGGTGCCGGTGTTGATGAGCATGAAGTTGCCGGTGCCGTAGGTGTTCTTGGCCATGCCCTTCTCGAAGCACGCCTGACCGAACGTCGCGGCCTGCTGGTCGCCGAGGATGCCGGCGATCGGCACTCCGGGGACCAGGCCGCCCTCGCGCCCGGTGCCGTAGACCTCGGACGAGGACCGGATCTCCGGGAGCATCGACAGCGGGATACCCATGTCGTTCGCGATGTCCGCGTCCCACGACAAGGTCTCCAGGTCCATGAGCATGGTGCGCGACGCATTGGTGGGGTCCGTGACGTGCACTCCGCCGTCGACCCCGCCGGTCATGTTCCACAGCACCCACGAGTCGGTGTTGCCGAACGCGAGCTGGCCCGCCTCGGCCTTGGCCCGCGCGCCCTCGACGTTGTCGAGGATCCACTTGACCTTCGGTCCTGAGAAGTACGTGGCGAGCGGCAGACCGACCTTGGCCTTGTAGCGCTCGGCGCCCCCACCGAGCGCGCCCAGCTCGTCGGCGATCTTCGCCGTACGGGTGTCCTGCCAGACGATCGCGTTGTAGACCGGCTCGCCCGTGGTCCGGTCCCAGACCACGGCCGTCTCACGCTGGTTGGTGATGCCGACGGCGGCGATGTCCTTGTAGGTGAGGTTCGCGCGGGTCAGCGCCATGCCGACCACCTCGCGGATGTTCTTCCAGATCTCCGCGGCGTTGTGCTCGACCCAACCCGCCCGCGGGAAGATCTGCTCGTGCTCGAGCTGGCCGCTCTCGACGATCTGGCCCGAGTGGTTGAAGACGATGGCGCGGGAGCTCGTGGTGCCCTGGTCGATGGCGAGGACGTACTTGGTGTCCGGCATGGTGGGAATTCCTCCGAAGGTCGTGCGCAAGTTCGTGCGGGTGCGAGGTGTGCGAAATGAGGTCCGGACGACGCCGACCAGGGGGCCAGTGGCGCCGTCCGGACGCTTGGGGTGACCAGATCGGTCGGTCGGTGATCGTCAGACGACGTAGGCGCTGGCGAGCAGACCGGCGAGAACGCCGCCGACCAGCGGACCGAAGACCGGGACCCACGAGTAGGACCAGTCGCTGGAGCCCTTGCCCCTGATGGGCAGCAGGGCGTGCGCGATGCGCGGACCGAGGTCACGAGCCGGGTTGATGGCGTAGCCCGTCGGGCCACCGAGGCTGGCGCCGATGCCGATCACGAGGAAGGCGACGGGGATCGGCCCGAGGCTGGCCGGGTTCTTGCCGAAGCACTGGATGACGAACACCAGCACGAACGTGCCGATGACCTCGGTGATGAAGTTCCAGCCGTAGGACCTGATCGCCGGGCCGGTCGAGAAGACCGCGAGCTTCGTGGCGCCGGGGGCTTCCTCGTCGAAGTGCCTCTTGTAGGCGAGGTAACAGAGCCCTGCGCCTATCGCGGCCCCGAGCATCTCTGCGACCACGTAGTAGAACCCGTTGGCCGCCGTGATGGGGACGCCCTTCGTGAACTCGTCCGCGCCGCTCGCCCATTGACCGATCACCACCGCAGGGTTCAGGTATGCGCCCGACTTGTAGGACGCGTACACGCCCGCCATGACGGCGAAGCCCCATCCCACGTTGATGAGGAGCCAGCCGCCGTCGAACCCCTTGTTCTTCGGGAGGATGACGTTCGCGACGACACCGGTACCCAGCAGCACGAGTAGCCCGGTCCCTATTACCTCGGACCAGAAGGCATCTGTCATTGTCACAGTCGACCCTTTCTGACGGACGTCGTTGTCACGTTCTCCGCACGGATGACCGTGCGGAGTCCTGCTTTCCCCCTACGTGTTGGCGGGCTCCCCGAGCATCGGCGCGAGGTCGACGGCACGCAGCCGGACCTTCTCCGCCGATGCGTCGTCGGGCTCGCGAGCGGCGGCGTCCTCGGCCTCCGCGCGAGCCACGTACGCAGCGATCTCCCGGTTGCGGGTGGCCTCGTCCCAGCCCAGGACGGGTGCGACGAGGTCCGCGATCTCCTCCAGCGCCCCGACACCCTTGTCGGCCTGCTCGTAGTTGAGCCGGGTGCGGTGCATGAGGACGTCGTCGAGGTGCAGTGCGCCCTCATGGCTGGCGGCGTAGACGATCTCGGCGCCGATGTACGCGTCCGCGTTCTGCAGCGGCTCGGCCAGCTTGGGATCGGCGTCGACCAGGTCGATCAGCTCGCCCAGCAGCGACCCGTACCGGTGCAGCAGGTGGTCCATCCGCGGCCGGGTCCAGCCGTACTTCTGCGCGATCGCCCGCGACTGGCGTTGGAACACCTGCAGGCCCTCGGCGCCGACGAGCGGCAGGTCGGCCGTGATCGACGGCAGCGTGGTGGCGCGCGACCCGATCGCGAAGTCGACGGCGTCCTTGGCCATCACGCGGTAGGTGGTGAGCTTCCCGCCGGCGATGACGGTGAACCCGGGTGCGGGGCTGGCGACGGTGTGCTCACGGGAGACCTTGGCCGAGGTCGTGCCCGCCTTGACCTGCGGCTGCAGGAGCGGCCGCAGGCCCGCCCACGTGCCGATGATGTCCTCGCGCGTGATCGGGCGGGACAGGACGGCGTTGGCGTGCTCGATCACGTAGTCGATGTCGGCGCTCGTCGCGACGGGGTGCGTCAGCTCCTGCACCCACGGCGTGTCCGTGGTGCCGATGACCCAGTACCGCGACCACGGGATGATGAACAGCACCGACTTCTCGGTCTGCAGGATCAGCCCGACCTCGCCGGCGATGCGGCTGCGCGGCACCACGATGTGGACGCCCTTGCTCGCCAGCACCCGCAGACCGCCCTCGGAGCCGGCCAGCGACTCGGTCTGCTCGGTCCAGACGCCGGTGGCGTTGATGATGTGCCGGGCGCGGACGTCGATGTGCTCGCCGGTCTCCAGGTCCACCAGCTCGGCGCCGGTGACGGCACCGCCCGTGGTCGTCTGCAGCGCCTGCACCTGGGTGCGGCTCGCGGCGCGCGCACCGTAGGAGACCGCCGTGCGGATCAGGGTCTCGACGAGCCGGGCGTCGTCGACGGCAGCGTCCCAGTACCGGACCGCGCCGATCGCGGCGTCGTGCCGCAGGTCGGGGAACAGCCGCTCCATGCCCTTGCGGGTCAGGTGCCGGTGGATGGGCAGCGCGCGCTTGGCGCCGTTGACCGAGGCCAGCGTGTCGTACAGCGCCACGCCCGCGCCCACATAGGCCCGCTCCCACACCCGGTTCTCCAGCGGGTACAGGAAGCTGACGGGCTTGACCAGGTGCGGGGCGAGCCGGTTGATCAGCAGGTCGCGCTCGGTGAGCGCCTCGCGCACCAGGTGGAAGTCGAGCATCTGGAGATAGCGCAGGCCGCCGTGCACGAGCTTGCTGGAGCGGCTCGACGTTCCGCTCGCCCAGTCCTGTGCCTCGACGATCGCGGTGGACAGACCTCTGCTCACTGCATCCAGGGCGATCCCTGCGCCGGTGACGCCGCCGCCGATCACGAGGACGTCGAGCTCGTTCCCGCGCTCCGCACTCGCTCGCAGCGCATCGAGTGCATCCTGTCGTGCCTGAGCCGTCAACGGCGCCGTTCGCATATCTCGTGCCCCTTGGTCTGTCCTGCTTTTCGCCTGCGGTTCTGCCGACGGGACCGCTTCGTCCCGTTCGCCCGTTCCCGGGCCCTTGGCTATCGTCGTCACGGGGCGAACGAACGCGCAACCTGGCTGCACATATGTGCAGCGACGCGTGACGTGACGGAGGGGCGTCAGATGTACGTCGAACGGGAGCAGGACGTGCTCCGGGCCGCGTCCATGTACTACCTGCAGGACATCAAGATGGAGGTCATCGCCCGGCACCTCGGCACGTCACGCTCGACCGTGTCGCGCCTGATCAAGCGTGCCCGCGAGTCGGGCCTGGTGGAGATCACGCTGCGGCCGGCGAGCACCCGTGCACCGGGGCTGGGCCGGACGATCGCCGCGGCCTTCGGCATCGAGACGTACGTGGTCCCCGTGCCCGACTCCGCCAGCCACATCGAACGCCTCGACCAGGTCTCGATCACGGCGGCGCGCCTGCTGTCGTCCTGGTTCGACTCGGACATGGTGCTCGGCGTCGCATGGGGTACCACGCTGGCGTCGGTGTCCCGGTACCTGGCGCCCAAGCCGACCCGTGGCTCGGCGGTGGTCCAGCTCAACGGCGCGGCCAACATGCGCACCAGCGGCATCGAGTACGCGAGCGACCTGATCTCGACGTTCGGGACCGCGTTCGCGGCCGCCGTCCATCACTTCTCGGTCCCCGCCTTCTTCGACTACCCCGACACCAAGGCCGCCATGTGGCGCGAGCGGTCCGTGCGCCGGGTGCTCGACATGCAGCGGAGGGCGGACATCGCGGTGTTCTCGGTGGGTGCGGTCGCCGGAGCGGTGCCGTCGCACGTCTACTCCGCGGGCTACCTGGACGACTCCGACGTGAAGAACCTGCACGACGAGGGTGTCGTCGGGGACGTCTGCACCGTCTTCCTGCGCGCCGACGGGTCGTGGCAGGACGTCCACCTGAACGAGCGGGCCACCGGCCCGACGCCCGTCGAGCTCCAACGGATCCCGCGGCGGGTGTGCATCGTCGCCGGGGACAACAAGGTCGCACCGCTGCTGGCCGCCCTGCGTGCGGGGGTGGTCACGGACCTCGTCGTCGACGAGATCACCGCCACCGGTTTGCTGGAGGTGGCCGAACCCCCGCACCGCCGTCGCGCCCGCCCCAGGTCGTAGCCCCTGGGCGAGAAAAATAGTCGTGCTTTGCACTACCTGGTCAGCCTGACATCAGGGAGTATCAGTGCCTACGCAGGGGGCGTGGGACCGACGGGCATCGCCGGTCCTCGAAGGTGCATGAGGGTCCCCCACCCGTGGAGCGGACCCCGACGACTGATGGGGACGCGTGGCAGAGGACCTTTCGATCAGCATCCAGGGGCCCGCGCCCACCCAGCTGCGCTACATGATCCTCGCGGCGCAGCGGGAGGGTTTCCGCATGTTCTCCCGGTTGCTCGAGGACCTGGGGCTGACGCCGCCGCAGGCCGAGATCCTGGTGGTCCTGGAGGACTTCGGGCCCCTGAGCCTGCGTGACCTCGGCGGCATGATCGTGTGCGAGGCGGGCAGCCCCAGCCGCGTGGTGAACGCGCTGGTGCAGCGCGGCCTGGTCGCACGGAACCCGGACCCGCGCGACAGGCGCGCGGTCCTGCTCGAGCTGACGCCCGCGGCCCACGCGCTGGTGCCGACGCTGCGCCAGATCGAGACCGAGATGGACGCGCGGACCTCCGACCTGCTCGAGCCCGAGCACCAGCAGCTGCTCGCCGTGGTCCTGCGCAACCTCCTGCAGGGTTCGCGCGGCGGGCTCGCGCTCGATCGCCGGTTCGCCGCGTGGCGGTCCGGGCAGCCGTCGACCGTGTCCTGAGGCGTCTACCCTCTCCCTCGTGCCTTCCGACATCCGCGTCCGTCCGGCGCTCCCCGCGGACGTGCGAGCCATCCGCGCACTCGTCGAGCCCTACGCGCAGCAGCGGATCCTGCTGGCCAAGGAGTGGGTGGGCTACTACGAGGGTGTGCAGGAGTTCCTCGTCGCCGAGGCTCCGGACGGGACCGTCGTCGGCTGCGGGGCGCTGCACGTCATGTGGCAGGACCTGGCCGAGATCCGCACCCTGGCCGCCTCCGCCGACTGGCGCGGCGCCGGCGTCGGGCACGCCCTGCTCGACGGTCTCCTGCAGCGCGCCCGCGACCTGGGCCTGCGCCGGGTGTTCTGCCTGACCTTCGAGGTCGCGTTCTTCGAGGCGCACGGATTCCACGTCATCGAGGGCACGCCCGTCACGCCCGACGTCTACCTGGAGCTGCTGCGCTCGCACGACGACGGCGTCGCGGAGTTCCTGGATCTTGCCCGGGTGAAGCCGAACACCCTGGGCAACACCCGCATGCTCGTCGAGCTCGCCTGACGCGTCCTCGACGTCCTCCTCAGTGGGGGAGGCGGTAGGTGGGGTCGGCGTCGTCGTTGGTCGGGGGCTCGCGCGTGACCAGGCCGTCGGCCACGAGGGACTCGATGCAGCGGGCCAGCTGACCGCCTTCCGGCCAGACCGCCTCGAGCGCCGTCTGCGGGACGGGTGCGATCGCCTCGCGCAGGAGCGCCATCACACGGCCGCGGACCTGGCGGTCGGTGCCGACGAAACCCTGGGTCCGGCGGCGGGCGGCGTGCACGTCGGCGGGCCGGCCGGCGGCGTACCAGGCGCACAGGTCGACCACCGGGCACGCGTCGCACCGCGGGTTCCGGGCGGTGCAGACGAGCGCGCCCAGCTCCATGGAAGCAGCGGCCCACCGCGCGGAGGTCGCGTCGTCGGCGGGCGCGTACGAGTCGGCCAGCCGCACCTCGGCGGCTGTCCGGGTGGGCGCGGGGAGCGCCTCGCCGGCGACCGTCCGGGCCAGGACGCGTCGGACGTTCGTGTCGAGCACCACCGAGCGCCGCCCGAACGCGAACGCGCGCACCGCGGCGGCCGTGTAGGAACCGACGCCGGGCAGCGCCACGAGCTCGAGCTCCGAGGCGGGCACGACCCCGCCGTGCCGCTCGACGACCGCCCGGGCGCACTCCTGGAGCCGCAGCGCGCGGCGCGGGTAGCCCAGCCGGTCCCACGCACGCAGCACGTCGGCGGTCGAGGCGTCGGCGAGGTCGACGGGCGTCGGCCAGCGGGCCATCCACGCGCGCCAGGCGGGCTCGACCCGCGCGACCGGCGTCTGCTGGAGCATGACCTCGCTGACCAGGACGCCCCACGGCGTGCGGTCCGCCGCGCGCCACGGCAGGTCGCGCGCGTGCACGTCGAACCACGCGAGCACCGGCGCGCGCAGGTCGGCGGGGGAGGTCGGCACCGCAGCATCCTGCCTCACCTTCCGGCGCCGCCGGCTCGGTCGGATGTCGGTGTACGTGGCTACCGTGGCCGGATGGAGCTGATCGCGGCGCCGTGCGGGGGCGCGGGGGAGGCCGAGGCCGTTCTGGGCACGCCCGGTGACCAGCGGCACTGCTGGTGCCAGTTCGACCGGTGGAGCATGCCGGCGTACCGCGGGATGTCCGACGACGAGAAGCGCGGGCACCTCTTCGCGCAGGTCGCCTCGGGCGGTGCGAGCCCGGGCGTGATCGCGATGCTCGGCGACGAGCCGGTCGGCTGGGCGTCCGTGGCCCCGCGGGCGACGTTCCCGCGGATCGGGTCGAGCACCTCGATGTCGACGGTCGACACCAGGGCCGACCTCGACGACGCGGGGATCTGGTCGGTGACCTGCTTCGTCGTGCGGACGCGGTACCGCCGGCACGGGGTGTCCGCAGTGCTGCTCGACGCGGCCGTCGACCATGCCCGCGCGAGCGGCGCGCACACCGTCGAGGGCTACCCGGTCGACGCCGCGGAGCGGCCACGCGCGGGCTCGGGCACCTACCGCGGACGGCTGTCGACGTTCCTCGCGGCGGGATTCACGGTCGTCGCGCGGCCGAGGGCCGGTTGGGCGGTGGTGCGGGTCACGCTCTGATCCGCGGCTCCCGGTGCGTCGGACACGTCGTCGCACGAGCCTGCCTCTACCGTGGTCGCGCCACCTCGGGCCAGATGGGGTGGCGACGAGCAGCGGAAGGCAGGTGGGTCGATGGGTGCGGAGACTCCGGCGCCGCGGCTGCCGGCTCGGGTCTACTGGGTCCGCCGGCTGGTCGTGCTGGGGATCCCGCTGCTGGTCGTCGTCCTGGTGATCGTGTGGATCGGCGGACGCGGGGACGGTTCGACGCCGCCGGCGCAGTCGACGACGAGCACGGCCCCGGTCACCACGCCGGCGGCTGCGCCCGCCGCAGCGACGACCCCGTCGCCGACTCCGTCGAAGGAGGCCGGTGGCGTCCCCGACTGCGATGCGGCGACGCTCGCGCTGGCCATGACGGCCACCGCCGCGTCGTTCGGCGCCGGCGCGAACCCCACGTTCGACATCACGATCACCAACACCGGCGCCGTGCCGTGCCTGGTCGACGCCGGTGAGGCCAGCCGCGAGATCCTCATCACGTCGGGTGCTGACCGCGTCTGGGACAACCGCGACTGCATCGTGGCCGGTACGGAGAGTCGCGACCTGCTGCTGCCCGCGGCCGGTTCCGACGCCACCCAGCTCGCCTGGAACCGGGTGCGGTCCGCACCCGGCTGCCCGCCGGGCCTGCCGACGCCCGGGGCCGGGACCTACTCCGCCCAGTTCACGCTCGCGGGTGTCGCGGCGGCCCCGGCGGTGTTCGGCCTGAGCTGACCTGTCGCTCGGCAGGGTCAGACGTAGCGTTCGAGGATGCTCGACTCCGCCAGGCGGGAGAGGCCCTCGCGGACGGCGCGGGCACGCTGCTCGCCGACGCCCTCGACGGCCATGAGGTCGTCGATGCCGGCGGCCAGGAGCTTCTGGAGCCCGCCGAAGTGGGCGACCAGCCGGTCGACGATGGCGCCCGGCAGACGCGGCACCTTGGACAGCAGGCGGTAGCCGCGCGGGCCGGCCGCCGCGTCGAGGTCGCCGCCGCCGCCCGGGAAACCGAGGACCGTGGCGATCCGGCCGATGTCGATCAGCTCGGTCGAGTCGAGGTCGGAGAGCTCGTCGAGGACCGAGTCGACGTCGCGCCGCATCGTGTCCACGTAGTCGCGGATCACCAGGGCGCGGTCGGAGCTGATGCCGCCGACGAGCTCGTCCAGCTGCAGGGTGAGCAGGCGTCCGTCGGTGCCCAGCTCGACGACGTAGCCCTCGATCTCCTCGGAGATGCGCCGGACCATCTCGAGGCGCTGGACGACGGCGGACACGTCGCGGACCGTCACCAGGTCCTCGATCTCGAGGGCGGACAGGGTGCCGCTGACCTCGTCGAGACGCGACTTGTAGCGCTCGAGCGTGGCGAGCGCCTGGTTGGCGCGGGACAAGATGGTGGTCGAGTCCTCGATCACGTGCCGGAAGCCGTCGACGTACAGCGCGATGATCCGCATGGAGGCCGAGACGGAGATGACCGGCAGGCCGGTCTGCTTGGCGACGCGTTCCGCGGTCCGGTGCCGGGTGCCCGACTCGGAGGTCTCGATGGTCACGTCGGGCAGCAGCTGGACGGCCGCGCGCACGATCCGGGTGATGTTCGCGTCCACCACGACGGCGCCGTCCATCTTGGCCAGCTCGCGCAGGCGGGTGGCGGAGAACTCGACGTCCAGGACGAACCCGCCCGAGCAGATGCTCTCGACGGTCGAGTCGAACCCGAGCACGATCAGCGCACCCGTGCGCCCGCGCAGGATCCGCTCCAGGCCGTCGCGAAGCTCACCGCCGGGCGCGACGGCGGCGAGCGTGGACCTGAGCAGGTCGTCGGGAACGTGCGAGTGGGGCACGGGTGCATCGTAACGACGGCGGATGATCCGCGGACCGTCAAAACACCTGGCGGACGGACGAAGAAGTAACAGGGCCGTTACCCGACCGAGACGCATCCGACGTCCGAAGACTGTTGTCTATTAGGAAACTTACCTGTTAGTTTGATCGCGCCTGAGAGGGTGCCCTGCGAGGGCACCATCCAGCGGTCAACGACGATCGGAGCGCAGCGCATGAGCGGCACGCCCAGCCAGCCGGGAACTCCCGGGCTGCTGCGCGCCATGAACGACCGGGCCGCGCTCGCCCTGCTGCTCGAGCACGGCCCCCTCACCCGCGCGCAGATCGGCGAGCTCACCGGCCTGTCGAAGCCGACCGCGTCCCAGGTGGTGGCCCGTCTCGAACAGCTGGACCTGATCGACGTCGTCGGCTCGGTGGCCGCCGTCCGCGGTCCGAGCGCCGTGACCTACGGCGTGCGCAGCAACCGCGCACACGCCGTCGCGGTCGACGTGCGACCGTTCCGCGTCCTGTCGACGCTCGTCGACGCGACCGGCGGCGAGCACCCCGTCGCGGAGGTCCAGCTGTCGCGCACCGCGTCCGAGCGGTCCGCCGTCGGGGACATCACCACCGCGATCCAGGCCGCCTGCGAGGCGGCGGGCACCACCCCCGACACGGTGGTGGCGGCGGCCGTCGGCGTCCAGGGCGCGGTCGACCCGCGCACCGACGACCTCGCGTTCGTCGGCCTCATGCCCGGCTGGCCGCGCAAGTCCGTGCGGGCGCAGCTCGAGGGCGGCCTCGGGATCAGCGTCCGTATCGACAACGACGTGAACCTCGCCGCCGTAGCGGAGCGCGTCGAGGGGGCGGGGCACGACGTCGACGGCTTCGCCCTGCTCTGGATCGGCGACGGCCTGGGCCTGGCGGTCGACCTGGGCGGGACCCTGCACCGCGGTGCGGCGGGCGGCGCCGGCGAGATCGGCTATCTGCCCGTGCCCCAGGCGGGCGTCAAGGACCTGCAGGACCTCATCGGTGGCATCGCGATGGGCAAGCTGGCGCGGGCGCACGACGTCCGCGGCCGCACCCTCGACGCCATGCTCGCCGAGCTCGCGACGCACCCGCAGCGGCATGCCGTCCTGGCCGAGCTGGCCGCCCGCGTGGCCGTCGGTGTCATCCCCGTGCTCGCCGTGCTCGACCCACCCGTGGTCGTGCTCGGCGGACCGACCGGCGTCGCCGGTGGTCAGACCCTCGTCGATCTCGTGCGAGGGCACATCCGCAGGACCACCCGGTGGTCCCCGCACATCTCCGTGAGCTCCGTGGCTGATCACCCGGTGCTGCGCGGTGCTCGATCCGTCGTCGGCGCGGACCTGCGCACACGACTTCTGGACCTCGTTCCCTAGCCCCCACCACCCGCACGACGACCCGCCCGGACGCACTCGGTCCTGGGGGCGGTCGGTCGCGCCCTGCGCAAGGAGCCTTCGGTGAGAACACGCAAGTCCTGGCTCGTCATCCCCGCCCTCGTGGCGATCACCGCCCTCGGTGCCTGCAGCGGCGGGTCCGGCGGCGGCCCCACGGCTGCCGCCACAGCCCCCTCGGAGGTGACCGGGACCGTCGAGTTCTGGCACTTCTTCACCGACCGCGAGGCCGGCGTCATCCAGTCGGTCGTCGACGACTTCGAGAAGGCCAACCCCGGCGTGAAGGTCGTCGTGAAGTCCGGCCAGGACGACCAGAAGATGCGACAGGCCATCTCCGCAGGTCAGCCCATCGACGTCGGCCTGTCCTACTCCACCGACCAGGTGGGTCCGCTCTGCTCGTCGGGCGACTTCGTCGACCTGTCGAGCTTCATCACCCGCGACAAGGTCGACCTGACGCAGATCCCGGACACGGTGCTCGGCTACACGTCGTACAAGGGCGTGCGCTGCACCATGCCTGCGCTCGCCGACGTCTACGGGCTCTACTACAACAAGGACCTGCTCGCGGCGGCCGGCTACACGGAGCCGCCCAAGACGCTCGACGAGCTGACCGACATGGCCGTCAAGCTCACCACGTTCAACGACGACGGCTCCATCAAGCAGCTCGGCTTCATGCCGCTGCTCGGCTACTACGAGAACGCCGAGGCGCACTGGGCGCCCGCCGCGGACGCACAGTGGCTCAACGAGGACGGCACCTCGGCCATCGGGTCGTCGCCCGGCTGGAACGCCATCCTCGAGTGGCAGAAGGACCTGATCGCCAAGCTCGGCGGGTACCAGAAGCTGGCCGACTTCCAGGCCGCGCTGGGGCAGGAGTTCTCCGCGGAGAACGACTTCCAGACCGGCAAGGTCGCCATGAACGTCGACGGCGAGTACCGCACCGCGTTCATCGCGGACCAGACGCCCAACCTGAACTACGGCACCGCTCCGATGCCGTCGGCGAAGGGCTACGAGGACAGCTACGGCGCCGGCTACATCACCGGCAACATCGTCGGCATCGGCAAGGGGGCCAAGAACCCCGAGGCCGCGTGGGCGCTCATCAAGTACCTGACCACGAACACGGAGGCGCAGGTCAAGCTGTCCAACGGCCTGAAGAACGCGCCGACGATGCACGACGCGATCGTGTCGCCGGACCTCGAGGTCACGCCGCAGTTCCAGACGTTCCTCGACATCTTCGAGAACCCGAAGTCGTCCACCACCCCGCCCAGCGGCATCGGCGCGGAGTACCAGACGATCTTCGGCACCCACACGGCCAAGTGGCAGCAGGGCGACGTCACGGACCTGCCAGGGATGCTGAGCACCGTCGACGACGAGATCAACGCCGCCGTCAAGCTCCAGGCGGGCTGACGCACATGGCCTCGACGATCCAACGCCGACGGAACAGGGCAGCCCTTCTGCTCCTGACGCCGGCACTGCTCGGCATGATCGTGTTCTTCGTCTTCCCGCTGGTGATGACGGTCTTCTACTCCTTCACGTCGTTCGACCTGTCGAACCCGCCGAGGTGGAACGACTTCGCCAACTGGAAGTTCCTGGTCAGCGGTGACCCGCTGATCGGCACGGCGACCGTCAACACGCTGTGGTTCGTCGCGATCCTCGTGCCGGCTCGGATCGTCGGGGCCCTGTTCGTCGGCTGGGTGCTCACGCGGGCCCGACGGTCGTCGGGTGTGCTGCGCACCGTCTACTACCTGCCGGCCCTCATCCCGCCGGTGGCGGCGACGATCGCGTTCGTCTTCGTGCTCAACCCCGCCACCGGTCCGGTCAACCAGATCCTCGGCTGGTTCGGCGTCGACGGGCCGGGCTGGTTCACCGACCCGGCCTGGGCCAAGCCGTCGCTCGTGCTCCTGGGCCTGTGGGTGCTCGGCGACATCATGGTGATCTTCCTGGCCAGCCTGCTGGACGTGCCGACGGAGCAGTACGAGGCGGCCGAGCTGGACGGCGCGAGCACGCGCCAGCAGTTCTGGTTCGTCACCGTGCCCAACATGACGCCCGTCCTGCTGTTCGCGCTGATCACGGGCATCATCGGCGCGCTGCAGTACTTCACCGAACCGGCCGTGGCGTCCGCGACTGCCATGGGCAAGTCGACCGTCGGGGAGGGTGCCGCGGGCGCGCTCGGCTGGCCCGACCAGTCGACGCTCACCTACGGGCAGCTGCTGTACTCCAAGGCGTTCGGCGCCAACCTCATGGGGTACGCGTCAGCGATGGCCGTCGTGCTGTTCGTCGTCGCCGCCCTGGTCATGGCCGTGCTCCTGCGCCGGTTCAAGTCCTTCACGCCGGACGTGGCCAGTTGAACCGCCGCAGCTCGTCCACCCTGGTCTGGGTGGCCGACCACGCGGTGTTCGTCGCCCTGGCCGTCATGTTCCTCGCGCCGTTCGCGTTCATCCTGCTCACCTCGGTCATGTCGCCCGCGCAGGCCGGCACGTCGTTCAGCTGGCCCACGTCGTTCCACTGGGACAACTACGCCGAGGTGTTCCGCAAGCTGCCGATGCTCAAGTACACGGGCAACTCGTTCCTGTACGCGGGCCTGGCCACGCTGTTCATGCTCGTCTCCTCGGTCCCCGCGGCCTACGCCATGGCGCGCATCCAGTTCCGCGGCTCGGGCGTCCTGCTGATCGCCGTCATCGGCATGATGCTGCTCCCGCCGCAGGTCACGAGCGTGCCTCTGTACGTCATGTGGTCCAAGCTCGGCCTGACCGGCTCGCTGTGGCCGCTGATCCTGCCGAACCTGCTGGGCGACGCCTTCTCGATCTTCCTGCTGAGGCAGTTCTTCCTGACGATCCCCAAGGAGTACACCGAGGCCGCCCGGCTGGACGGCTGCGGCGAGCTGCGCACGCTGTGGAAGGTCATCGTCCCGATGGCCAAGCCGGGCATCGCGGCAACGGCCATCTTCATGTTCTTCGCGTCGTGGAACGACTACTACGGGCCGCTGCTCTACACCTCCGAGAACGAGTCGGCGTGGCCGGTCTCCTACGCGCTCGCGCAGTTCCGCGGCGCGCACTCGGTCGACTGGAACCTCACGATGGCCGCCACGGTGATCGCGATGATCCCGGTGCTGCTCATCTTCTTCCTCGCCCAGCGCATCTTTGTGCAGGGCGTCACGCTGACCGGAGTCAAGGGATGAAGCTCACCGTCATCGGTGGCGGGTCCACCTACACGCCCGAGCTCGTCGACGGGTTCGCACGGCTGCGTTCGCTGCTGCCCCTGACCGAGCTCTGCCTCGTGGACCCCGACGCCCACCGGCTCTCGCTGGTGGCCGGGGTCTCGCGTCGGATGTTCGCGCGGTTCGGGTACGAGGTGAGCGTCACGGCCACCTCGGACGTCGTCGCGGGCGTCGCGGACGCCTCCGCGGTGCTGTTCCAGCTGCGGGTGGGCGGGCAGGCGGCGCGTCACACCGACGAGACCTTCCCGCACGCCTGCGGGTGCATCGGCCAGGAGACCACCGGTCCGGGCGGCCTGGCCAAGGCGCTGCGCACCGTCCCGGTCGTCCTGTCGCTGGCCGAGCTGGTGCGCCGTCATGCCCGGCCGGACGCGTGGATCGTCGACTTCACCAACCCGGTCGGCATCGTGACGCGAGCCCTGCTGTCCGAGGGCCACCGCGCCGTCGGGCTGTGCAACGTGGCGATCGGCTTCCAACGCAGGTTCGCGACGATGCTCGACGTGGCGCCGTCGGCGGTCGCCCTGGACCACGTCGGCCTCAACCACCTGACCTGGGTGCGTGGAGCGTCGGTGGACGGGGTCGACCGGCTGCCTTCGTTGTTGGCTTCGAGGCTCTCCGAGATCGCCGACGAGGTCGAGCTGCCCTCCTCGCTGGTGTCGCTGCTCGGCGTCGTGCCGTCGTACTACCTGCGCTACTACTACGCGCACGATGTCGTCTTCGCGGAGCAGCAGGGCGCCCCGACCCGCGCCCAGGCGGTCACCGCTGTCGAGGACGAGCTCCTCGCGCTGTACGCCGACCCGTCCGTGGACACCAAACCGGCCGCCCTCGAACGACGGGGGGGCGCGTTCTACTCGGAGGCCGCGGTCGACCTGCTCGCCTCGCTCACTGCCGACCGCGGCGACGTACAGGTGGTCAACGTCCGCAACGACGGCACGCTTCCGTTCCTGCCCGACGACCACGTCATCGAGGTGCCCGCGACGATCGGCGCCGGGGGGATCACGCCGCTGCCCGCGGCGCCCCTCCCCACCGACATCGCGGGACTCGTGTCGCACGTCGCGGGCTACGAGCGGCTTGCCCTGGAGGCCGCGGTGCACGGCGGCCGCGACCGGGTCGAGCGCGCCCTGCTCGCCCACCCGCTGGTCGGTCAGTACGACCGTGCGGCGCGCCTGACCGACCTGCTGCTCGCGGAGAACCGCGCCCATCTCGCGTGGGCCCGATGAGCGTCCTCGTGGCCGTCGACGGAGGTGGCAGCAAGACCGACGTGCTGGTGCTCGACCCCGACGGGACGGTCCTCGCGCACGCTCGCGGGCCCGGGTCGTGCCCGCAGGTGATCGGGGTGCGGCCCGCTCTCGAGGTCATCGACGGGCTCGTACGGTCGGCCCTGGTCGGGCGTTCCGACGTCGCACGGGTGGGGATCTACCTGTCCGGGCTGGACCTTCCGGTCGAGATCGCGACGTTCACGTCCGCCCTGCAGACGCTCCCGTGGTTCACGCCGGACGCGGCCGTCGTCGACAACGACACGTTCGCCCTCCTGCGCGCCGGGACGCCGTCCCACGAGGCCGTCGTCGTCGTGTGCGGCACCGGGATCAACTGCGTCGGGCGCCGGTCCGACGGCGCGACCGCCCGGTTCCCGGCGCTCGGCCGCATCTCCGGCGACTGGGGCGGTGGGTTCGAGCTGGGGGAGCAGGCCCTCTGGCACGCGGCCCGGGCGCTCGACGGCCGCGGGCCGGCCACCTCGCTGGCGACCCGGGTGCCGTCGGCGCTCGGGCGTCCGTCGATGGCGGTCGTGATCGAGGACCTGCACTTCGGGGTGCTCGGGCACGACGACGTCGCCGGCCTGTCGCCCGTGCTGCTGGCTGCTGCGTCCGACGGGGACGCGGTCGCCCTCTCGGTCGTGGAGCGACAGGCCGAGGAGATCGCGACCCTCGCGCTCGCGGCCCTTCGACGGCTGGACCTCGTCGGGTCCACGGTCCCCGTGGTGCTCGGAGGCGGTGTCCTGGCCGCCCGGCACCCTGGGCTGACCGAGGGCATCCGCGCGCGGCTAGCGACCGGTGCACCCGGCGCGCACCTGACGTTCGTCGCCGACCGGCCGGTGGTCGGGGCCGCGCTGCTGGTGCTCGAGGACCACGGAGCGCCGCCCGACGCGCTGGCGCGGGCTCGGGCGAGCGCCGGTCTGACGCCGACCGTCGTCTGACGCCGACCGCCTACCCCGAGTCGACCTGGTCCTGAGAGGGCCGACCGGCGACGGCCCGCGGGATGCTCAGCGCCGCGGGTCGTCCGCCGCCAGCCCGGCGTTCAGCACCGCCTCCCCGAGGTCGGCCGCGGTCGTGACGGTCAGCCCCGCGGGCGGCGTGGCCCCGTCCAGCGCCCCGGCCGGGACGATCGCGCGCGTGAACCCGAGCCGCGCGGCCTCGGCGAGGCGTCGACCGACCCCCGACACGGTCCGGATCTCGCCGGCCAGCCCGACCTCGCCGATCGCGACCAGCCCGCGGGGCAGCGGCACGTTCTCGCGGGAGCTGACAGCCGCGAGCGCGAGCGCCAGGTCGGCCGCCGGCTCGATCACCCGGGCGCCGCCGATGGTCGACATGTAGACGTCCTGGTCCGCCAGCCGCGCGCCGAGCCTCCTCTGGAGGACGGCGAGCACCATGGCCAACCGGCTGCTGTCGACGCCGCTGGTGGTCCGCCGCGGGTTGGGCACGGACGACAGCGCCACGAGCGACTGCACCTCGGCGACCAGCGGGCGGCGCCCCTCGAGCGTCACCGTCAGGCAGGTGCCCGGCACGGGGTGCAGGGCCTGCGAGATGAAGAGGCCCGACGGGTCGGTCAGGCCGACGATCCCGGTCTCGGACAGGTCGAAGCAGCCGACCTCGTCGGTCGGGCCGTAGCGGTTCTTGGTCGCCCGCAGCATGCGCAGGCGGGAGTGCCGATCGCCCTCGAACTGGCAGACGACGTCCACCAGGTGCTCGAGCGTGCGCGGTCCGGCGACGGACCCGTCCTTGGTCACGTGGCCGATGAGCACGACGGGCATGTCCCGGGCCTTGGCCGCCTGTATGACGGCCGCGCTGACCTCGCGCACCTGTGACACGCCGCCGGCGGTGCCGTCGACCTGCGACGACGCGATGGTCTGCACGCTGTCGATCACCAGGAGGTCGGGGTCCTGCTGCTCGATGTGCCCGAGCACCGTGGCCAGGTCGGTCTCGGAGACGAGCAGCAGCGTCGGGGCGAGCGCGTGGATCCGACCGGCGCGCAGCCGCACCTGCGCCGCCGACTCCTCGCCCGTGACGTACAGCACGCGACGCCCGGTGCGCGCGGCTCGGGCGGCGACGTCGAGCAGCAGCGTGGACTTGCCCACCCCCGGTTCCCCCGCCAGGAGCACCACAGCGCCGGGCACGAGCCCGCCGCCGAGCACGCGATCCAGCTCGTCGACCCCCGTCGACTGCGCCCGGGCGGTCTCGACATCGATCTGGTCGATGGGCAGTGCGGACGACCTCGTCGGCGTCGTCGCGACCGTCTTGGGCGCGCCTCCGCCAGGGCCGGTGTCCTCCAGGACGGAGCCCCACGCCTGGCACTCCCCGCAACGCCCGACCCACTTGGTGGCCGACCACCCGCACTCCGAGCAGCGAAAAGGTGGCTGCGCGGGCCGTGTGGATCTGCCGGGTCGTCTCACGCTCGTCGAGGTCACGAGAGGGACGCTAGACGCAGCGTCTGACACGGACGCCGACGGCGCGCGACAACCTGTCTGTTGCCAACGACTGAACAACGGTTTAGCGTAGTGAACGTGCGTTCAGACGAGGACCTCACCGCCCGCGCCCGCATCCGGGACGCGGCCGTCGCGCGGTTCGGGCGCGACGGCTTCGGCGTCGGCGTGCGCGCCATCGCGGCGGACGCCGGCGTGAGCGCCGCCCTGGTCATCCACCACTTCGGCTCCAAGGACGGCCTGCGCGCGGCGTGCGACGAGCACGTGCTCGAGACGGTCAAGCGGGAGAAGTCGGACGCCATGCAGGACCAGGCGCCGAGCGACGTCATCGGCCGGCTCGCGCGGATCGAGGAGTACGCGCCCCTGTTCGCCTACATCGTGCGCAGCCTGCTCGAGGGTGGCGTGCTCGCGGCCAAGTTCGTCGACGGCCTCGTCGCCGATGCGGACGCGTACCTGGAGACCGGCGAGCGGACGGGGACGGTCAGGGCGTCGGAGGACCCGCGAGGCCGGTCCCGGACCCTCGTCGCGACGCAGGTCGGCCTGATCGTCATGGCCCAGCTGGACGGCGCGCTCGGCCGCGGCACTGCCCCGACCGACGATCCGACGACGGCCATGAAGGAGCTCTACGACGCGACCCTGCTCGCCGGCCTGGAGCTCTACACGCACGGCCTGTTCACAGACAGCGGCTACCTCGACGCCTACAGAGAGTTCAAGGAGAAGTCATGACCGACGCCATCCACATCCGCGGTCTGGTCAAGTCGTTCGGGGCCAAGCGCGCGCTCGACGGGTTCGACCTGACCGTCGCGGCGGGCGAGGTGCACGGGTTCCTCGGGCCGAACGGCGCGGGCAAGTCCACGACGATCCGGGTGCTGCTCGGCCTGCTGCGCGCCGACGCGGGTTCGGTCTCGCTGCTCGGCGGAGACCCGTGGAAGGACGCGGTCGCGCTGCACCGGCGGCTCGCGTACGTGCCCGGCGAGGTGAACCTGTGGCCCAACCTGTCCGGCGGGGAGGCGATCGACGTGCTCGGGCGGCTGCGCGGCGGCCTCGACCCTGCACGTCGGGACGAGCTGATCGAGCGGTTCGAGCTCGACCCGCGGATCAAGGGTCGCGCGTACTCCAAGGGCAACCGGCAGAAGGTCGCCCTCGTGGCTGCGCTGGCCGCGGACACCGAGCTCCTGCTGATGGACGAGCCGACCAGCGGACTGGACCCGCTGATGGAGGCGGTGTTCCAGCAGGTCGTGCGGGAGGTTGCCGACGAGGGCCGCACGGTGCTCCTGTCGAGCCACATCCTGGCGCAGGTCGAGGTGCTCTGCCGCCGCGTCACGATCATCCGGGCCGGCAAGGCGGTGCAGACCGGTTCGCTGGAGGAGCTCCGCAGCCTGCGCCGGACCACCGTGACGGCCGCGGTCCGCGACCTCGAGGGCGCTGTTCGTGCCCTCGGCGAGACCGCCGGCGTGCACAACCTGCAGCGGCACGACGGGCACCTGACCCTCGACATCGACACCCCGGCGCTCGGCGACGTCCTGGCGCGGCTCACCACCTTCGGTGTCGACTCCCTGACCGCGCACCCGCCGACGCTCGAGGACCTGTTCCTGCGGGAGTACAGCGACGAGCTGGCGACGCTCGGTGTGGTGGAGGGGTCGCGATGACCGCGGTCGCCCTGCCCGCCACGTTCCGGTCGGGGCCGGCGTCGGGCACCGGGGGACTCGTCCGGGTCGCGCTGCGCCTGGACCGGTTCCGCACGATCGTCTGGGCGCTGTCGGTCAGCGTGATCGTGCTCGGCGCGCTCAGCGCCCTGAACACCGCGTACGCGACGCCCGAGGCGAGGCAGGCCCGCGCGACGCTCATCTCGTCGCCCGCCGCGACCGCGCTGGCCGGACCGGGATACGGGCTGGACGACTACACGATCGGCGCGATGACGGCCAACGAGATCGGTCTGTGGATCATGATCCCGGTCGCGATCATGTCGCTGCTCACCGTCACCCGGCACCTGCGGGCGGCCGAGGAGGACGGGAGGCTCGAGCTCGTGCGGTCGGCGCCGGTCGGTCGGGACGCGCCGGTGGTCGCCGGGCTGGTGGCGGCCTTCGTCGCGACCCTGGCCGTCGGGTTGCTGACGTTCCTCGCGCTCGTCGCGGGCGGCCTCGAGGCGACGGGCTCCGCGGCGCTCGCGGGCGGTGTCGTCATGGTCGGCTTCGTGTTCGCGGGGGTGTCCACCGTGGCGTCGCAGCTCACCGCCCACGGCCGGACGGCGAGCGCGTTGAGCATGGCGGTGCTCGGGGTCGCCTTCCTGCTGCGCGCGATCGGGGACGTGAACGGTCCCCAGAGCACCAGCGTGCTCACCTGGCTGTCCCCGTTCGGCTGGGCGCAGGCGACCGCCGCCTTCGTCGCGACACGCTTCTGGCCGTTGGCCATCGGGTTCGTCATGACGGCCGGGCTCGTCGTCCTCGCGTTCTGGCTCGTCGGGCGGCGCGACGTCGGCACCGGGCTGGTGGCCGAGCGGCTGGGCCGCCCGGCCGCTCCCCGGAGCCTGACGGGCATGGTCGCCCTGACGGCGCGGTCCCAGCTCGGACCGATCCTCTCCTGGGGCTTCGCCATCGTCGCGATGGGTGCGGTGGTCGGCCTGCTCGCCGGTGCGCTGGTGGACTTCCTCGCCTCCGACCCGACGCTCTCCCAGGCCTTCCCGGACGGTCCGAACGGTGCCGCGGCGGGTGCGCTCGCGGTCTACACCGTGTTCCTCGCCGTGACCACCGGCGCGTACGCGGCGACCGCGCTCGGAGCCGCGCGCGCGGAGGAGGTGGCCACCCGGGGGGCGGCCGTGCTGGCCCTGCCGGTGTCACGGTGGCGCTGGCTCGGCGCGCAGGCCGGCGTGGCGGGCGTCGCGTCGGTCGTGATCATGCTGGTGACGGGTCTGGCCATGGGCGCGACCGCGGCCGGCTCGTTGGACGGCGCCGTGAGCGTCGGGCAGGTGGTCGGGGGCGCTCTGGTGACGCTGCCGGCGATCGGCTGCATGCTCGGGCTCGCCGTGCTGGTCCTCGGGCTCGCGCCGCGCGTGTTCGGGCTGATCTGGGCGTACGTCGTCTACGTGTTCGTGGTGGGCCTGTTCGGCCCGCTGCTGCCCGACGGCTCGGACGCCCTGTCGCCGTTCACCTACACCCCGCAGCTTCCCGCCGAGGCGATGGACTGGACCCCGGTGGTCGTCCTGACCGTCGTCGCCGCGGTCCTGATGGTGGCCGGCCTGGCCGCGTTCCGACGGCGGGACGTGACCGGCTGACGTTCGCGGCGCTCCGAGGACGTGCCGGGGTCCTGCGCTGGTGCCTAGGTAGGCTGCGGGGCGTCCGGCGAGGGTCCGGGCATCACGACCCGAGGGGGACCCCCGATGAGCGACACCGGCCGGCCCGGCCCCGACCCCGCGCACCACAGCGGTCGACCCAGCTGGGGCCAGACGGGCCAGACGCCGCCCGTCGCGCCCGCGACGCCCCCGCCGGTCACCAGCTGGCAGGCGGCGACGCCGACCGCAGTGACTCCTGCGGCCCCTGCGGCCGTCCCCCCGGCCACGGGTGGGGAGCCGCCCGCCGGCGAGTCGAAGCGGCGTCCGGGCTGGCTGGTCCCCGCGATCATCGGCGTGGTCGTCCTCGTCGTCGCTGCCGTCATCATCGGGATCGTCTCCTCCAACAAGGGGTCCGACGCGGCGGCGCCGCCCGCGGTCGCGTCGACGATCCTTCTTCCCTCGCCGACGCCCACGATCGACCCGGTCGCCCGCACGGCCACCACGGCGTTCGCGACGGCGCTCCCCACCTCCCTCCTGCAGTACGCGCTCGCGTCGTCCGCCGACAACCCCACGTGGACCGCCGGCGGCGCGATCGAGGCCTACACCGAGACCTACACCGACGGCGGTTCCGGGACGGTCACCGTGAACGCCGGCCAGTGGGAGACCCCGGCCGAGGCCACCGCGTTCGCCGCGACCCTCACGGCCGCCCTTCCGGCCGCCCCGTCGCCCGCCCCGACGGCCACGGCCGCCGCCTCGTCGTTGCCCCAGTCGGGCGACGTCACCGCGGCCGGTGCGCCGGTCGGCACCTACACGATCGCCGATGCCGGCGGCGGCAACGGGGTGGCCGTCTGGACCAACGGGACGACGGTGTTCCAGCTGACCGGCCCGGTCGCCGACATCGTCAACCTGTACGCGGCCTACCCGCTCTGAGCAGCACGACGGCGCTCGCGGCGGGGGCCGCGAGCGCCGTCGTCGTTCGGGGTCAGCCCGCGGTCGTGGGCGCCGTGAGGTCGTAGACCGTGGCGCCGTCGACGGTCTGCGCCGTGAAGTTGGCCTCGACCCAGGCGCTGATGTCCGACGACGCGCTGGACCCGCCGTTCTGGCCGCCGAACCCGCTGCCGCCGATGAACCAGTGGATGTCGCCGGCGGCGACGTACGCCTGGAACTGGGCCAGCGTCGGCGACGGGTCCGACCCGTTGAACCCACCGACGGGCATGACCGACTCCTGCGTGGCGAGCTGGTAGCTCGCGGCGTTCTGCGAGCCGATCGCCGCCGCGACCCAGCGGTACTGGTCCGCGTCCTTGAGCAGCAGGGCCTCGACCGCGGTGCTCACGGTCGCGCCGTTCAGCAGACCGCCTGCACCGCCCCCGGCGCCGCCGCCACCCGTCCCGCCGCCGCCGAACCCACCGGTCGGTGCGGTCTGCGACGTGCCTGTGCCGGTCGGGGCGGTGCCGTTCGCGGTGCCCGTCTGCGCCCCCGGAGGGCCGCCGAACCCACCCTGCGGACCGCCGCCCTGCCCGCCGCCGCGACCACCGGGCATCCCCATCCCGCCGCCGCTCGTCACGGTCGGGCCGGCGGTGACGATGGACCCGGACTTGCCGACGGTCACGGTGTCGAGCGTGTAGGCGGTCTGACCGACCAGCCCGGCGACGAGCGCCAGGGCGGCCCCGACGCGCAGGACGCGCCGCCCGGACCAGTAGCCGCCCACCAGCAGCGCGGCACCCGTGAAGCCGGCGAGCAGGACCACCAGGCGGAGCCAGGGGAGCCAGTCGGCGGACCGACCCAGCAGCACGTACGACCACACGGCGGTGATCAGCGTGACGCCGGCGAGGGTGCAGACGGCCCACAGCGAGGTGCGTCGGACCCACAGGGCCCAGGACCCGATGCCGACGAGCGCCGCGATCGCGGGGGCCAGGGCCACCGTGTAGTAGGCGTGGAAGATGCCGGCCATGAAGGAGAACGTCAGACCGGTGACCACCAGCCAGGCGCCCCACACGAGGATCTCGGCGCGCTGAGTCGAGGTGCGCGGGGCCCGCCGGTAGAGGCCGAAGGCGACCGCACCGAGCACCAGCGCCGCGGGGATGAGCCACGCGATCTGCCCGCCGACGTCCGACGAGAACAGCCGACCGAGACCCGTCGCACCCCACATCGACGTGCCGCCGGCACCCCCGCCGCCACCGACCGACCCGGTCTCGTCACCGGTGATCCGCCCGAGGCCGTTGTAGCCGAACGTCAGCTCGAGGAACGAGTTGGTCTGCGAGCCGCCGATGTAGGGCCGCATGCTCGCGGGCACCAGCTCGACGACGGCCACCCACCAGCCGGCTGCGACGACCATCGCGCCGACCGCGAGCAGACCGTCGCGGATGCGCCGGCCCAGCGAGACGGGCGCGGCCCACAGGAACGCGGCCGCGAGCCCGGGCAGGACGAGGAACGCCTGCAGCTGCTTGGTCAGGAACGCGAAGCCGACGAGCGCGCCCGCCAGCAGCATCCAGCGGGTGGTCCGCGGGCCGGTGATCGCCTTCATCGTCGCCCAGACCGACAGCGTGAGGAGCAGCACGAGCAGCGCGTCCGGGTTGTTGAACCGGAACATCAGCGCGGCGACGGGCGTCAGTGCGAGCGTCGCGCCGGCGAGCAGGGCGGCACCGGCGGAGAACCGGCGCCGGACGCTGGCGTACAGGACACCGACCGTGGCGACGCCCATGAGCGCCTGCGGCACGAGGATCGACCACGACGACAGCCCGAACACCCGCACGGACAGCGCCATGATCCACAGGGAGGCCGGCGGCTTGTCGACGGTGATCGACGCCGCGGCGTCCGAGGCCCCGTAGAGGAAGGCCTTCCACGACTCCGACCCGGCTTGCACGGCCGCGGAGTAGAACGAGTTGCCCCAGCCGGAGGCGGACAGGTCCCACAGGTACAGGAGCCCGGTGGCCAGCAGGAGCCCGCCCAGCGCCGGGCGTTCCCAGCGGGCGCGCGGAGGGGTGACGACGGGCTCGGTGACGACGGGCGGTGCGACGTCGTCGGGGGCGTCCGGACGGTCGGGGATCCGGAGCGGGGCGGTGGTGACGGTCATCGGACTGTCCCTTCGACGGGGGCGGTGCTGGCGGTGGCGCGGCGGAAGACCCAGCTGCGCAGGAGGACGAACCGCAGGACGGTCGCCCCGAGGTTGGCGACGACGAGGACGACGAGCTCGACGCCGCGCGAGGCACCGGGCGCGACGAGGTGCAGTAGGCCGAGCGACCCGGCGGTGAGCACCCAGGCGAGCCCGAAGACCATCAGGCCCTGACCCTGCTGCCGGGCGGCTCGGGCGCGCCCGCGGATGCCGAACGTGACGCGTCGGTTGGCGGCCGTGTTGGCCACCGCGGTGAGCAGGAGCGCGAGCACGTTCGCGGCCTGCGCGCCGACCGGACCGGCCAGCACGAGGTAGATCAGGGCGTAGGCGGCGGTGCTCGCGACACCGACGAGCGCGAACCGCACGAGCTGCCGCAGCAGGACGTTCCCGCTGGTCACGGGTGTGGCGGGGCGGCTGTCGCCGACGAGCGGCAGGTGCGCGCGCAGCTCGTCGAGGGGGATGCGGCCGGCGGTCAGGTCCCGCACGAGGCGTGCGACGCCGCGCAGGTCGGCCTTCGCCGTGGCGACGATGTCGACGCGCGAGTCGGGGTCGTCGACCCAGTCGACGGGCACCTCGTGGATGCGCAGCCCGGCCCGCTCGGCGAGCACCAGCAGCTCGGTGTCGAAGAACCACCCGGTGTCCCCGACGAGCGGCAGCAGCTCACGGGCTGCGTCGGCCCGGATCGCCTTGAACCCGCACTGGGCGTCGGAGAACCGGGCGTGCAGCGCACCGCGCAGGACGAGGTTGTACCCGCGGGAGATGAGCTCGCGCTTGGGTCCGCGGACCACGCGCGCGGTCCGGCTCAGGCGGGTGCCGATGGCCAGGTGCGAGTGCCCCGAGACCAGCGGTGCGACGAGCGGGAGCAGGGCGCTGAGGTCCGTCGACAGGTCCACGTCCATGTACGCGAGGACCTCGGCGTCGGACCCCAGCCAGGCCGTGTGCAGCGCCCGTCCGCGACCTTTGGCGTCCAGGTGGACCAGGGCGACTCCGTCGATCTCGTCGGCGAGCCGCCGCGCGATGACCGCCGTGCCGTCCGTGGACGCGTTGTCCGCGATCGTCAGCCGCGCGGGGTAGGGGAACTGGGTGTCGAGGAAGCGCCGCGCGGCGCGGACCGTGGCCTCGAGACCGGCCTCCTCGTTGTAGACGGGGATGACCAGGTCGAGCACGGGCCCGGTCGTGACCTCGTCGGCATACGCGGGTGCGTCCGCGGGATGCGTCGTCGTGATGTCCATGCTCCGACGATGCGGTGGGCCCCTGTCGCGCCCCTATGCCGACCCTGTGGCACCCCTATGAGCGTGGTGGCGGAGGGTCAGTCGCGGGCGATGATCGACAAGATGTTGCCGCCCGGGTCCGTGAACCAGGCGATCAGCGGGCCGCCCTTGCGGAACACGAAGTCGTCGTCGGTCTCGCCCGGTGTGCCGGCGTACTTCTCGAACTCGACGCCCTTGGCGCGCAGCTCCGCCACCGTCCCCGGCACGTCCTCGACCGGGAAGTTCAGCACCGTGTAGGTGGCGGGCGCATGCGCCGGGCCCTTCGGGTAGACGAGCACGTCCTTGCCGCCGGCGAGGTGCAGGAACAGCATCCCGTGCTCCTCGGACACGTCCAGCCCGAGCGTCTCGCCGTAGAACTGCTGCGCCGCGGGGATGTCGTCCGTCGAGAACCCGCTGAACGCCTCACTGAGCCCGGCCATGAGAAACCCCTCGATCGTCGTCGTCGGAACACCTCACTGTGCCCCGCTCGCGAAGGCCGGGCCACCGCTACGCGGGGGACGGCGACGTCCGCGCTCGGGCGGCACGGGGTGCTCGAGCGCGGACGTCGGGGGCCACGTGGTCAGACACGGGCCGCGGGTACGGCCGTCAGACGCGGGCCGGGGTCTTGGTGCTGGACGGGCGCTCGGTGCGCGGCGGCGGGGGTGCCGGTGCGGCGGGGAGCGTGACGGTGAACGTGGTGCCGGGTGTGGGCAGGTCGGTGTCGCGACGAGGGTCGGGCGCGGTGCCGGGGCCGACCGTGATGGTCCCGCCGTGGGCGGTGACGACCGCGGAGACGATGGCCAGGCCGAGCCCGGTGGACCCGGTGGTGCGGTTGCGCGAGGCGTCGCCGCGGGTGAACCGCTGGAACAGGCTCTCGCGGAGGGCGGGCGGGATGCCGGGGCCGTCGTCGGCCACCTGGAGCACGACGGACGACCCGGCTCGCCGGAGCCGGACGCTCACGGTCGTGCCGGTCGGGGTGTGCAGGCGGGCGTTGGAGAGCAGGTTCGCCAGCACCTGGCGCAGGCGGTGGTCGTCGCCGATCACGAGCACGTCGTCGGGGGAGGTGTCCTCGGCGAGGTCGAGCGACCAGGTGTGGTCGGGACCGGCCGCGTGGGCGTCGGTGAGCGCGTCGATCGAGAGCAGCGCGAGGTCGACGGGGTCGCTGGCCAGGGGGCGGCCGGCGTCGAGACGCGCGAGCAGGAGCATGTCCTCGAGCAGCCCGGTCATCCGCAGCGACTCGGACTCGACGCGTCCCATCGCCTGCAGGGCACCTGCGGGCAGCTCCTCGGGCGAGCGGCGGACCAGCTCGGCGTAGCCACGGATCGAGGCCAGCGGCGTGCGCAGCTCGTGCGAGGCGTCCGCGACGAACTGCCGCACCTGCGACTCGGACTCGTGCCGGGCGGCGAGCGCCTGCTCGACGTGCCTGAGCAGCTGGTTGAGGGCCGCGCCCACCTGGCCCACCTCGGTGGCGGGGTCGGTGTCGGCGACGGGCACCCGGTCGGCGAGGACGACCTCGCCGCGGTCCAGGGGCAGCCGGGCGACCCGGTTGGCGGTGGTCACCACGCGGTCGAGAGGCCGCAGCTCGCGCCGCACCAGGACCATGCCGATGGCGGCGGCGATCATGAGGGCGAAGACCGCCACCACGGCCTCGATCGCGAGGTAGTTGGTGACGATCGCGTTCACGGGTGCGAGCGGCATGGCCGTCGCGGCGACCGTGCCGTCGGCCGTCGTCGTGGAGACCGCGCGGTACTGGCCCAGATCCGTGAGCGTGACGGTCGTGATCACGTTGTCGTCCGGGATGGCGAGCATCTCGTCGATCTGCTGGTCGGTGAGCCGCGTGAAGCCCGTGCCGCTCGAGTAGCCGGCGTCCCGGGCGCTGACGCTGGACGGGTCCGTGCCCGCCGGCAGCAGAAGGTTCACGGTGCCGAGGTCCACGTTGGGCCGACCCGTGACGGTGCCGCCATCCGTGTCGTTGACCGGCGGCGGGGTGGTCAGGAGGTTGGGCGTCGAGCCGAAGGCGCCGCCGAGGGCCTCACCGCCCGCCGGGGACGGGAAGCGCTGGTTGGTGGCGCGCTCGTGCGCCGCCGAGACCTTCTGGTCCAGCTGGTCGACCAGCGAGCTGCGCAGCGCGAGCGTGGTGACCGCGCC
Organism: Cellulomonas sp. McL0617; assembly: GCF_049994875.1. Taxonomy (GTDB): domain Bacteria; phylum Actinomycetota; class Actinomycetes; order Actinomycetales; family Cellulomonadaceae; genus Cellulomonas. The sequence goes on from NZ_CP188256.1 coordinate 259,641, forward strand.
CATCCCGGCCGCGACCACGGCGACGAGCGCGACGACGGTGACCACCAGTCGTCGGCGCAGCGTCCACCGCGGCCGGGCCCCGAGGAAAGCCATCAGACGGTCGGCTTCAGCACGTACCCCACGCCGCGCAGCGTGTGCAGCATCGGGGCGCGACCCTTGTCGATCTTGCGCCGCAGGTAGGAGACGTACAGCTCGACGATGTTGGCCTGGCCGCCGAAGTCGTACTGCCAGACGCGGTCGAGGATCTGCGCCTTGGACAGCACGCGCTTGGGGTTGCGCATGAAGTACCGCAGCAGCTCGAACTCCGTGGCGGTCAAGCGGATGTCGTCGCCGCCGCGGGACACCTCGTGGCTGTCCTCGTCCATCCGCAGGTCGCCGACGACGAGCACGGCCTCCTCGTGCGACGAGACCGACCCGGTCCGGCGGAGCAGCGCGCGGAGCCGAGCGACGACCTCCTCCAGGCTGAACGGCTTCGTCACGTAGTCGTCGCCCCCGGCGGTGAGACCGGCGATCCGGTCCTCGACGGCGTCCTTGGCGGTCAGGAACAGGACGGGCACGTTGGGGTGCGTGGCGCGGACGCGACGCAGCACGTCGATGCCGGACAGGTCGGGGAGCATGACGTCCAGGACGATGACGTCGGGGTCGAGCGCCTTCGCCTGTCGTACTGCGGCGTGCCCGGTCAGGGCGTGGTCCACCTGCCAGCCCTCGTAGCGCAGGGCGGTGGAGAGCAGCTCGGCAAGGGTCGGCTCGTCGTCGACTACCAGTGCGCGAACGGGTGAACCGTCGGGGCGCGTGAGCACGTCCGGGCGGCGGCTGGTCGTGATCGTCATGGTCCGACCTTCGGACCGCTACCTGAGGCGGGCCTGGAGCGACCCTGTGAAAAGTCTGAGAAATCGCCCGGGCCGGGGCCAGTGCCGGCTCAGTCCTCGCTCAGTCGAGCAGGTGAGGTCGCTGAGCGCCCGCGAGCGTCGCCGTGAGGATCGCCTCGATCGCGAACTGGGTGGCGACGGGCAGGTCGACGTTCTCGTCGTCGAGGAGCCACTGGACCTGCAGCCCGTCCATGACGGCGATGATCGAGCTGGCCGCGCGGTCCGCGAGCTCCTCGGAGACCGTGCCGTCGCCGACGGCCAGCAGAGCGGCGCTGATCTCGCCGCGCAGGACCTTGAAACGCTCGGTCACCCACGCCCTCGCGGGGTGGTTCTCGGTGACGGACTCGCCGGTCAGGACGGTATAGCCCTGCACGATGCCGCGTCGGTCGACGTTCATCCGGGCCGTGCGCAGCAGGTGGTGGAACAGCTCCAGACCGCCCGGGATGTGCTGGCCCTCGAGGTCGCGGACGTCCTCCTTGTCGCGGTACTCGAGCACCTCGACGAGCAGCTGCTCCTTGGAGCCGAAGTGGTGCAGGACGCCGGCATGCGTGATGCCGACCTGCTCGGCGACCTCCGTCAGCGAACCGCTCATGTACCCCTTGGAGCCGAACGTGTTGGCGGCTGCACGCAAGATCTCGGCCCTGCGTTCCGCAGTGGCCTGGCGGGGCTGTCGCGGCTTGCGCGCGCCCGCCTTCGGGGGAACCTCGTCGTCCATGACCGAAACCATACTGTGATCATTGCACTTACTGACAAGTCAGTAAGTTGTGCTTTGATGCTCGGCAGAAGACAACGACGTCGATCGGAGAACGCGCTGTGTCACTCGACACGGCCACCCAGCCGCCCACGGCTGAACGGCCCACCACCGGAGAAGCTTCGTTGAGCGCACTGCTCACGCGCCTCTCGCTCGAGGAGAAGGTTCGCCTCGTCGTCGGTGCCGGCCTCTGGTCCACCACCGCGGTGCCGCACATCGGCCTGCGCTCGATGCACGTCTCGGACGGCCCCGCCGGCGTCCGCGGCATCTCGGACAGCGCCGACGAGACGTCGGCCTCCTTCCCCGCCCCCAGCGCGCTGGCCGCGACGTGGGACGTGGACCTCGCCGACGAGGTGGGCGCGGTGTTCGCGGCCGAGGCCCGCCGGCACGGTGTCGACGTGGTGCTCGCCCCGCAGGTCAACCTGCAGCGCACCCCCGTCGGCGGCCGCCACTTCGAGTGCTACTCCGAGGACCCGCTGCTCACCGGTGCGATCGCCGTGCACGTCGTGCGGTCCTCGCAGGACCGCGGCGTCGGGATGTGCATCAAGCACTTCGTCGCCAACGACTCCGAGACCGAGCGCACCAGCTACCTGGCCCGCGTCGACGAGCGCACGCTGCGCGAGGTGTACCTGGCGCCGTTCGAGCAGCTGGTCCGTGAGGCGCAGGCCTGGTCCGTGATGGGCGCCTACTCCGGCGTCGACGACGGTGTCACCGCCGCGCCCGTGCTCGAGCACCGCCCGCTGCTCACCGGCGTCCTCAAGGACGAGTGGGGCTTCGACGGCGTCGTGATCAGCGACTGGGTGGCCACGAAGTCCGTCATCGGTGCCGCCGAGGGCGGTCTCGACCTGCAGATGCCGGGGCCGGACGGACCCTGGGGCGACGGCCTCCTCGACGCGGTGCGCTCGGGCGACGTCAGCGAGTCGCTCCTGGACGACAAGGTCCTGCGGCTGCTCCGCATGGCGCAGCGAGTCGGCGCCCTCGACGGTCTCGAGGCGTCGGGCGCGCTGCGGGACCACGTCGGCGACGTCGACGTCCGCGAGGTCCTCCGTCGCCTGGTCTCCCGCTCGATGGTCGTGCTCCGCGACGACGAGCACGCGCTGCCCGTCGCACCCGAGGCCGTCACGCGCATCGCGCTGCTGGGCCCCAACGCGGTCCATCCCTTCCAGCAAGGGGGCGGCTCCGGCTATGTCCGGCCCGACCGCTCGTCCACCCCTGCCGACGCGCTGCGCTCCGCGTTCGGTGAGGTCGAGGTCGACCTGCACGCCGGCGCGGTCTCCCGCCTGCTGCCCCCGGCGCTGGATCTCGCCGGTCGCTGCACCACCCCGGAGGGCCACGTCGGCGCCCAGGGTGAGCTGCTCGACGCGGACGGCGCCGTGCTCGCCACGGCCGACGTGACCGAGTGGAGCGGCTGGCTCCGCGAGGTGCCGGGCCCCGCGGTCGCGCTGCGCCTGCGGACCACCGTGCGTCTCGACGAGCCGGGCCGGCACGAGGTCGGTGTCGGCACGGTCGGCAAGCACGTCATCTCGGTCGGCGGGCGGGTGCTCTCCTCGAGCGACACCGTCGTCGGCGCCGAGGTCATCCTCGACTCGAGCGTGAACCAGCCGCCGCCGGCCACCCTGGTGATCGACGTGACCGAGCCGACGACCGTCGAGGTCGACGCCCTGGTCCAGGCCGTGCACCCCGTCGGCTACGCCTCCTTCGTGCGGGCCGAGCTGGTGCACCGCACGCCGGGCACGTCCCCCGACGAGCTGCTCGCGGTCGCCGTCGAGGCCGCCGCCGCGGCCGACCTCGCGATCGTCGTCGTCGGCACCAACGAGGAGATCGAGTCCGAGGGGTACGACCGCACGAGCCTCGCCCTGCCCGGGTCGCAGGACCAGCTGGTCAAGGCGACGATGGCGGCGAACCCGAACACGATCGTGGTGGTCAACGCCGGCGCCCCTGTGATCCTGCCCTGGCTCGACGAGGTGCCGTGCGTCGTGTGGGCCTGGCTCGGCGGCCAGGAGTGGCCCGAGGCGCTGGCCGACGTGCTGACCGGCCTCACCGAGCCGTCGGGACGCCTCCCGTGGACGCTTCCCGCGCACGAGTCGGACGTCCCCGTGCCGGACGCGGTCCCCGTGGACGGCGTGGTCGAGTACCACGAGGGGGTGCACGTCGGGTACCGCTCCTGGCTCGCCCTCGGCCGCACACCCGCCGCCCCGTTCGGGCACGGCCTGGGCTGGACCACGTGGGAGTACGAAGCCGTGACATCCGCCCTCGACGCCGACGGGGGGGTCGTGCTGGACGTCATCGTCCGCAACACGGGGACCCGCGCCGGTCGTGAGGTCGTCCAGGTCTACGTCGAGCCGCCCGAGGACTCGTCCTCGGGTACGCCCGGTGCCGAGCGTCCCGTGCGCTGGCTCGGCGGTTTCAGTGTCGTGCACGCCGAGCCCGGTGCGCACGAGCCGGTCCGGGTACGGGTGGACGCGCGTGCGTTCCGCACCTGGGACACGGAACAGCCCGGTTGGGTCACCCCGGCCGGTACCTACCCGATCCGCGTGGGCCGTTCGTCAGGCGACCTACGTCTAGCGGTGGACGTCGACCTTCCGGGGTCCGCGCCCACCCGGCCAGACCCGCACCTGTAGTCCCTGAAGTACGGGCGATCCGCAGTCGCCCGGCAAGGCTCCCTAGTCAGTCCCGACAGCGAACGACCCCCGTAAGTACCCCAGCAGTGCAAGGAGGCACTCCGTGAGAACGCGCAAGCTCGCAACGATGATGGCCGGTATGGCCACGATCGCGCTGCTCGCCACAGCCTGTTCGTCGGGCAGTGGCAGCGACAGCTCGACCAGCTCCGGTGGTGGCGGCTCGTCCAACGCCGTCCTGACGATCGGCATGCCCAACGGCGCGCAGACGAACAACCAGAACCCGTTCGCCACGAACTCGTCGGCCATGTCCCTCGGCTACGCGAACGTCATCTACGAACCCCTCATGATGGTCAACGAGGCCAACCCGGCCGCCGACCCCGAGCCGTGGCTCGCGAAGTCGATCACGTGGAACGCGGACTTCACCGAGGCCACGATCACGCCGCGTGAGGGCGTCAAGTGGTCCGACGGCCAGGACTTCACCGCCGCCGACATCGCGTTCAGCATCAACCTGCGCAAGAACAACGACGCGATCAACGCCGCGGCCCTGCCGTACGGCGACGTCGCCGTGCAGGACGACGGCACGGTCAAGGTCGGCTTCACGGCCGGCCAGTTCGTCAACCAGACCAAGCTGTACAGCCTGATGATGGTTCCGGAGCACATCTGGAAGGGCATCGCGGACCCGACGACGGACCCGAACACCAAGCCCGTCGGCACCGGCCCGTTCACCCTGACGTCCTGGACGCCGCAGGCGGCCACCCTCGACCCCAACCCGACCTACTGGGGTGGCAAGTCGCAGGTTCACGAGCTGCGCTACTCGTCCTACACGGACAACAACGCGCTCACCACGGCCCTCACCACCGGTGAGGTGCAGTGGGGCTGGACGTTCATCGCGGACTTCGACAAGGTCTACATCGCGAAGGACCCCGACCACTTCCACCAGTACGCGGCGGCGGGTCTGGGCATCGACACGATGTTCCTGAACAGCACGACCAAGCCGTTCAACAACAAGGCGTTCCGTCAGGCGCTGAACACGGCGATCGACCGGGCGGCCATCACGAAGACGGCGTCCTCGGGCACCTACCCGGTCCTCACGAACGTCACCGGCCTGCCGCTCCCGGCCGGTCAGACGTTCCTGAACCCGGCGCTCGACGGCAAGAACTACGCGTCCAGCCTCGACGACGCCAAGAAGATCCTCACGGACGCCGGGTACACCGGGGTCGGGACCGCACTGAAGGACCCCGATGGTGAGGCCGTGAAGTTCTCGATCACGGACCCGACCGGTTGGAACGACTACAACACGGCTCAGGACCTCATCGTCGCCACGGCCAAGGAGCTCGGCGCCGACGCCACGGCGGACAAGCCCCCGGCCGACAACTGGTTCAGCGACGTCCCCCTGGGCAACTTCCAGGCGGCGCTGCACTGGACCGACGGTGGCGCGACGCCGTACGACATGTACTCCGACATGTTCGACGGCGCCCAGTACCAGCCGATCGGGCAGAAGGCCAACTGGAACTTCGGGCGCTACCAGAACGACGCCGCCACGGCCGCGTTCAAGACGTACGCCAGCAGCGCCAGCGCCGACGACCGCACCAAGGCGCTGAACGACATCCAGCAGATCTTCGTCGACGACGTCCCGGCCATCGCGATCTGGTCGCGGCCGCAGACGGCGCAGTACTCCACGAAGAACTACGTCGGGTGGCCGGACACGGACAACCCGTACGCGGGCCCGCAGCCGACCCGCCCGGGTGCTGCCGAGATCGTCATGAAGCTCAAGCCCGCCAGCTGAGCCTCTCGACGATCGAGGGTTGTCGTCAGGGTGCTGTGCAGTGAACGGCACGATGATGGCCTGACGACGATCCGACCGCGGGTGCGGTGGGGACTCCTCCCCACCGCACCTGCGGGCACCGCCCGCCCTGACGCACGTTTCTCCCCCCAGGTGAGCTGATGACTGCCCCCACGCAAGGTCCGACCCAGGAGCGCGGCGACGGCGCCGCCCCGGCGGACACGCCGGTCCTGCAGGCCGTGTCGATCCGCAAGTACTTCCCCGTCCGCGGGTTCCGCTCGAAGAAGGTCGTGCACGCGGTCGACGACGTCGACCTCGAGCTCCACCGCGGGCGCGTCGTCGCCCTCGTCGGCGAGTCCGGCTCCGGCAAGTCGACGATCGCCCGGCTGCTCGCGCAGCTGATGAGCCTGACCGACGGCCAGATCCTGCTGAACGGCGAGGACGCCAAGACCACGAGCCGCGCCGGCTTCCGGCGGTACGTGTCGAAGGTCCAGATGATCTTCCAGGACCCGTTCGCGTCGCTGAACCCCGTGCACACCGTGCGGTACACGCTGACGCGCAGCCTCAAGATCCACCGGGGACGCCTGCGCGGGGACGACCTGGAGAACGCGCTCGACGAGCTGCTCGACCGCGTCAACCTCCGCCCGTCGGAGCGGTACATCGACAAGTTCCCCCACGAGCTGTCGGGCGGCCAGCGCCAGCGCGTCGCGATCGCGCGCGCCCTGGCCGCGAACCCCCAGGTGCTGCTCGCCGACGAGCCGATCTCGATGCTCGACGTCTCGATCCGCCTCGGCATCCTCAACCTGCTGCGTGACCTGCGCGACCGCCTGCAGATCGCGATCCTCTACATCACGCACGACATCGCGTCGGCCCGCTACTTCGCCGACCGCACGATGGTGATGTACGCGGGCCGCGTGGTGGAGAGCGGCGACAGCGAGTCCGTCACCCAGGACCCCAAGCACCCGTACACCCAGCTGCTGGTCCGGTCGGCACCCGACCCCGACGACCTCGACGCCCGGGCCCGGGGCGCCCGCGGCGAGGCCCCCAGCCTGGTCACGCCCCCCGAGGGATGCCGGTTCAACCCGCGCTGCCCGTTCGCCAACGACGTCTGCCGCAGCGAGCTCCCGCCGCTCATGGAGGTCGGGGTCGGGCGCAAGGCAGCGTGCTGGGGCTACTCCGACCGTCCCGACCGTCCGCAGCTCGGTTCCGTGCTCGACGCCTACGGCCAGCGCCCGACGATCGACGTCGAGGCGGTCGCCCACGCTGACGCCGGTCTGAGCAGCGCAGCCCCTGACCAGGAGGGCCCCCGATGAGGTTCATGGTGCGCCGCATCATCTTCTACATCGTCACCTTCTGGGCGGCCGTGACGCTGAACTTCTTCATCCCGCGCATGATGCCGGGCGACCCGGTCACCGCGCTGATGGGCCGCCTGCAGGGGCAGATGGACTCGCACGCGGAGCACGCGCTGCGGGTGCTGCTGGGCCTGGACGACACGCAGTCGCTGTGGCAGCAGTACCTCAACTACTGGCAGCTGATCCTGCACGGCAACCTCGGCCGCTCGTTCACGTTCTTCCCGACGCCGGTCTTCGACATCGTCAAGCAGGCGCTGCCCTGGACGGTCGGGCTCGTGGGTGTCGCGACGATCATCGCCTTCACCCTCGGCACGCTCATCGGCCGGTCCATCGGCTGGCGGCGCGGCACCTGGGCGGACTCGGCGCTGCCGATCTCGGCCTTCTTCTCGGCGGTGCCGTACTTCTGGCTGGCCCTGATCGCCATCTCGGTGTTCTCGGTGCGTCTCGGCTGGTTCCCCTCCAGCGGCAGCTACGACCGCTCGATGGTGCCCAGCTGGTCGTTGCAGTTCATCGGCTCCGTCATCTACTACGGCTTCCTGCCGGCGATGACGATCGTCGTCGCGTCCGTGTCCGGGTGGATCCTCGGCATGCGCAACATGATGGTCACCGTGTCCTCCGAGGACTACGTGACCGTCGCGCAGGCCAAGGGCCTCAAGGAGCGGCGCGTGAAGAGCGGGTACGCCTCGCGCAACGCGATCCTGCCGCAGGTGTCCAGCTTCGCCCTGTCGCTCGGGTTCGTCGTCGGCGGCACCCTGATCATGGAGATGGTCTTCTCCTACCAGGGCATCGGCTACATCCTGTTCACCGCGGTGTCCACGCACGACTACCCGCTCATGCAGGGCTGCTTCCTCGTGATCACCATGGCCGTCCTCGTCGCCAACATCGTTGCCGACTTCGTCTACGCCGCGCTCGACCCGCGGACCCGGCAGGAGGGCTGACATGGCCATCGACCTGACTCTCCTGGAAGACACCCCGGACGTCACGACCGCGGAGACCACCACTTCCGGCAAGCAGCGGTTCGTCTTCCTGCGCAACGCGAAGTCCCTGACGGGGTTCGTCATCCTCGCGTTCTTCGGCATCCTGGCGATCATCGGGCCCTGGATCGTGCCCTACCCGCCCGGTGCCCTGAGCGCCGACCTGCTGCAGGCGCCGTCGGGCGCGCACTGGCTGGGCACCAACCAGCTGGGCCAGGACATCCTGTCGCAGATCATCTTCGGCACCCGCAGCGTGGTGATCGTCGGCCTGATCGCCGGCATCGGCGCGACGGCGATCGGGGTGCTCGTCGGCGTGACGTCGGGCTACATCGGCGGGATCGGTGACGAGGGCCTGTCCATGCTGGCCAACATCTTCCTGGTCATCCCGCAGCTGCCGCTCATCATCATCATCGCCGGCCAGCTGCCGTCGGTCGGTGGGGTCACGGTCGCGGCGGTGATCGCGGTGACGGGCTGGGCCTGGGGCGCGCGCGTCCTGCGTGCGCAGACGCTGTCGCTACGACGGCGGGACTTCGTGGAGGCGTCGCGCGCCAGCGGGGAGAGCACGTGGCGCATCATCACCGCGGAGATCATGCCGAACCTGACGGCCATCATCGCCTCGGGCTTCGTCGCGACCGTCGTGTTCGCGGTGCTCACCCAGACCACGCTGGCCTTCATCGGCATCGGTGACCCCAACGACTGGAACTGGGGCACTATCCTGTACGGCGCCCAGAACAACCTCGCGCTGCAGCGTGGCGCCTGGTGGTGGTTCGTGCCCGCCGGTCTGTGCATCGCCCTGGTCGGTATGGCCCTCACGCTCGTCAACTTCGGTATCGACGAGTTCGTCAACCCGCGGCTGCGCAGCGTCGGCCTGAACGCCCGCAGCCTGCGCAAGCGCGGCATCCGGCCCCGCATCGGCTTCACACCGGTGGTGTACGAGGCCACGGGCGGACAGCGCACGACCGAGCTGGTGACCGAGTCCGAACAGCTCACCGTGCAGAACATCGCTCCGTCGACCGGACACCATCCGAGCGGGCACAGCAGGAAGGATGACCGAGCATGAGCGCCGTCCCCACGCGATCCGTCTGGACGCCGGGCGAGGTCGGCCGCGTCGCGGAGCCCGTGCTCGAGATCAAGAACCTGTCGGTCGACTACGGCTTCGACGCCAACCCGACGCACGTCCTGCGCGACGTCTCGCTGACCCTGAACCGCGGCGAGGTGCTCGGCCTGGCCGGCGAGTCGGGCTGCGGCAAGTCCACGCTCGCCTACGCGGCCACGCGGCTTCTGCCGCCGCCGGGCATGATCACGGGTGGCGAGGTCGTGTTCACCGACCGCTCGGGCTCGCAGGTCGACGTGCTGGCCATGAGCGACCAGGACCTGCGTGCCTCGCGGTGGCAGGACATGGCGATCGTGTTCCAGGGCGCGATGAACTCGCTCAACCCGGTGCACCGCATCGGGCGGCAGATCTCCGACGCCCTGCTGGCGCACCTGCCGGCCATGAAGAAGAGCGAGGCCGCGGAGCGGTCGGCCGACCTGCTGGACATGGTCGGCATCTCGCCCGACCGTCTGCGCTCGTTCCCGCACCAGCTCTCCGGGGGCATGCGCCAGCGCGTCATGATCGCGATGGCGCTGGCCCTGGACCCGCAGGTCCTGATCATGGACGAGCCGACCACCGCGCTCGACGTCGTGATGCAGCGGCAGATCGTGGAGCAGATCGCCGAGCTGCGCGACCGTCTCGGGTTCTCGGTCATCTTCATCACGCACGACGTCTCGCTGCTCATCGAGATCGCGGACCGCATCGCGATCATGTACGCCGGTGAGATCGTCGAGGAGGCCGCGGCGCAGGACGTCTACCGGCGTCCACGGCACCCCTACTCCGACGCCCTCCTGCACTCGTTCCCGCCGCTGCGCGGGCCGCGGCGTGAGCTCGGCGGCATCCCCGGCTCGCCGCCGGACCTGGCCAAGCGGCCCACCGGCTGCCCGTTCCGGGACCGGTGCGCCCACGCGTTCGACGCGTGTGCCACGGTCCACCCGGAGCTCGTGGTCCCGGCCGTCCCCGGCGACGACCCGCGTCGTCAGGTCGCCTGCCTGCGGCACGACCCGGCGGCGGTCGCCGCGGCCGGCTTCCAGCCGGTCCCGGTGCCCGTGGAGCTGTCCGTCCGGTAACCCGTTCTCCGCTGATCCCCCGGTCCGTCCTCGGAGGCATCCGCCTCGGTCGTCGCCCGTCGACGACCGTGTCGCCACCGAGGGCGGGCCGGTTCGCGTGAGCGTGCGTCAGGACGGGTCAGCCTGCGGAGACCGGGCGCTGGCGAGTGCCTGTGCTGTCCGGGCTCCGCGGGCGCGATCGTGCCGTTCATGAGCGGCGCGCCGTTGCCGCCGGCCTTTCGTCGCGAAGGTCTCTCACAGGTCAAGAGGCGCCCACGTCCAGGTGTTCCACAGGCCAGGTGGGTGAAGTGGCTCCCGAGCCCGTGGACGACCACCCGCTCGCCGACGCCGGGAGGCACGCGATGAGCACCATGACCGTAGGAGAGCTCGGCCGGACCTTCGAGCCGCAGAGCGCCCCGGACGCGTCCTTCTCCTGGCAGGAGCCGTGGCTCACTGCGAACGTCCGACCCGCCGGCTCGTTCGGGCGCGCCGACGTGGTGCGGCTGCGGGCGCTGCTCGACGCGCTGTCGGCCAGCGCGTCGATGGTCGTCCTCGACCTCGGGGCCGTGAGCCTGCGCAGCCACCACGCCGCCGACGTGATCGACGAGGCGGCGATCGAGCTCGAGCGGCGCGGCGGGTGCCTGCTGTGCATCAACGCCGACGACGAGGTCAGGGCGCAGCTGGGCACCTGCACCCACGCGGTCGTCGTCGCGCAGGGCGAGCCGACGCCGGTCGGCGTCCCGCGCTGAGCCGCTGCCGCGGCGAGGCCGCTCGGCGCGGTGACCTACCGTTGTGCGGTGAGCGATGCCCCCGTCCTGCGCGCGCCGGTGCGTCCGGTCCCGGTCGTCCGCGACCGACGGACCGGCGTCGTGGTGGTCTCGCTGCTGGTCGCGGTGCTCTCGTTCGTCGGGGTCTGGTTGCTGTGGCGGGTGTTCGTCGACACGCTGGCGGGCCAGGAGGTGGACAACGCCGCGCTGCAGGGTGCCCGCTACGGGCAGACGCAGCTGTGGCGGGTGGCCGAGCACGTGCTGGACGTCGTGTCGGTCGGGTTCATCGCGACGGTGCTGATCGCGGCCATGCTCATCGCCGCGCTGCGTCGCCGCTGGTCGCTCGCCGTGCAGGTCGCGGTCCTGATGATCGGGGCCAACCTCACCACGCAGGTGCTGAAGAACCACGTGTTCGAGCAGACCTGGTTCGGTGTCGAGGCCAGCTACGGGAACACGCTGCCCAGCGGCCACACGACGGCCGCGGCCTCCATCTCGGCGGCGCTCCTGCTCGTCGTGCCCCCGCGGGTGCGGCCGTGGGCGGCGGTCCTGGGGGCGGCCTACACGACGGCGACGGGCGTCTCGACGCTCATCGGGCAGTGGCACCGGCCGTCCGACGTGGTCGCCGCCGTGCTCGTGGTCCTCGCCTGGACGGCCATCGCGTGCGCGCTGGTGGCGCTCACGCCGCCCCGGGTGCCCACCGCGACCGGGGCGTTGCGGATCCCGACGGGTCGCGAGGCCGACCGCGACGCCACACCCGCGACCATGCGAGCCGTGGTGTCCGTGCTCGTGGTCGTCGGCGTCGCCGCCGGGGGCGCCGCGGCCGTGGCGATCTCGCACACCTGGCACAACCGCAACGAGCTCACGAGCCGCGCGGACCAGCTCACCGCGTACTTCGGCGGAGCCGCGGGGGCCCTCATGGCGTCCTGCCTCGCCTTCGCGATCATGCTCGTCCTGCGGCAGGCTGCGGCGGCTCGGCCGGGCGTCGTCGGAACGGATGTGCAATCGACTCGCCCACCTGGGAGTTACGCGTAGGTAGGGACTCCCGGAACACGGGCGGATTGCCGGAGGCTTGACGGAACGCCGTAGAGTCCCCAGCGGTGCACTAGGTGCGGTGTCAACCGACGCCGCGCAGTCTGAGGAAGGCCGAACGGATGTCTGCAGGGCGCAAGCTCGTCATCGTGGAGTCGCCTGCGAAGGCGCGCACGATCGCCGGGTACCTGGGCGACGAGTACGACGTCGAGGCGAGCGTCGGGCACATCCGCGACCTCCCGCAGCCGTCCGAGCTGCCCGCGGACATGAAGAAGGGCCCGTTCGGCAAGTTCGCGGTCGACGTCGACAACGGCTTCGCTCCGTACTACGTGGTCGACGCCGACAAGCGGAAGAAGGTCAGCGAGCTCAAGAAGCTGCTGAAGGACTCCGACGAGCTCTTCCTGGCCACCGATGAGGACCGCGAGGGCGAGGCCATCGCCTGGCACCTGCTGCAGGAGCTCAAGCCCAAGGTGCCGGTCAAGCGCATGGTGTTCCACGAGATCACCCGCGAGGCCATCCAGCGCGCCCTCGTCGACACCCGCGACCTGGACGACCGGCTGGTCGACGCGCAGGAGACCCGCCGCATCCTCGACCGGCTGTACGGGTACGAGGTCAGCCCGGTGCTGTGGCGCAAGGTCCGCCAGGGGCTCTCGGCAGGCCGCGTGCAGTCGGTCGCGACGCGGCTCGTCGTCGAGCGTGAGCGCGAGCGGATGGCGTTCGTCGCCGCCGAGTACTGGGACATCACCGGTTCTTTTGCGGTCGCCGACACCGCTGAGCCTTCCTTCTCCGCGCGACTCTCGTCGGTCGACGGCCGACGGGTTGCCTCGGGCCGCGACTTCGCCGACGACGGGACCCTGAAGTCCGCGGACGTCGCGCACGTCGACGAGGCGGTCGCGACGGCCCTCGTCGCCAACCTGTCCGAGTCGTCCTTCGAGGTCGCCTCGTTGGAGACCAAGCCGTACACCCGCCGTCCCGCCGCGCCGTTCACCACCTCGACGCTGCAGCAGGAGGCCTCGCGCAAGCTGCGCATGGCGTCCCGGCAGACCATGCGCACGGCGCAGGGCCTGTACGAGAACGGCTACATCACCTATATGCGTACGGACTCCTCGTCGCTGAGCGCGCAGGCCATCTCGGCCGCCCGCCGGCAGGCGTCCGAGCTGTACGGGCCCGAGTACGTGCCCGACGCACCGCGCGTCTACACGAGCAAGGCCAAGGGCGCCCAGGAGGCGCACGAGGCCATCCGACCCGCCGGTGACCACTTCCGCACGCCGGCGCAGGTCGCCCGTGAGCTCTCCGGTGACCAGTTCCGGCTGTACGAGCTGATCTGGAAGCGCACGGTCGCCTCGCAGATGGCCGACGCCCGCGGGCAGACCGCGTCCGTCCGCCTAGGCGCCACGGCCTCCGACGGCACCGACGTCCTGTTCTCCGCGTCCGGCACCGTCATCACGTTCCGCGGGTTCCTGGCCGCGTACGAGGAAGGTCGCGACGTCTCCCGGTACGACACGGACTCGTCGACCGCCGACGAGTCGAAGGGCGACGCGCGGCTGCCGTCGATGAGCGAGGGCGACCCGCTGACGGCGTCGGACCTGACCGCCGACGGGCACCGCACCTCGCCGCCGCCGCGCTTCACCGAGGCGTCGCTGGTCAAGGCTCTGGAGGAGCGGGGGATCGGCCGCCCGTCGACGTACGCCGCGACGATCTCCGTGATCCAGGACCGCGGGTACGTGACCGGTCGCGGGCAGGCGCTCGTCCCGTCGTGGCTCGCGTTCGCGGTGACCCGGCTGCTCGAGGAGAACTTCGACTGGCTGGTCGACTACGACTTCACGGCCGAGATGGAGGAGGACCTCGACGCGATCGCGGCGGGGGACAAGGACCGGGTGGCCTGGCTGTCGCGGTTCTACTTCGGCGACGGCTCCGGCAACGAGGAGGGCGAGGGTCTGCGCGACCTCGTCGCGAACCTCGGCGAGATCGACGCCCGCGAGGTCAACTCGATCCCGATCGGCGAGGGCATCGTCCTGCGGGTGGGCCGCTACGGCCCCTACCTCGAGGACTCGGCGGCCGAGCCCGGCGACGACGGCAACCCGCGCCGGGCCTCGGTGCCCGAGGAGCTGGCGCCGGACGAGCTGACCGTCGCGAAGGCCCGCGAGCTGCTGGAGACGCAGCCCGAGGGTGACCAGGTGCTGGGCACGGACCCCGTCGCCGGGACGCCGATCGTCGCGCGCAACGGCCGCTACGGGCCGTACGTGACCGAGGTCCTGCCGGATCCCGAGATCGACACCTCGCTGTCGCAGGCGGCGCAGAAGCGCGCGCTGGCGGCCGCTCCGAAGCCGCGCACGGGGTCGCTGTTCAAGTCGATGTCGCTGGCCTCGATCACGCTCGACGACGCGCTCCTGCTGCTGTCGCTGCCCCGCGTGGTGGGCGTGGACCCCGAGTCGGGCGCCGAGATCACCGCGCAGAACGGCCGCTACGGCCCGTACCTGAAGAAGGGCACGGACTCCCGGACGCTCGCCTCCGAGGAGGCGCTCTTCAGCACGACCCTCGACGAGGCCCTGGCCATCTACGCGCAGCCGAAGCGCGGGCGCGGCGCGACGTCGGCCCCGCCGCTGCGCGAGCTGGGCGACGACCCGACGTCCGAGAAGCCGATCACGGTCAAGGAAGGGCGCTTCGGGGCCTACGTCACCGACGGGGTCACCAACCGCACCCTGCCGCGCGACCTGACGCCGGAGACGATCACGCGCGAGCAGGCCGTTGAGCTGCTCTCGGAGAAGCGGGCGTCCGCTCCCGCCAAGAAGAAGGCGCCGGCTCGTCGCGCGACGACGGCTCGTGCGAAGGCACCGGCTGCAGCGAAAAAGGCTGCGACCAAGAAGTAACAGCGCTTTTCTCGCCGCCATTCTCTGACGCTCGCCGAATGTGGGCTGTGGGCGGCTGGACACATTGTTCCTTTGTGTCCGTGGATGACACTCCTTTGGTCCCGCGGCATTTGTGCGTTTTCCCGTGAATGTCAGTGGTCCCTGGAATGATTCGTCGTAGGGCAATTCCGCCCGAGCGACGAGCCAGGGGGTGTGCGCGTGACGAACTCGACGACGAACGCGTCCGGCCCTCCGACGCCGAGCCACCCGGTCCACGGCGTGCTGGCCGAGCTGGCAGCCTCGGTCGAGGCGCTCGCGGGCCTGGCCGACCCGACGGTTGCCGGGCGTCTCGACGGTGCCGACGCCGCGGGTGCCGTGCGCGAGGCACTGATGTTGGCAGGTCGGCTCTCGGCCGTCGCCGCGCGACTCGTGCCGGTCGTCGAGGCCGACGGGTGGTGGGCGCTCGACGGCGGTGGGGGGTCGATCACGTCGTGGGTCGCGGCGACGGGACGCCTGTCGCACGGCCAGGCGCGGCGGATGGTCACCCTCGGCCGGGCGTTCCGGGACGACCTGCCGATCGCGGCCGGCGCCGCGGTCGAGGGCGTGATCGGTCTCGAGTCGGCGCATGCCCTGGCATCCGTGACCACGACGCCCGCCCGGCGGTCGGCGCTGAGCGCGTCGGCGGAGGACTGCGGTGAGGAGTTCCTGGTCGACCACGCGCGAGAGCTGCCGGTGGGCCGGCTGCGGATGCTCGCTCGGCGCTGGGCTGCGCGTGCCGATCCTGCGGCCGACGAACGCGGCTACCGGGAGGCCGACGAGCGCGAGTTCCTGGACCTGGCCGATACCACCGACGGATGTCACCTCGCCGGGTTCCTGACCACCGAGCATGGCCACGCTCTGCGGGCTGCGCTCGACGCGATGACCAAACGCACCGCCGAGCACGCCGGCCAGCCAGCGGGTCGAAAGCGCGCACGAGCGCTGACCAACCTGGTCCGCACGGTCCTCGACCGCGACCTCACGGGCGCGACGGGCGCGCACCGGCCGCACATCACGGCGGTCGTGGACTTCGAGACGCTCACGCGGGCGGTGGCCACCCGGCGGCCCGGTCAGCTCACGCGGACCGTCGGCGAGGGTCTCGACGCCGGAGGAGACGGCGCAGAGGCAGCTGCGGCCCTCGGTGCGGCGGCGGGTGCCGGTCGGTCCGAGGGCGGCGAGAGGGCCAGCACTGTCGCCGTCGTCGGTGACACCGAGCGGTTCGGGGTCGCTGAGCTGATCGGGACGGGGCCGATCCCGGACTCCGTGCTGGCACGGCTCGCCTGCGACAGCCAGATCACGCGCGTCGTGTTCGGACCTCAGTCGCAGGTGCTCAACGTCGGGCGTACGGAGCGGACCTACGGCGGGCACAAGCGCCGGGCGATCATCGCGCGTGACCTGCACTGCCGGTACCCGGGCTGTGACGCGCCGCCCGCGATGTCGGAGATCCACCACGTCGAGCACTGGGTGCGTGACAGTGGTGAGACCAACGTCGAGACCGGGTGCCTGCTCTGCTGGGCGCACCACGAGAGCGTCCACGACGCCGGCATCGAGATCCGTCGCGACGACGGCGGACGGTGGAGGTTCACGGATCGACACGGTCAACCGCTCCGGGCGCCCTGAGGTCGACGGACGTCACCTGGAGCCGGGCCCGGCGGACAGCCCCGGCGGTGCGCGCTAGGTTGTCGCCATGGCACGTACCGAGGACCCCCGCACCGCACCTCCGATCCGCTGGGGCATCCTCGGTGCTGGCGGGATCGCCGCCGTCTTCGCGTCGGCGGTCAACTCGCACACCCGTGCGCAGCTCGTCGCCGTCGGCTCGCGCAACGGCGACCGCGCGAAGAAGTTCGCGACCGCACACGGAATCCCGACGGTGCACGTCGGCTACCGCCAGCTGGTCGAGGACGAGCGGGTGGACGCCGTCTACGTCGCCACACCGCACTCGGAGCACCGCGAGCACGCGCTGCTGGCGATCGCGGCGGGCAAGCACGTGCTCGTCGAGAAGGCCTTCACGCGCAACGCCGCCGAGGCGGAGGAGATCTTCGCGGCGGCCCGAGCTGCGGGCGTGTTCGTCATGGAGGCGATGTGGACGCGGTTCCTGCCGCACGTCGACGCGCTCCACCAGGTCGTCGACGCCGGTGAGATCGGCGAGATCATCAACATCTCGGCCGACCACGGGCAGCACTTCGCGTTCGATCCGAAGAGCCGCCTGTTCGACCCCAACCTGGCCGGCGGCGCGCTCCTCGACCTCGGGGTGTACCCGGTCTCGTTCGCGCACGACTTCCTCGGGGTGCCGGACTCGATCCAGGCGGTGGGCCAGCTGACGCAGACCGGTGTCGACGGGCAGATCTCGATCGCCCTCACGTACGGCGAGCGCACGCAGGCCACCCTCATGACGACCCTGTGGGCGAAGTCGCCGACGACCGCCGAGATCTCCGGCACCGAGGGACGCATCAGCGTCGCGGGCGACTTCTACGGGACCACCTCGTTCCGGGTGCAGCGTCTGGACGGCCGCGTCTGGACGTTCGAGAAGCCCGGCGTCAAGGGTCTGCAGTTCGAGGCCGCCGAGGTCGCGCGGCGGGTCGCGCTCGGCGAGGTCGAGAGCCCCCGCATGACGTGGGACAACACGCTCGAGGTCATGCGCACGATGGACGCCGTCCGGGCGCAGGTCGGGGTGGTCTACCCGGGGGAGTGAGTGTCCCCGGCGGCGGCTACCCTGACGCACGTGACCGAGCCTTCGCCGACCTCCAGCCCCCACGGGTTGTTCGTCTCCTTCGAGGGCGGCGACGGCGCCGGCAAGTCCACCCAGGCCCGCCTGCTGGGTGCGTGGCTGCGGGGGCTCGGCCGTGAGGTCGTCCTGACGCGCGAGCCGGGCGGCACCGACCTGGGCGTCCAGCTGCGCGACGCGGTCCTGCACGGCGACCACGTCGACGCGCGGACGGAGGCCCTCCTCTACGCCACCGACCGCGCGCACCACGTCGCATCGGTGGTCCGGCCTGCCCTCGCGCGCGGGGCCGTCGTCGTCACCGACCGGTACCTCGACTCGTCGGTGGCCTACCAGGGCAGCGGGCGGGACCTGGGTGCCGATGAGGTCGAACGCCTCTCGATGTGGGCCGTCGACGGCCTGCTTCCGGCGCTCACGGTGCTGCTCGACCTCGACCCGGTCGCGGGGCGAGCACGGCTGACGGGTGAGCCCGACCGGCTCGAACGTGCGGGGGACGAGTTCCACCGCCGGACCCGTGCGGCGTTCCTGACGCGTGCGAGCGCCGATCCCGGCCGCTGGCTCGTGCTGGACGCCACGCGGCCCGTGGACGACCTCGCGGAGGCGATCCGAGCGCGGGTCACGGCCCTCGGCGACGTCCCCTCGGGCAGGAGCCTCGCGTGACCAGCGTCTGGGACGACGTCGTCGGGCAGGAGCCCGCAGTCGAGGTGCTGCGGACCGCCATCTCGGACCCGTCGGCCATGACGCACGCCTGGCTGCTCACGGGCCCGCCGGGGTCCGGTCGCTCCAACGCCGCCCGCGCGTTCGCGGCGGCGCTGCAGTGCGCGACCGGCGGCTGCGGGGTCTGCCACGACTGCACGACGACGTTGCGCGGTCTGCACCCGGACGTCACGGTCGTCGCGACCGAGGGCGTCTTCATCCGGGCCGAGACCGCGCGGCCGCTGGTCGAGCTCGCCCAGCGCAGCCCGGCGCAGGGGCGCTTCCGCGTGATCATCATCGAGGACGCCGACCGCCTCAACGACACCAGCGGGAACGCGCTCCTCAAGGCGATCGAGGAGCCGGCAGGCCGCACGGTATGGCTGCTGTGCGCGCCCAGCCAGGAGGACGTGCTGGTGACCATCCGGTCGCGCTGCCGCAGCGTGGCCCTGCGGGTCCCGCCGGTCGACGCGGTCGCGGCGCTGCTCGTGTCGCGCGACGGGATCGACCCGGCCGTCGCCGTCATCACCGCGCGCGCGGCCCAGAGCCACGTCGGCATCGCCCGTCGGCTCGCGCGCGACCCGCAGGCGCGTGCCCGACGGTCGGCGGTTCTGGGCATCGCCGCCAAGATCCGTGGCGTCGGCGACGCCGTGCTCGCCGCCGGGGAGCTCGTCGAGACCGCGCAGGCCGACGCCAAGGCGGCGACGGAGGAGCGCGACGCGCACGAACGCGCCGAGTTGCTGCACGCCATGGGCGCCGAGGGAGCCGCGACCTTGCCACCGTCGCTGCGCGCCCAGGTCAAGCAGCTCGAGGAGGAGCAGAAGCGGCGCGCGACCCGTGCGCAGCGCGACGTGCTCGACCGCGCGATGGTGGACCTTCTCTCGCTCTACCGGGACGTGCTCGTGGTGCAGCTCGGCGCGGGCGTCGAGCTGGTCAACGTGGAGCACGAGGCGTCGGTGCGCGCGCTCGCGGAGTCGAGCACCGCCGAGCAGACGCTGCGGCGGATGGACGCGGTCGGTCAGGCGCGCACCCGGTTGGGCGGCAACGTCGCGCCGCTGCTCGCGGTCGAGGCGATGGCCGTGGCCCTGCGCCCGCAGGGCTGACGGCCTGGACGCGCGTCGTAGGACCGGGCGGGTCTCCCAGCAATCTCCGCGAGACTCCCACGGGCCGTCCAGCCGCGACGGCTACCGTGTGGGCATGCTGCCGTCGATCGCTCACCCCGCCGCGTCCCGACGCGACGCGAACGACCGCCGACCGCGCGGGCCGCGCCGTCTCGCCGCCGCCGTCGCGACGCTCGTCGGCCTCGCCCTCCTGCTGTCCGGCTGCGTGGCCCCGAAGAACCAGACGACCATCTCGACGCCCGCTGCGGCCGCGCCGTCGGTGTCGGCCGGCCCGCTCGCGGCGTTCTACGACCAGGCGCTCGAGTGGTCGTCGTGCGACGCCGGCGAGTGCGCCACGGCCCAGGTGCCCGTGGAATACGCGAACCCCGCCGGCGGTTCGATCGGCATCGCGCTCGCGCGGTCCCGGGCCACGGACGACGACCCGATCGGCTCGCTGCTCATCAACCCGGGCGGGCCCGGGGCGTCGGGCGTGGACTTCCTCAAGGGTGCCAAGGACCGGATCAGCAAGGACGTCCAGAAGCACTACGACCTGGTCGCCTTCGACCCGCGCGGTGTGCAGCGCTCGAAGCCGATCACCTGCCTGGACGGCCCGGGAACCGACAAGCTGCTCGCGTTCGACCCCGACTACTCGACCGACGCGGGCATCCAGCACGTGATCGACATCTACGGCGAGTACGGCGCAGCGTGCCTGAAGAAGACCGGTCCCGCGCTCGCGCACGTCGACACGATCAGCGCGGCCCGCGACCTCGACATCCTGCGTGCGGCGCTGGGTGACGACCAGCTGCACTACCTCGGCTTCTCGTACGGCACCGAGCTCGGCGCCACGTACGCGGCGCTCTTCCCGACGACGGTCGCCAAGATGGTCCTCGACGGCGCGCTGCCGCCGACGCTGACCAGCGACGAAGTGTCCGAGGGTCAGGCGGCCGGCTTCGAGGGTGCCCTGCGGGCGTACGTCGCGGACTGCCAGGCGGGCAGCGACTGTCCGCTGACGGGATCGGTCGACCACGGTCTCGACCAGGTCCGTCGCCTGCTCGACCGTGCGCGCACGAACCCCCTGCCCACCAGCACGGACCGCGAGGTGACGGGTGCCCTGGCGTTCCTGGGCATCGCCCAGCCGCTCTACTCCAAGAGCTGGTGGCCGTACCTCACCCAGGCGCTGCAGGGGGCCATCCGCAAGGGCGACGGCACGGTCCTGCTCGAGCTCGCGGACTTCTACGCGGACCGGCAGGCCGACGGGACGTACAGCTCGAACATGATCGACGCCTTCAACGCGATCAGCTGCGTCGACCACCCCAACGACCCGACGCCGGACTTCGACGCGATGCGCGCCGAGGCCGCGCAGATCGATGCGGTGGCGCCGACGGTCGGCCGCTACTTCGGGTACGGAGAGACGCTCTGCGCGAAGTGGCCGGTCCCGTCGGGCCCCGAGCTGACCGACTTCTCGGCGCAGGGCGCGCCCCCGATCGTCGTCATCGGCACCACGAACGACCCGGCCACCCCCTACCCCTGGGCCCAGAAGATGGCCGCACTGCTCTCGAGCGGCGTCCTCCTGACCTACAAGGGCGAGGGCCACACCGCCTATGGCGCGTCCAACGACTGCGTCACCAAGGCCGTCGACACCTACCTGCTCGGTGGCGATGCGCCGGCGCCGGACACGCACTGCTGAGGACGTCCTCGAGTTGCCGATCGACGGCTTCCAGGTGACGGTGGCGGCATGGCTGTCACCGAGAGACTGAGCGCCGGGCTGGTCGTGCGATCGCTGCTCGTCGGCTGGGCGTCGGGTGCCCGCGCATCGCTGGGCCCGGGGTCTGCGACGCTGACCGGCGGCGGGCGCCGGGTCGTCCGCGTGGGTGCGGCCACCTCGATCGTCGGCGAGCTGGTCGGCGACAAGCTGCCGACCGCACCCAGCAGGTTGGCCCACGGCGGCGCCGGGCTCCGCGCGATCGCCGGCGCGACCGCTGCGGTGATGCTCGCGCGCCGGGTCGGCGCACCGCCGGTCGTCCCCGCGCTCGCGGGCGCGGTCGCCGGGTTCGTCGGCACCCACGCGGGCGCGTCGTGGCGCAGGTGGGCCGTCGGTCGGATGCCCGACGTGCAGGCGGCCCTGCTGGAGGACGTGGTCGCGATCGGAGCCGCCGCCCTCGCCTGCCTGCCCGGGCGGCCGACCGGCTGAGGCTCGCTTTGGAGCGGGCGGGGTCGTGCGGGTACAGTTGGCGCGCTCGCCGAGGTCCCCGGACCGCGACGACGCCGCCTTAGCTCAGTCGGCAGAGCGTCTCACTCGTAATGAGAAGGTCTGGAGTTCGATTCTCCAAGGCGGCTCACCCTCGAAGGGCCCCTGATCAGCGGAAACGCTAGTCCGGGGCCTTTGGCGTGGCCGGCCGCAACGACCGTCGGGTGCCAATCTGGGTGCCAAGTGGTAGCCACGATGGAGCGTTTGAAGGGCTCGTGAGTCCCCTCGTCAGTAGCGCGCAGCCGCCTGACCTGCAGAGACGCTCGCGGTCGCCTGCCGGGGACTGGCATGACACCTCATGCGTAGCGAGAAGGTCATTCGAATGCTCCGCGCACTCAGATGGTTCGTACTGACGGGCTCCCGTTCGGAGAGTGAAGCCCGATCGCCATCCTCTTGACGATGGCGCATCACACCCGGAGGTTCGGCAGGAGCTCACAGAGCACATGGGAACTGTCATCACCGTCGCGGGTTCGGGTCACGGTTGGAGTGAGCGCCAGCACGACGGCGGGCGGCCTTGGTAACCAATGGGAGAGCAGCACCAGGGCCGCGAGCCCTGCTCCGCGTTGCCCCGCTGGATGACCGCGGGCTGCGCGGATTGCGCGAATGCCTGTGACCAGCGGGGCGCACCCCTTGGAACTCGTTCTGGGCCGATCGTGCTCGCACCACGCCCCCGCCACAGCCTGGGCCGGCTCCAGAGCTGCTTCGACCGGAGGAAGGCGGCGGCCTCCCTCGAGTGCGAAGGACCAGCTCGGGCGGACCAAGTGCCCGACGAGTCATAGCTCATTGGGCCGCAAGAGGGAACGTCACTCGATTCGGCCACGGTTCACGAGGTTTGCCGATACCTTCCGTGCGCCCGCACACTCCGTGGTGTAGGGGTGCGCGATCGGTGGCCGTGATGCGTGGTGGGCGTTATCGGGCGGTTAGACGGGCAGCATGGTCGGCGGTCGCTTGTGTGGCCGTTGTGGCGGTATCGCTCGGTGCGCTGAGTGCAGCGCCAGCCGTAGCCGGCGTCAAGCGAATGGGGATCCGAAAAAAATGAGGTTTGAACAGCGGGCCAATTTGTGCGCCGGCGGGTATGTCAAGTGTTAAAAGGGCGACTGCCCAATCTCGTCATCGTATTGGCTGTCGCGCTGCTGGCTTCCTCGTGCGAGATAGAACCTGACGCTCCACCGCTCGGTGTGCGTATCGACGATGGCGTCGTGTCGATCCTTGTGCCGAACTGTCCCGACGAACCTGTGGAGTCGGCCGAGGTAGACCGGATGGCGGCCGATGTGCCGTCCGATCCACCGTGGAAAGCGTCGGGCTTCACTGGTGAAGCCAGTTCCGGGATCGTTCTGGGCTCGGCGGACTGGACCTCCGTCGACGGCAGCTACGCAGGATGGACTTGGTTCAGCGCGACCATCAACACCCAAGGCAACACGTATGGAACGGCGGTACAGAACGCCGCTCAGATCGCGGAGATGACGTCCCTGCCGACCGGATCGTTCTGGGTGGACGGCCACGTCATGACGACGAAGGAGTATCAGGCCAGAGTCAGGAATTCCCCTGCGCGCTGCCGACTATCGCCTCGCACGGAAGATGACTTCGCGACGACCCTGTTAGAGGCCCGCGCTCTTCGGTGTGGGGCGTGTCTCGCAGATTGCCGCTCACCGTCCTAGTGCAGGCTGGGGATCAGCCCGGCCGGGCAACTGGTCAGTTCTCGCACTAATCCGGTGCGCGCGAGATGGAGCCGTACCGTGCCCGGACCGGCATCTCGCGCAGACGGAGCCTGACCCGGTTGTCCGGACAGTTGCGCGTCAAGGTCGGGGGCCACCCTGGGTGCCAACCGCAGCGAGTTGGCGTGGACGAGCGTGGACGCCGCTGGAACAGCTGGGCGCCCTGACCTGCAGAGATCGACGTCGCCCAACCTCACCCGTACCCCCGGATCTACCTCGTAATGAGAAGGTCTGGAGTTCGATTCTCCAAGGCGGCTCACCCTCGAACGGCCCCTGATCAGCGGAAACGCTAGTCCGGGGCCTTAGGCGTGGCCGGCCGCAACGACCGTCGGGTGCCAATCTGGGTGCCAAGTGGTAGCCACGATGGAGCGTTTGAAGGGCTCGTGAGTCCCCTCGTGAGTAGCGCGCAGCCGCCTGACCTGCAGAGACGCTCGCGATCGCCTGCCGGGGACTGGCATGACATCTCATGCAAGGTGAGAAGGTCGTCGAAGCGCCGCCCGCGCCGACGTGGACCCGCCTTTGGCGTGACGAGCGGGTGCTTGTGGCGCCGCTATGGGTGGGCCGCGTGGAGGTAGCGCACCGTGGTCCGACGCTGGATCGCCGCAGTGACCGGCCCACCGATACGAGCCAGGCGGCTGGCGGGGCGGGAGAACGCGACGAGCTCGAACTCGACGGTCCCGTCCTCTCGAAGCGCGACGATGAAGCTTTCCTCCCCACACTCGGGATGTCCGGGCAGGGTCCCGTACGCGAAGCCCTTCCGGTCGGGCTCGTCGACGACGTACACGATCCGGCACGGCGCCCAGACCCGCACGGGTCCGAGACGGATCCCGATGCGGTGGTCCTCACCGACGCGAACCCGATGCCCCGGGACGACCTCCAGGCCTGCACCGCGCTGGATGCCCCAGGTCAGGACCGTCTCGGCGCGCTGCTCGAAGAGCTCGCGACCGGTCCCGACCGTCGTGGACGCGCGCAGGTGGTGATACCCGGCCGGCAGCTCCGTGGCGGTCGCTCCCACTTCGGGATAGGTGACGCTCACAGGTCAGCTCAGCCGTTCCGCGACGACCGACTCGACCAGCTCGCGCACCAGCTCCACGACGCGCACACTACCGGCCCGCGCCATGGCCAAGGCCCTACGCAGCTTCGTCCCCGACGGCCGACAGCTGGGCCAGGCTCCCGTCAATGAGCACGGCCTCCGCGAACAACCGCACGGCGCGGGCGGCGGTCGCCAACCGCCGGGTTGGCGTCGTCCTCGAACGGACGCGGCGCGGTCAACGCCGCAGAACCAGGGCTTAGCGCCGTCGGGGCCAGAGTGTCGAAGCGCACTGATCGCATCATCGGCGTGATGCTCGATTGGTCACCATCATCAGGAGCGCCACGACCGTGACCATCAGGGAGACACGCCGCTCGGAGGTCCAGCGAAGACACCTGCCCCGACTCGATGTTGAAGGCCGTTCCGGCGCACGGTGGGGTGTTCAATGCTGACCGTGCCAGCGGATACGAAGATGACCGGGACGATTGGTGAGCACTACGTCGCGTCGATGCTGGCGCGCCATGGCTGGGCGCCGGCGTTGA
Organism: Cellulomonas sp. McL0617; assembly: GCF_049994875.1. Classification (GTDB taxonomy): domain Bacteria; phylum Actinomycetota; class Actinomycetes; order Actinomycetales; family Cellulomonadaceae; genus Cellulomonas. Next base: position 284,864 of record NZ_CP188256.1, read on the forward strand.
CCCGCGATGGCTTGGAGCGAACCGACATCCTTGCAGTGCAGACGCAGGGCAACCGGGCGATGATCGAGGTACAGGTCAAGAGTGCGCGTGGCTCTGGGCAGAACTTGTCCTGGCCACTCGGGCTCAAGGAGCAGACACGCGCCCGCAACTCGCGGGAGTGGTTCGTCTTCGTCGCGATCGACGCCCAGCCGACCGGCCCCGTGAGGTGTTTCGTCGCGCCGCGTGACCACATTGCGGCAGCGGCATGGATAGAGCACATGCACTGGCTGACCGAGCCGGGCATCGCACCTGGGAAGCGAAACGTCGGACCGGACCGGGCGCGCTCGGCCCTTTCCACGTTCGAGCGTTACGAGAACCGCTGGGACCTGCTGCTTGAGTCTGCGTTCGACGCTCCTGTGCTGCTGCCGCCGAGGTTCCGCGACTACGCGCTCGAGGACCGCGTCGGGCTGCCAGCCGATCACCGATGGGCGGCCGCCCTTCCAGCCTGGGGGTAACCGGCCCCCTGAAAATGGCTCACGACCTACAACACTGAACGCAACCACTCCGCCATCGGCGCCGCCCCGATCACCCGACTGGCACCAACGTGACGGGCCAAGTTCCGGCGTTGAGGACACGCGGCTGTTCGCCGACCTCCGTGGTCGGATGTCCACAACGAGCCATATTCGGTCGGTTGCGACCTGGCGGGCGGCTCTGCACGACACGCCCGGGAGGAGGCGATGGCTTCCTCGAGGCTGGCGGGAAGCGAGTTGACTTTCCTTCTACCCCCGTAGGCAGAGGTACGCCATTCCGAGGACGCCCCGGTAGCCGTCTTCGTAGGCGGTGCGCTGACGCTCGTGTCGCCCACGCACTTCGGCCGCGGCGGGATGATCCGCTCCATTCAGTTCTATCCAGCGGGTGTATCTGGCGCGAAAACCAGCCTCGAAGACGTCCCACTCCTGGAGGTCTGCCTGATCGCAGTCCACTACCTCAAATCCAGCGGCGCGGGTTTGCTCTATCAGAGCACCTGCCGTCAAGTACTCATCATCACGACCAGCCAAGGGTGCCGTCGCGGCCGGATGAGGGGGTTTCGACCAGATCGCCTCGCCGTAGACCAGCCGACCCCCGGGGCCCACCAGACCTCGGAGGGCACGCAGAGCTGCGGCGTAGTCGACCGGCTGCTCGTCTTCTACCGGCGGCCCCCAGATCTGGCTCGCTCCAATGCAAATAACTGCGTCCGCGGGGTCGCTCTCGAGTTCCATCCCCGGCATCGCCTCGAAGGTCGCTCTATCGGCTAGCCCACGAACCGCCGCCTGCTCCGTCGCGCGGGCGATCGAGGCCGCTGCGCTGTCGACGCCGCGGCCCTGCGCCTGCGGTGCCGCCGTCAAGACCCGAAGTAGGAGTTCGCCCCACCCGCACCCCATGTCGAGAACCTCAGCGGGCTCCGGTTCAGACAGAAATCTCACGAGTCGCGCGGACCGTTCCTCGGAGAGAGGGGTGAGCCAGGTCAGCGACTCGTAGAGGGGCGGTAGTACGAGGGTGCTGTGATCTGTCATCCGGCCATCTTCCCAACCCCCGACCTGTCACTGGAAACGATCTGTGCGGCGGCCCCCAGGCGCTGTTCGCGTCCTGCCCGACGCCCTTACCGCCGCTGGCTTTCACGCGCCGTGGGGGCACCTGCAGGCCCTCCTGACGCCACAGCCGCTCGACACGCTTCTTGTTCACCGCCCACCCCTCGGCGGCCAACGGCCCATGGATCCTCCGATACCCCCACCGCGGACGGCTGCTCGGCCAGCTTCATCATCCGCGCCACGAGCTTGGACTCGAAATCGCCCGGCACCGGTTGCTCGGGCGTTAGCCAGCTACGTCAGCCGTTCGCCCGATGGGCGTCGGGGCCTTGCCGCCAGCGCGATGCGGCTATACCCTTTCACTATGGTCATAGATAAATGGGTAGGTGGGACCGAGGATCGGGCCTCGCCGATCGCGTTCGCCCTCGACCCTGGTTCGGGGATCCCGACGTACCTGCAACTGGTCCAGCAGGTCGAGCAGTCGCTGCGACTGGGTTATCTCAAGGCCGGTGACCAGTTGCCGAAGGTCCGCGAGGTCGTCGCGGATCTGGCGATCAATCCCAACACCGTTCTGAAGGCCTACCGGGACCTGGAGGGAAAAGGGCTGACCACGGGGCGGCCTGGACAAGGAACCTTCATCCGGGCCGACATCCGGCGGGTCGACCTCGCCGGCCTGACCGGGCTACGAGCGTCTTTGACGTCGTGGTTCGCGGATGCGACCGAGTCCGGTCTCGATCAGGACGGCATCGTGGCCCTCTTCTCGAGCGCGCTGCGGGATTTCGCTGAACGTCGCGGTGCCGTCGACACGGGCGACCGGGACGCACGCCGAGCGGAAGGAGGGGCCGCGTGAACATCATCGAGACGCACGAGCTCACCAAGCGATACCGCGGCGTCACTGCACTGTCCGAGTGCACGTTGCAGATCCCCGGGGGGCAGCTCGTCGCGCTCGTCGGCCCGAACGGCGCGGGCAAGAGCACGCTGCTCAACCTGATCGTCGGACTTGCCACCCCGAGCAGCGGCGACGTCACTGTTCTTGGCGGGTTGCGCGCCGGCTCGCAGGCCGCGCTCGACGGCGTTGCGTTCGTCGCACAGGACACACCGCTCTACCGGAACCTCTCGGCCCAGGACATGATCCACCTGACCCGCAACCTGAACCAAGGGTTCGACGAGACCTATGCATCTCGCCGGCTGCGCGACCTGGACATCGCGCCGGGCCGTCAGACCGGAAAGCTCTCCGGTGGCCAACGAGCCCAGCTCGCCCTGACTCTGGCGCTGGCCAGGCGCCCGCGCCTGCTGGTGCTCGACGAGCCCACCGCCGCCCTCGACCCTCTCGCGCGTCACGACTTCATGGCCACCGTCATGACGGCAATGGCCGACGACGGAGTCTCGGTTCTGCTCTCCTCACACGTCCTTGCCGAGCTCGAACGGGTCACCGACCGTCTCGTGCTGATCTCGCACGGACAGGTACGCATAGACGGCGCCGTCGATGATCTCCTTGGCAGCCACCGCCTGCTCACAGGCCCTACCGCCCACACACCCGGGCCGGGCTGGCAGACCATCCAGGCAGCCGGCGCGGGCGCCCAGCAGCACGTGCTCGCCCGCACCATCCACGGCGCCCCCCCGGCCACGGCCGACTTCGAGTCGCGTCCTGTGACACTCGAAGAGCTCGCCATGGCCTACCTCCGCGAAGGCAGCCAAGCCCCGCAATCCAGCGTGATGGAGTCGATCCGATGAGCACCATCACCCTCGCCGCGGTCCCGTCCGTCACCCCCAAGCCGCTGCCCTGGCATCGGCTCGGCTGGGTGGTGTGGCGCCGGCACCGCGGCACCCTGACCGCAACGCTCGCCGTGCTCGCAGGCGTAACGGTCTACCTAGTCGTCACCGGATTCCGGAGCCGATCGGCCTGGCACACCGTCCAGGCCTGCACCCCGGCGCATTCCCAGGTCTGCGCCTTTGCCTGGAACAACTTCAGCAACGCCAACTCCAATCCAGCCATCCTGAGCGCCCTGTTCCTGTTCGCGCCCCTGCTCATCGGGGCGTTCACCGGCGCACCACTGCTCGGCCGCGAGCTCGAGAGCGGCACATTCCGCTACACCTGGACCCAAGGCGTCGGCCGAACCCGCTGGGCCTACGCCATGATCACCAGCGGCGCGGTCGTCGTCGCCTCACTCGCCGGAGGCCTCGGAGCTCTCATCAGCTGGCACGACCAACCGCTGTGGTCCGCGGACGTGGCCCCTCGACTCGCGGCGATACCCTGGACGGGAGTCGCAGTCATCGGCTGGGCCCTGCTCGCCTACGCCGTCGGCCTGCTGGCCGGGCTCCTGCTGCGACGGGCGCTGCCAGCCCTCGGCACCGCCGTCATAGCGACCTTTGGAGTCGCCTTCGCCGCCTCGAGAGTGCGCTGGCAGTACCTCACGCCGGTCAAGACCAGCAGTCTGGACTACGTTGCCGGATCCCAGACCGTTTCCCAGTGGTGGGAGAAGGCCGGCGCCCACGTCGGCACGGCCGACCTTGACTCCGTCCTGCGAGCGGCCGGATTGCAGCAGATCGACACAGGAAGCCAGTCAGTCTCCCCAGGCGCCATCAGCGACGACCCGATCACCTATCTCCTCCACCATGGCTACACCCAATGGACCAGCTACCAACCCGGCAGCCGCTACTGGGCGATGCAATGGATCGAGTTCGGCTGGCTCGCCGTGCTCGCCGGCACGATCATCGCTGCCACCCTTTTGCTCCTCAAGCATCGTGACGCGTAGCCGATGCGCGGCCTCCGACCTCGCGCGCGCTGGACGCGGGGTTGGGGCCATCCTGGGTGCCAAACGCCGAGAATCCGCGTGCACGAGCGTGTACGCCGCCGGAACACCTGGGCGCCCTGACCTGCGTAGACAGACGCCACCCGTCGGTACCCGCACCCCTTGATCTACCGCGAGGTGAGAAGGTCATCGGGATCGCTCCCGTACGGTAGGAACGTGGTCGACCCCTATTCCGCCCGCCAGCCGACGATCTCTGATGTGGCACGCGTGGCGGGCGTCTCGGTCCCGACAGTGTCGCGTGTTCTGACCGGTGCCACCAAGGTCAGTCCTGAGCGTCACGCGCGGGTTCAGGCGGCGATCGAGGAGCTTGGGTTTCGCCCGAACGGTGCTGCTCGCGCGCTCGCGGGTGGTCGGCAGCCGATGTTGGCCGTCTTCGCCGGGAACACGACTCGCTTCGGTTACGCGACCACCATCCAGGGGATCGAGGAGGCTGCGCGCGCCGAGGGACTCATGGTCGTCATCTCCGTGGTCGAGACCGACGAGGCGGCATCGGTGAAGCAAGCGGTCGACCTCGCCCTGAGTCAGCCCCTCTCGGGCGCGATCGTGCTGGAGTACGACCCTCCGGGTGTCGCCACGCTTGCCGCCATCCCGTCCTGGATGCCCGTGGTCGCGGTGGCCGCGGGCGGGCGGAGCGAGGGCACCATCGCCCACGCGTACATGGACGACTCGCTCGGAGCCCGTCGCGCGACCCAGTACTTGCTCGAGCTGGGGCACGCGACGGTTCATCACGTCGCGATCCCGTCCGCAGGCAAAGAGAGCTCGCGACTGCGCGGTTGGCGAGATGCGCTGCTCGAGGCCGGCGCTCCGGTCCCTCCCGTGGTCCAGGCGGACTGGGACCCGATGTCGGGCTACGAGATCGGGACGACCTTGCTCGCCGACCGCGGCGTCACCGCCGTGCTGTGCGGCAATGATGAGCTCGCCATGGGTCTGATCCGCGCCGCGCAGGATATGGGGCGGCGAGTGCCCGATGACCTCAGCGTCATCGGGTTCGACGACCACCCACTGGGGCAGCTCTGGTCACCCGCGCTGACCACAGTGCGCCAGGACTTCGTCGAGCTTGGCCGGCGCGCGTTCCACCTGCTCGAGCGGGCTCGTTCGGGCGGCGATCAGGCGATCACCTCACGGATCATCCCGGACCTGATCGTCCGACGGTCGTCGGGTCTGGCACCGCGACCGGACCGGATCCCGGCTGTGCACCGCGCCGGTCAGGTCGACGCCTGATCTCTCGTTCGTGCCGCCACGGCGGTCGCCGTGAGGTTCGACGCGCCCCGCGGCAGTCGCGCGCGCGGGGTCTCCATGCGACGACAGGTCACGATTTGATAGCGATATCACAGCAGTTCGTAACGTTTGGCGCGGGGCCTTGCCATTTTCTTTGATCACCGCTTTCATAGGTCTCGACCGACGACGGGCGAGACGATGGGGTCGACGATGACCGACGCAGGCGCAGCGCAGGAGCAGATCCTGACGCTGTGGGACGGTCCTGACGGGATGCACCTGGTGTGCCGCCCCGGGTCGGCGGCGGCCCTCGTCGGCGGGGACCGAGCCACCGAGGGCGACAACGCCCTGATCCAGCGCGCGGTGCAGCCGTTGGTGGAGATCCTCGCCGTGGGCTACGGACGTCATAGCGGGAACATCCGCCACACGGCCACGACGATCGGTGCCTCGCTGCGTGTCGTCGAGATGCTCGACGGGCTTGGCAGCATCGGTCGCGAGGTGGTCGTCGTCCAGTCCGACGCGGTGACCGGACTGCGCGTGCGAGTCGTCCTGCAGGTCGAGGCTCACACGGTGCGGGCACGCACGATCGTCCGCAACGACGGAACCGCTGCGCTGGTGCTGCAGGCGGTGTCGTCCCTCGCCGTCTCCGCCCCGGCCGGGCGCTTCGGCGCCGACGAGGTCGTCTCGATCGAGGGTTACAGCGACTGGCTCGGCGAGAGCCGGTGGACGCGGAGCCGTCTCGACGGCAACGACGGCCTGGTCCGCCTCGACCTGGCGGCTCACCAGCACCAGGACGGACGAGGGGCCCGCATCATCTCCAGCGCGAGCACGTGGTCCTCCGGCTCGCGGATGCCTGCGGGGGTCCTGGCCGAGCAGGAGGACGGGACGGCCCTGGCCTGGCAGGTCGAGCACAACGGGGCCTGGCGCGTCGAGATCGGTGCGCGACTCGACACCGCCGGAACGCCAGTTCTGGCCGTGGTCCTGTTGGGCCCGAACGACACCGACCACGCCTGGCAGCACGCGCTCGCTCCGGGTGAGGAGTTCGAGACCGTGCCTGTCTCTGTGGTCTCGGCGAGCACAGGTTGGCAGGGCGCCATCGCCGCCCTGACCGACCACCGCCGCGCCCTGCGGGGTCCATCCGGGGCCGGTGCGTGGGTGGTCTTCAACGACTACATGAACACGCTCATGGGTGACCCCACGACCGACAAGCTCCTGCCGTTGGTCGACGCCGCCGCCGCCGCCGGAGCCGAGGTGTTCTGCATCGACGCCGGCTGGTACGACGACTCAGGCGACTGGTGGGATTTCGTGGGTGCTTGGGAGCCGTCCGTGAACCGCTTCCCGGGGGGTGGCCTCGCCGTGGTGGTCGACCACATCCGCGAGCGTGGCATGGTCCCTGGACTGTGGCTCGAGCCGGAGGTCGTCGGTGTCCGCAGCCCCGTCTCCAACGAGCTGCCGGACGAGGCGTTCCTGCTGCGTGCCGGACGACGGGTGGTCGAGCACGACCGCTACTTCCTGGACCTACGCCATGAGGCCTCGATCAAGCGCCTCGACGCGGTCGTCGACCGCCTGGTCGACGAGTTCGGCATCGGCTACTTCAAGCTCGACTACAACGTCATCCCCGGCTCGGGTACCGACCATGCCGCAGACAGCGCGGGCGACGGGCTGTTGCAGCACAACCGGGCGCACCTGGCCTGGCTCGACGGGGTGCGTTCGCGCCATCCCGAGGTACTGATCGAGAACTGCGCTTCGGGTGGCATGCGCTCCGACTTCGCGATGCTGTCCCGCACCGACCTGCAGTCGACCTCGGACCAGCAGAACCCGCTGTTGTACCCACCCATCGCCAGCGGCGCGCTCATGTCGATCTCCCCGGAGCAGGCCGCCAACTGGGCCTACCCGCAGCCCGAGATGAGCGACGAGGAGATCATCTTCACCTTGTGCACAGGTCTGTCCGGGCGTTTGTACCTCTCGGGCCACCTCGACGCCATGAACCCCGACCAGCTCGCGTTGGTCCGCGCCGGTGTCGACATTGCGCAACGCGAACGCTCCCACGTCGAACGGTCCGTTCCTGTCTGGCCCCTGGGCCTACCTCGCTGGGATGACCCCTGGGTAGCCAGCGGCCTCAAGTGCGAAGCCAGCACCCTCGTGACCGTGTGGTTCCGCGGCGGCGCTCAACAGTCGATCGTGCTGGACGTGCCGGCCGGCGCCGTGAGCGTCGTCTTCCCGGACAGCAGCGCGCTACCGAGACCAGGGGCCGATTGGTCCCTCACCCGACTCCACGACGGCACCGTCCGCGTCGAGACCTCCACCAGCGAGCCCCAGGCCCGCATCTTGCGCATCACCCCAGCTCACACGGCCTGACAACCGACAGGCCTCCCTCCACCGTCACCGGCACCGAAGCCGGTCACTCCTTGAGGAGATACCCATGAAGATGCGATACCCCGCCCTCGTCGCAGGCGTGCTGGCGATCGGACTCCTGACCGCGGCCTGCTCCGACCCCAGCTCTGGGTCCAGCGACAGCGGCGGGTCGGCGACCGCCGCGGCATGGCCGGCGCAGGACGCGTCGCTGTCCGGCGTCAAGCTGACCATCTGGGCGGCGCAGAACTCGAACACCGTGCCGAAGTCCGTGGTCAGCGCATTCGAGAAGAAGACCGGCGCGACCGTCAACGTCGTGACCATCACCGACCCCTACGAGCAGAGCGTCCAGACGAAGGTCGCCACGGGTGACAAGCCCGACCTCGCGTTCTGGCAGCCGACCGCCTCCCAGCTCGCGGCCATCAACGCCAAGACGAACCTGCAGCCCCTCGATGGCGCGCCGTGGCTCGACAAGATGGAGCCGGCGTTGAAGGACCTCACGGGCATCTTCGACAAGACCCGCTACGCGGCACTGATCAGCACGCCCGCGGTGATCGGCGTCTACTACAACAAGGAGGTCCTTGCGAAGGCGGGGATCACCTCGACGCCGACCAACTGGACCGGACTTCTCCAGGACGCGCAGACACTCAAGACCGCCGGTGTGACCCCGTTCTTCGAGATGGGCGGCAACGCCGGTGCGCCGTGGGCGACGCAGTGGTGGGTTCAGGCGCCGCTCGCCGAGGCCGCCCAGGGCGGCCTGTGGGACAAGGTGAACGCCAACACGACCAAGTTCACGGACGCGCCGATCATCGACGCGATCACCGGGTACAAGAAGATGATCGACGATGGCCTGTTCAACTCCGACATCAAGACCGCGACGTTCGAGGACCAGGGCAAGGCGCTGCTCGCCGGTGACGCCGGCATGGTCATGCAGGTCAACTCCTACTTCAGCCAGCTGCAGTCGCTGGCCAAGACGGACGAGCTGAACCAGAAGATCGGCTTCTTCCCGATCTCGACGGACGGCAACGTCGGGACCTACATCCCCGACCAGTCCAACGCCCTGGTCGCGTTCAAGACGGGCGACGCCAAGCGTGAGGCCGCCTCCCGGCAGCTTCTGAGCTTCTGGCTCGGTGACGGCTACGCCGACTTCGTGAACACGCTGAACACCGTCTCGCTCCAGCCGAGCGTGCCGACCCCGTCCACCGTCCCGGACGCACTCCTGGCGGTCGCCAAGTCCCTGAGCACGTCCGCCGGCTCGATGCAGGCCCTGGCCGTGGCCAACCCCGACCTGTACCTGCGGCTCGGAGACATGATCCAGGGCAGCCTCACCCCGGAACAGGTCGCTCAGCAGACGCAGGACCAGTTCGCCCAGCTCGCCTCCGCGCAGGGCGTCGCCGGCTTCTAGCATCGACTGCCGGGGCCGCCCGCCACGCGGCGAGGCGGCCCCGGCGCACCACGAGGAGCATCCGATGAGCACCCCCACACTGGCCCAGAACGAGGTCGGCACGCCCGCCTCCCGGTCCAGACACGGTCGGCCCGACCGAGCCAACAAGACCCGGCGGGCAGGCACCCACCCCTGGGCCTTCGCCGCACCGGCGTTCCTGTTCCTGGGTGTGTTCTTCTTCTTGCCCACCATCTTCAACTTCGTCTACGCGTTCACGAACTGGTCCAGCTTCAAGTCCGAGATCAACTTCGTCGGCGTCGAGAACTTCACGCGCCTGTTCGAGACGGGCGACATCGTGCGTGCCCTGAAGGTCACGTTGACCTATGCGGTGCTGGTCGCCCTCCTCCAGAATCTGTTCGGGCTCCTACTGGCCCTGCTCCTCGAGGCCGACACCCGCGTGAATAGGTTCGCTCGTGTCATGTTCTTCATCCCCGTGGTCATGTCCGCCCTGGCGGTCGGCTACGTGTTCCAGGCGATCCTCAAGCCCACCGGCGCATTGAACGGCATACTGACCACCCTGCTCGGCCACGACGTCACGATCCCCTGGCTGGGCAGCACGACCTGGACGATCCTGGTCGTCGCCACCATCCATGCCTGGAAGTGGATGGGCTTGTCGATGCTCATCTACCTGGCCGGACTGAAGACCATCAGTGAAGACGTCCTGGAGGCGAGCCGCCTCGACGGGGCCGGCCCGTGGATGACGTTCTGGAAGATCCGGTTCCCCCTGCTAGCGCCGGCCGTGACCTTCAACGTCGCCACCGCACTGCTGGGATCGATGAACGGGTTCGACATCGTCCAGGCCACCACGGCCGGTGGCCCGGCCCGCTCCACCGAGCTTCTGAACATCTTCATCTTTCGCACCTTCGGCCAGGGCTTGTTCGCCCAGGCCACGACCATGAGCCTTGTGCTCTTCCTGGCCGTGATCGCGCTGGCCATCCCGCTCATCACGATGCTGCGCCGCCGAGAGGACGTCCTGTGAGCACCACCGCCGCCACCCGCCCGACCAACCGCTCCCTCGGGGGACGTCGTGGCCCCTGGGCGCGACTGCAGCCGTTCGTCGTCATCCTCGCGGTCGTGCTGCTGGTGGGCATGCCACTGTGGATCATCGTCGTCACCGCCGGCAAGACGCAGGCCGAGGCGCTCAACCCGAACCTCGCCCTGCCGCAGCACTGGCAGCTCTGGCAGAACCTGGCCCAGGTCTGGCACGACGGGCACGTCCCCACCGCGTTCCTCGGTTCGCTGGTCATCATGGTGCCCGCGGTCTTCATCGTCCTGATATTCGGCTCAGCCGCGGCCTGGATCCTGGCCCGGCGCACGTCACGCGTCGTCGCCGTCTTCTACGCCCTGGCGATCTCCGGGATCGTGCTCCCCCCGGCCGTCGTGATGATCGTGCTGCTGCTGCGCCAGCTCCACCTCGCCGGCTCTATCGTCGGTATGGTCGGCGTCTACGTCGGCATGTACCTCTCGACAGTCATCTTCTTCGTCACCGGCTTCGTCCGCACGATTCCGCACGAGCTCGAAGAAGCTGCCCGGGTCGACGGCGCCGGACCGTTGCGCGTCTTCCTCAAGGTGATCCTGCCGCTGCTCGTTCCCGTCCTGAGCACCGCAACGATCCTGATCTGCCTGTACATCTGGAACGACATCTTCTACGCGTTCTTCGTCATCGGCGGACGCGTGCAGACACTCCCGCTCAACCTCTACAACGTCGCATCGGCCGGCCTGTACCTCAACAACTGGCACCTGATCTTCGCCTACGTGATCCTCATGAGCCTGCCGCTCCTGCTCACCTTCATCATCGCCCAGCGCAAGATCATCTCCGGGATCACCTCGGGCGCCGTCAAGTAGGTCGGGGGAGAAGACGGCCATAGGCGGCAACCCACGCAGGGAGCTTGACGCTTTCCCGAACACCGGACCCGCGGATGTAGCAACGTGCTCACAACGTGAAGCAGGCGCGGCCATCGTGGGTGCCATCTGCCGCAAATCGGCGCGCACGACTGGGTACGAACGTGGACGACGTCGACGCCCTGACCTGCGCAGATCGACGCCACTCGACCTCGACCACACCTCTCGATGTACCTCGTAATGAGAAGGTCTGGAGTTCGCCTCCCCAAAGCGGCTCCGAAAAAGTGCCCGCGATCAGCGAATACGCTGTTTGCGGCCCCAGTCTTGCGCGGCTGATTTGCGTGCCGAGGCGCACTGGTAGCCAATGGGGTGCCAGTGCGGGCGTGCCGTCGTCGCTGTTCGGCTACGTCGTGACCCGAGCTGCGTGTGGTTGCTCGCCGGACTGCGCCTTTACCGACGCCGCCAACGCAGCGCGTGGGCCAGCTAGAGCAGAGTGGTCAATTCGAGGTCCGCCGGCTTGGGCGTGAGCCTGACCCGCTTCTCCGGACACCTTGACTGAGGCGATGACCGCTGCGGAGAGGGGACCCTGCACGCCTGCATCACACCCACCGAAGGCGTCGAGATGCCGATGGTTGACGCGAGTCTCAACGACGCCTGAAAAGTGAACCCCCTGGCGACGGGGTCGTTTCCAGCAGTCGACAGCGAGTAAGCGCCGCTGGCAGCAGCCTCAACGGTCGGTGGTCCGCCGTGTCGTTGCGACGGCATCTCTCGGGAACCTGCATGCCGTCGGCGTCCCCAGCGCGATCGCCATCTCCACCCCCTCACCTACCGGCTCGTGACCTTCAACCTCCCACCGATCTGGGGCTCGGCTGCGATGCGGTGGCTGCGTCGCGCGGACTATGAGTGACCGCCCCCCGAACCTGAGGGTGCGCCGTGCCTTGCGCCCGGGCACGGTTGGGGTGCATACCTGGACGGACGAACGTCAGGAGGCGTCGTGGCTCAGGCTGTCGGTGCGGACGAGAGTGAGACCCCGGCGCGGCAGTGGGCGCTCGCGGCCATCGGCGCCCTGGGCCTCGCGGTGGCCGCGGGGCTCGCCGCCTACGCACGGGTCCACCCCGGGGACGGTGCCGCGCTGACGACGCTGGGCTTCAGCGGAATGCTGCAGATGAAGGCGTGGCTGTCGTCCGCGGCCGCTCTCCTGGTCGTGGTCCAGGTGGTCAGCGCACTGGCCATGTGGGGGCGCCTGCCGGGGGTGGCCGCCTCCGCGACGTGGCCCACGCCCGTGCACCGCTGGACGGGCACCGCAGCCTTCCTCCTCACGCTGCCCGTGATGTTCCACTGCGTGTGGTCCCTGGGGTTCGCCACGGCCGACGCCCGCACCGTCGTCCACTCGGTCGCGGGCTGCGCGCTCTACGGGGTCTTCGCCGCGAAGATGCTCGCTCTGCGGCTGCCCTCGCTGCCCCGGGGCACGGTCCCGCTGCTGGGCGGACTGCTCGTGGCCCTGATCCTCGTCGTGTGGTTCACCTCGGCGCTGTGGTTCTTCACACGCTCCGGGTACGCGCTGGTCTGAGAGGGGGACGGCCGTGGACGGACCCGGTCGGCGTGCGGTGCTGGAGGGCACGGGCGTCGTCGTCGCCGCCGGAGTCGTCGGCTTCGTCGGGTATCACGCTCTCGCACCACCGCCCGGCACCGGACCTGTCGCGTACCCGGCCGCGCCCCAGGACCACGCCCGCTCGAGCACCGGCTCCGGGGACGCGCCGCTGGCCGCGCTGTCCGACGTCCCGGACGGAGGCGGTCTGGTGGTCACCGACCAGAAGGTCGTGATCGCGCGCGCCGGCCCGACGGTGCACGCGTTCACGGCCGTCTGCACGCACATGGGCTGCCTCGTGCGGGATGTGCGAGGCGGCGAGATCCACTGCCCGTGCCACGGCAGCGCGTTCGACGCCACGACGGGGGCGGTCGTGCAGGGACCGGCGACCCGACCCCTGGAGGCGGTCGACGTCGTCGTGCGTGACGGGGAGGTGATCAGGACGTGAGACGACGCTTCGCCTACCGGCTGCCCACGTTGCTCTGGCTCGCTGGGACGGGCCTGGTGCTGGGCGCGCTGCTCGCGGGCTTGCGCGGCTGATCGAAGAACACGGTCGGTCCCATCCCGCCGCGTCGGCGCGCGTCCGGCTGGGGCCGCCTCAGATCCGGCCCCCGGAGGCGGACTCTCCCGCGACCTTCTGGCTCAGGTAGATCGGGATGATCGACGCGAGCACCAGCACGGCCGCCACCACGTTGACCACGGGCCCCTGGTTCGGGCGCGAGAGGTTCTGGAAGATCCAGATGGGCAGCGTCGTGACGCCCGGTGGGGCCGTGAACAGGGTGACGACGATCTCGTCGAACGACAGGCCGAACGCCAGGAGCGCCCCCGCGACCAGCGCGCCGCGCAGGAGCGGGAAGGTCACCAGCCGGAAGGTCGTGAACGTGTCGGCCCCGAGGTCCATCGACGCCTCCTCGGCGGTGGTGCCCATCCGCCGCAGTCGCGCCAGGACGTTGTTGTAGACGACCACGATGCAGAACGTCGCGTGCGCGATCACGACGGTCCAGAAGGACAGCTCGAGGCTGAGGAACGTGCGGAAGCCGGTGCGGAAGGCGAGCGCCGTGACGATGCCCGGCAGGGCGATCGGCAGCACGACGAGCAGGGACACCGTGTGCCGGCCGAAGAAGGTGTACCGGCCGAGGGCGAACGCGAGGAGCATGCCGAGCACCAGCGCGACGGACGTGGCGACGATCCCGACCTCGATCGACGTGAGGACGGCCGACCGGACGCTCTTGTTGCCGAACGTGAGCGACCACCAGTGCGTCGTGAACGACTTCGGCGGCCAGGCGAACACGGTGCTGGCGTTGAACGAGTTGATGACGATGACGCCCAGGGGCACGTAGATGAACGCCAGACCGAACGTCATCAGCAGGCCGAAGGTCCAGCGCGCGCGGCGCGAGTTCCTCACAGGTTGTCCAACGCCCCGGTGCGGCGCACCAGCAGCAGGTAGATCACCATGATCACGACGGGGATCAGGGCGATCGCGGCCGCGAACGGCAGGCTGCTGGTGTAGTTCTGGTAGACGATGTTGCCGAGCATCTGGGTGCGCCCGCCGACGATCTGCACGGTGATGTAGTCCCCCAGGCTGAGCGAGAACGTGAACACGGAGCCCGCGACGATCGACGGGTACACCAGCGGGACGACGACGCTGCGCACCGTGCGGGCCGGGCGGGCGCCGAGGTCGCCGGACGCGTCGATCAGGCTGTCGGGCATCCGGTCGAGGCCCGCGTAGACCGGCAGGATCATGTACGGCAGCCACAGGTACGTCAGTGTGAGGATCGTCGCCGCGATGCCGTACCCGGGACCGTCCAGCCCCAACGGCTTCAGCATCCACGCGAGCACGCCCGTGTCGGGCTGGACCATCGCCTGCCAGGCGTAGATCTTCACCAGGTAGGACGCCCACAGCGGCGTCACGACGAGGGCGATCAGCAGCCCGCGCCAGCGCGGCCGGGCCACCTTGGCCATGAAGAACGCCATCGGGAAGCCCAGCAGCGTGCAGAGCACGGTCACCGCCGCAGCGATGCCGACCGTCCGGATCGTCGCGTACCGGTAGGCGGGGTCGGCCAGGACGTCCTGGATGTTCTGCAGCGTGAGGTGGCGGACGACCTCGTTGGTGAACTCGTCGACCGAGAAGAACGCGGTGGCCAGCAGCGCCAGCAGCGCCGAGAGGTAGACGAGGACGAGCCAGGTCGTCGGCAGCGCGAGGAGCCCGACCAGCCGCAGGCGCGGTCGGCGGAAGAGGGCGGCCGAGAGCCGGCGCCCACCCGAGGTGGACGCCGGCCGCTCGGTGGTGCTGATCACGCTGCGCGCCCCCAGATCAGCCGTTCTTGATGCTGCTCCACGCCTTGCCCCACTCCGAGTACGGGATGCACTTGACGTCCGTGCGCCCGTCCAGGCAGTCGGACTGTGGCGTGGACCAGAACCAGATCTTCTTGAAGTAGCCCTCGTCCTGCGCGTGGAACGTGTCGCAGTGCGTCGGGTCGGTGGTGAGTGCGCAGGCCTTGACGTTGGCCGGGGCCTCGCCGAACCACTCCGCGATCTGCGCCTGGACGTCGGGCTTGGTCACCCAGTTCATCCACTGGTACGCGCAGTTCGGGTGCGGCGACTTCGCGTCGACCATCCATGTGTCGGCCCAGCCTGTCGCACCCTCCTTGGGCAGGACGGACTCCACCGGAGAGCTGTCGGCCTTGGCGAGGTTGATGATGATCTGCCAGGTCGAGCCGACCTCGGTGCTGCCGTTCTCGAGCGCCTTCTGCGCGTCTGCGTAGCTGGCCCAGTAGCTGGCGACGTGCGGCTGCTGAGCCGTGAGCAGCGCCACGGCCGCGTCGAACTGCGCCTTGTCGAGGGCGTACGGGTTGGTGATCTTGAGGTCCGGCTGCGTCGACATCAGGTAGACGGCGGCGGCGGCGATCCCGTCGGTCGGGGAGTCGTAGTCGGTGATCTTCCCGGAGTACGGCGACTTGGGGTCGAAGACGACGCTCCACGAGTCGGGCGCCGGGGTCGCCTTGTCCGTGCGGTAGCCGAGCAGCTGGGCGCCCCAGCCGTGCGGCATCCCGTACGCGACGTCACCCACCGAGTTCCAGGCCTGCATCTTCTGGAAGTCGGGCACGTCCGCGTAGTTGGTCAGCAGGGACGTGTTCACCGGCGCGACCTTGCCCGCGTAGATCATCCGCAGCGACGAGTCGCCGGAGGCCGAGACGACGTCGAAGTCGCCCGTGCCCATCTTCTCGAACATGCTGTCGGACGTGTCCGCCACCTGCACGTTCGCCTTGCAGCCTGTGGCGGTCTCGAACGGGGTGACCCAGTCGACCGTAGGGTCGGTGGAGCCGTCCTCCGCGTAGCCGGCCCACGCGAGGATGTTGACCTCGCCCTCGCCGTCACCGAGCGAGCTCAGGGCCTGCATCGGCGGGGGCGTGGCCTTGCCAGATCCGCCGCCGCTCGAACCGCCGCTCGAGCACGCGGCCAGGGCCAGCCCGATCACCGCACCGGCGGCCGCCAGCGTCAGCAGACGTGTGTGCCTCATCGTCGTCTCCTTCGTTCTCGCAGGCTCACGGCAGGGGGGACTCTGCCGCGGTCGTCACCTGGAACTCGTGCTCCCTGCTCCAGACGAGCAGGACGCGCGCACCGCGCATCTCCTGGACGTCCATGGAGGAGGTCTGCTGGTTCTGCTGCAGCGCCACGAGCGTCGCGCCGGCGTCCAGGTCCACCAGGAACCGTGTCGCCGATCCGACGTACACGACCTCGCGGACCGTGCCGACCGCGCCGTGCTGCCCGGGGCCGGGCTGCGCGTCGGCCTGGGCGATCCGGATCTTCTCCGGGCGCACGGACCACGTGCCCTCCCGGCCCAGCACCTGCGTGGCGACCCGGCCGTCCATCAGGTTCGAGGTGCCGACGAAGCCAGCGACGAACGGCGTGGCGGGCTTCTCGTAGACCTCGGCCGGCGACCCGACCTGCTCGATGCGCCCACCCGCGAAGACAGCGATCCGGTCGGACATCGTCAACGCCTCCTCCTGGTCGTGCGTGACGAAGAGGAACGTGATCCCGACCTGGCGCTGGATGGCCTTGAGCTCGACCTGCATCTGCTCGCGCAGCTTGAGGTCCAGCGCGCCGAGCGGCTCGTCCAGGAGCAGCACCCGGGGGCGGTTCACCAGCGCGCGGGCGAGCGCGACGCGCTGCCGCTGCCCGCCCGAGAGCTGCGCGGGCTTGCGGGCTCCGTAACCGCCGAGCTGCACGCTCTCCAGCGCCTCGAGGGCGCGCGCGTTGCGCTCCTTGCGGCCGACCTTCTTGACCCGCAGCCCGTACGCGACGTTGTCCTGCACGGTCATGTGCGGGAAGAGCGCGTAGTCCTGGAAGACTGTGTTCACGTCCCGCTCGAACGGCGCCCGCCGCGTCACGTCGACCCCGGCGAGCTCGACGGTGCCGCCGCTCGGCAGCTCGAAGCCGGCGATCATCCGCAGGACCGTCGTCTTTCCCGAGCCCGACGGGCCGAGCAGCGTCATGAACTCTCCGTCGCGCACGTCGAGGTCCACGCCGTCCACGGCGATGACCTCGCCGAACTCCTTGCGCACGCCGCGCAGGCGTACCGCCGGAGAGACCGTGTCCGCCATCACGCAGCCCCTCTCCGTGGCCGATGACTGCCGCGACGGCCGATATCGGCGTCGTATCGACGGAACCTAGCCGAAATTCGTTGCGAAATGGCGAATCTGCGTTGCGAATCGGTTGCAGTCGTCGTGCGCGGTCCGGCACCGGGCCTTGCCGCCATCGACGACCCGTCGCGTAGGGGGTCGTTCGGGTTCGGGTCGCTGTGCGCCACGCCGATCTCCTGGTGAAGGGCGCTGGGGCTCGTCATCAACGAGCACCCATCGGCGCGACGGCCTCTCCGTGTCGTTGAACGGATCGAGGGCGTCGAGTCCTACATTGCGGAGATGGCAGACATCCTGTTGGGCATCCTCGCGATCTTCGCTGGCGGCGTCATGCTCTTCGCGGGGCAGTTCGTGCTGCGGCTCGTCCTCCCGATCTGGGGGTTCTTTGCCGGGTTCGCCTTCGGCGCAGGGCTGTTCGCTCAGGCCGCCGACCAGAGCTTCCTCGGCACGGCGCTCGGCTGGGTGTCGGGGTTGGTCTTCGCCCTGATCTTCGCAGTGCTCGCCTACCTCTACTACGCGGTCGCCGTGATCCTCGCCATGGCGGCGTTCGGGTACGTGATCGGGGCGGGTCTGGTCGTGGCCCTGGGGATCGACTCGAGCTGGGTGGCGGTTCTTGTGGGTGTGGCCGTCGGCGCGATCTTCGGCATCGTGTCGGTCGTCGGGAACATGCCGATGATCGTGTTCGCGGCGGCCAGCTCCCTCGCGGGGGCTGTCAGTGTGGTCGCCGGCCTGATGCTCCTGGTGGGCTCCCTGAACTCCGCCGATCTGACGGAGGGCAGCTTCGGCAGTGCGGTCGACGCGAGCTGGGGCTGGTACGTGCTGCTGCTGGCGCTGGCTCTGGTCGGATTCGTCGCCCAGACCCGGCAGAGGGTAGCGGCGCGCCGCAGCATCAACGAGGCGTGGTACGCGCAGAGCCACACCGCCTGACCGACGCGTCCCAAGGACGTTCGAGACCTCCGCCTGCTCTGGCCTTTGCCAGCGTCCGTGGCACCTCCCGATGTACGGGAGCGCACCCATGGCCGCACGACGCCTCCCTTCGGCAACGCACGAACGAGGCACCGAACGCCGCTGTCCCTAGGCGCTGACGGTGGGTGGGGCCATCCTGGGTGTCACACACGGCGAATACGCGTGCGCGAGCGTGCGCGCCGCTGGAACGCTCGGACGCCCTGACCTGCACAGACCGACACCCCCCGACCCAGCCCGCACTTCTCGATCTACCTCGTAATGAGAAGGTCAAGAGTTCGACCAGGCGGCTCCGAGTCGAAGGCCCCGTGACCAGCGGAAACGCTGGACCGGGGCCATTGTCATGGGAGCGTGCAACGACCGTCGGGTGCCGCAGCGGGCGCCGATCGGGGGTCCTGGGCTCGATGCCTTCCGGTGCCGGTGTCACCGGATCCTCCATGGCGCAAGACCAGGTCGGCCGGTGTCGGGGGCGAGCTTGATCTTGACCTCGTGAGGCAGGTCAGCGACGGGCCCGGCTTTGCGATGTCCCGAGCCTGGCCGGTGTCCAGGCCTGCCGTCCTGCTTAACTTGGGGTCGTGGCCTTCCCGCAGATTCTGGCCCCGCAGCTGGCTCTGGTCGAGGCAGCGGCACGGGGCGTGATCGACGCGGTCGACGCCGCCCGGCTCGACCGGCGGCCAGAGGAGCCAGAGGCCGGGCTACGGGTCTCCGACGCGCTCGGCCTTGCAGAGGACGCTAGTGAGAATTGGTTCGCGGCCACCTTCTACCTCGAAGCCGCGCTCGATGCGCTGGCGGAGGATCGCACGGACCTCGCTGCGGAGGTTCAGGCCAGCCGCTCGGCGCTGACGCTCCTCCACGCGGCTGTGGCCGGCGAGCTGGCGCTGCTACAACCTCTTGAGGACCTGCCCCTGGATCGGCGGATAAGGGACGTGCCCGACTGGCCCGGCCGATTCCCGCCCGTGTTCGAGGCGGCCGCATTCGGCGCTGGCGGGCTGTTCGAGCTGCTCCGCGGCGGCACCGACGACGACGCGCTGCACGAATCGAACGCGACGTCCTCCGTGGGCCTCGAGGTCGACTCCACGGTCCGTGGCATCGTCTTCGAGTCAGCGCGCAGGGCGAGCGGCGTTCTGGTTGCGGCGGGCTTGGGTCCGCTCGCGCACCTGCTGCCCTTCTCCGAGGCGGTTCGGCTGGCGCTCGAGCCGGTTGCGGGTCAAGCGACGGAGTGGGCCCTCGACAAGCTGTCGGGGCGGATCTCTCGGCTTGTGCGCCGCGCCCTGGCGCGTGCCAGGCGACTGCTCGGGCAACTCGTAGGGAGCAACCGCCAGGGAGTCGTCCGCGTCGCCCGGGAGCTTGTGACCGGCTACGAGGGTGGTGGTCTGCTCGCGCCGGCGCTCTGGCGCTTGTTCGGCGCCCAGTCGGTTCTTGACGAGGGCGTCGCCCAGCTCGGCGCCGCCCCGAAAGCGCAGGTCCCCGCCCGCGCACACCGGCTCCATCGACTCGGCCGATCGAACAAGCGCTGGCTAGCGCCTGTGGCAGTGGTCCAAGAGGGGCTGGGCCCCTTGTGGGCGGTCCCCGTCGTGCCCCCGGTCCCGGCGGCCCCATTGGTGGCGGCCGTGCTCCTCGCGTGGATCCTGGTGACATCCGGCGACCAGCTTGACAGTGCTCACTTCCCGGACGTCTGGAATGGCGTCATCAAGCGCGCCCAAGGTCAGTAGACGCGGTTCGGGCCCGCGCCGGGAGCCTGCCCGGTCTTCTCGGACAGGTGCGGTGTGAAGGCCCCTGAGCTCGTCCGAGGACTAGTGACAGAGCCCGGAGTGGCAGGGACGAGGTGCTGATGCTTCGCTCGGCGCGACAGGCGTCGGCAGGGCCCGTGGAACCTGAGCGCCGGCTCGCGCGCGTGGGTTGCGCCGTCCGGGCGACATTGCCCCGGTCTCGCGGCGGAAGCGGCCGACGAGCGGTCGACGACTCTGTACGCTCCGCTCACGTCAGGTCTCCGAGGCGGTGCCCGCGGTAGCGGCCTGCGGGACTCCGGCGTCGGGCACGGCGGCGTCGCCGTGCGCGCTCCTCCCGTTCCCTCCGGAGACCACGTGCGTATCGTTCGCCCGGCCGTCGCGCTCGCCGTCGTCAGCCTGCTGCTCCCCTTCGCGGCAGGATCGGCCGCTGCGGTCCCCCTCCCCGACCCCAACGCAGTGGACAACTACGTGACGTCGGTGTACGAGGACCTCTTCGACCGCCCGCCGGACTGGACGGGCCTGACGAACTGGACGGCCGCACTGAGAACGGGCACGCCCCGCATCGCGGTCGCCAACGCGATCACGTCGTCGCAGGAGTTCCGGTCCGACCTGATCACCGATGCCTACGCCGCGTACCTGGGTCGTGGACCCGACGCCGGGGGCCTGCAGTCCTGGCTCCGGGCCATGGGCGCTGGCACGACCGTCGAGCAGCTGGACTCCGGGTTCATCGCCTCTGACGAGTACTGGGCGGCCGCCGGCGGGACTTCCGCTGACTGGGTCAGGGCGCTGTACGCGGACGTCCTCGGCCGCAACGCGGGCGACTCGGAAGTCGCCGCCTGGGTGGGTCAGCTCAATGGCGGAGCGACCCGTGCGCAGGTGGCGATGGGCTTCCTGTTGTCGACGGAGTACCTGTCGACGGTCGTCGAAGGCTACTACTGGTGGCTGCTCGGCCGCGGTCTGGATCCGACCGGTCGAAGCGCGTGGGTCTCGGCGATCCAGCAGGGCGCCCGCGACGAGCAGATCATCGGCGGCATCATCGCGTCCGAGGAGTACTGGACCAACGAGGCGTACCGCCCGTCCGTCGGGTACATCATCGTGTCGCCGAGGTCCGACACCACCGTGCCCCTCGGTACCGGGTGGAGCTACACCGTCGAGGCGTACTTGTGGACCGGCGTGCCTATCGGCGACGCCACCGACGAGGCCCACATCACCTGGGACGGTCAGCCGTGCATCGTAGGATTCTGCCAACCCACATCCGTTGGCCCGCACGAGATCCACGCGGAGTACCGCGGCCTGAACGACTGGGCGACGCTGACGGTCGTCCCTGCCGGGTGACGTGCGGTACGTGAGCGCCCGACTCGACCGGCTTGACGTCAGCCCCTGACCTGCGCAGATCGGCGCGGCGCAGCCCCTGGTTGCGCCCCTCGATCTGCCGCACTGGTGGCCAAGCTCAGGCCGCGAGGATGCGCTGCTTCTGTGTCTGGAACTCTTCCTCAGTAAGAATCCCGGTCTCCTTGAGGGAGGCCAGCTCACGCAACTGGGCGAGCACGCGATCCGCTGAACCGTCCGGCGCGGTCGATGGGGAAGGGCCGGGCGCCTGTGGTGGCGGAGGGGCAGCCTGCGTAGGGGGCGCCGCTGCGGCAGCGCTACCCGCTCCGGGCGCAAGCCATGCGGTCGCGGCTCCCGCGACCGTCGCCGTCGCGTCGCCTAGGTTCTGACGCGGGAACGACTCCGGTGGGTGGCCAGCCGCAACCCACTCGTCGTACTTGCGTCGCTGGATCCGATCGTGGACCACGTTCGCGGTCTTGACAGCCACCGCCGCCTTCAATGCCGTCTTGATCAAGCCCATCCCAACCTCCTCAGCACGATTCGGCTCACGTGTTGGTCACACCGGTGATACCCAGTGCGTCGTTGAGGTCGTTGTTGTCGACGCGTCCGCTGCCGAGGAGCCGCGCTCCGCTGTCGACGATCTCGGTCATGATCGGCGAGGCCCACGCGTTCTCGTACACGAGTATTCCTGCGAGGCTCCCTGGACCAATTGCTGCGGCGACTGTCTCGAGGTCCGACTCGTCAAGGATTCCTGAGAACGAGCCCGCCCATGACGAGACATCGACCGGCACCATCTGTGGGACGTCTTCTAAGGCGACACGGCTCACCGTTCCGTCGGGCGACTTGACGACGAACTCGAGGTCCAGGACCGCGATCGTGCCGCGCGCCGCCAGCTCACCCAGCAGGCGAAACCCTGCCCCGGTCATCTTGCCGTCGGGAAACTCCACCGCCAGGAAGTCGATGGGACCAAGCACGTGCGCCTCCCGCGAGAAGCGACCGAAGTCCATCGGCCGGGACTTGGTGGACTCTCGCCGGTGCCGCTTCGATCTCGCCGGCAGTCCAGTCACGAGTGTAGATCGCTTCAACTTTGCCGACGGATTGTCTCGGAGACCCGTTTGACGGGCCCATCTCCCGCACCCCGGTCCGAACGGCGCGGCTCGACGGCGGCGTGCTCCGTCGCTGGTCAGCCCGTCGCGCGGGCCGAATTGCCCGGGCGCGAGTCGGGATGCTCGACAGGCGCAGCAGTTTCTCGATGCACGTCACGGTCGAGTCCGTGCGCCGCGTTGAGCTTGTCGACAAGCGCGGAGAGGTCGGTTCGCTCGGCCGCCGACAGCGGCGCGAGGACCTTGTCCTCGTGGGCCTCGGCAATCCTGCGCAACCGCGCCCCGAGGTCGGCGGCGGCATCGGTGGGATGCAGCTCGTAGTTGCGGCGATCGACCTCGCTGCGCCGGCGAACGACGAGCCCGCGATCTTCCAGGCCGTCGATCAACGCGACGACCCGGCTGGGCTGCGTGCCCAGCCGCGCCGCGAGCTCGCGCTGACTGAGGCCCGGGGACCGCGCGAGGAGCCTCAGCACGCCGGCCTCGGACGGTGTCAGCCCGACGTCGCGGACCGCGTCGGAGAACGAGTCGGAGACGAACGACCCGAGCTGTGCGAGCCCGAAGGCCACGCGAGATCCTGCTTGCCGCGGCGACGCCATGGTTCGAGGATACAGGGCTTGACCGAATGATTCCGCGGTGTAATGGTTACGTTTATGACGCAACTAGCTCCCACTTCCGGGCGCAGCGCTCGGGACTCGCGGGGTGGACCGAACCCCGGCGCCCTGGCCGCGGTCGCCCTCACGCTTGTCGTCGTGGGTCTGGTCGTGGGGGGCGCCATGTCGGGCGGAGCCACGCTCGCCTCGCCCTTCGGGGCGAGCGCGGCAGACGTCGCCGCACGCTACGCCGCTCACGACGAGGCGTTCCGCCTCGCGGCACTGCTCCAGTTCGGCGCTGCCGTGCCGCTCGGCATCTTTGCCGCGACGGTCTACAGCCGACAGCTCCGGCTCGGCATCCGCGTGCCCGGCCCGTCGATCGGGTTCTACGGCGGCGTCTTCGCCGCGGTGTTTCTCGGTCTGTCCGGACTCATCACCTGGACCGCCGCGCAAGCGGGGGTCGCCTCGGATGCGGTTCTGACCCACGCCTTGGCCTATCTCGCGTTCGCGACCGGTGGCGTCGGGTTCGCCGTCGGGCTCGGGCTGCTCGTGGCCGGCGCCGCGGTCCCGGCGCTGGTCCTCCGGCTGGTCCCGCGCTGGCTCGCCTGGACCGGCCTGGTCCTCGCCGCGGTCGGTGAGCTCACCTTCTTCTCGCTCGTGATCACACCGCTGGAACATCTCCTGCCGATCGCACGGTTCGGCGGTCTGATCTGGCTGATTGCCTATGGGTTCCTTCTGCCGCATACCCGCCACGAGGTCGCCCGGGTCACGCCCGCAGTGCGGCCGGCCGCGCACTTGTGACGGCCCCGATGGCTCCCGACACCGGGCTCCGTCCGACTACACCACCGCCGTGCCCGCTGTCGGGGGCGCGGGCTCTCGTCCTTGGTGCGAACGGGTTGATCGGGAACGCGATCGCTCGCCTTCTCGCCGACGCCGGCGCGCGGCTCACTCTCGCGGCGCGCGATGCAGGCGCGCTGGGGCGACTGCATGACGAGCTCGCGGCGTCCGGCACCGACGTCAGTGCGGTGTCCGTCGACGTCCGCGACGACGATGCGGTGCTGGCACTGGTCGCTCGCGCCGCTGGGGATCCGGCGGGGCGAGAGCCCGGCCTCGATGTCGCCATCAACAACGTGGGCACCACGCACGCGCCTGCGCCCCTCGGTGCGCTCCCGCTGGAGGACATCGATCGGGTTCTTGCCGTGAACCTTCGTGGCGTTGCGGTCGCGATGCGTGCGGAGCTGAACGCCCTGACCGACGGAGGCGCGATCGTCAACGTCACCTCGTCCGCAGGGATCTCCGGCGCCCCGGGGATGTCGGCATACGCCGCGGCGAAGCACGGCGTCGTCGGCCTGACCCGCACCGCGGCGATCGACTACGCCCGACGCGGCATCAGGGTCAATGCCGTCGCGCCCGGCCCCATCGCGTCGGGGCCGATCATGGGCCAGCCAGCGACAGTGCGCGATCAGGTCGGAAACTTCATCCCCCTACGCAGGATGGGGACCCCAGAGGACGTCGCCCAGGCCGTGCTCTGGCTCGCCTCACCGGCGGCCGCCTACGTCACCGGGACTGTGCTGGCCGTCGACGGCGGCAAAGGCGCCTAGCCCACGTCGCCATACGGCGCAATCGTGAGCGCGGAAGCACAGGCAGGTCACGGCCCGCCAGTCGGTCGCTGTCCGCGCATCCGGCGACGACTCGGATCCTCGTGAGCCTTGACGACGAACGATCGCGCGACGGCCCGATCGGAGAGCACCTGCCGCGCCTCGCTCAGGCGCGTTGACCCACTTCGGGGTGCCGCTGTCAGGACCGCTCGTAGCGGGCATAGAACGGGTGGTAGGTGTACCGCGCGGCGTCGGCCGGGTCATCGGTGACCCAGTAGCCGACGGCCCCGAAGCGCGCGCCGCCGTTCTGCGACGGGCGCGTCGTGAGGTAGTCGCCGTAGCGCTGGACCGTCTTCGTGCTGCCGTCCCTGAACCACAGGACGAAGTCGCCGAGGATTCCCATGGCGCAGTTCGCGTGGTCGTTCGGTCCGCCCCAGCCGCACAGCAGGCCGACCTCGTCTTTGCTGTTGACGGCGAGGCTGGGGTAGGCGAACGCATAGTCGTCGTTCCAGATCTGCCACTGTGCGACCAGCGTGCGGTTGGCGACGTCGAGCTCCACGATGCGCGTGTGCGCCCGCTTGAACGTCTGTCCCTGTGCGCTGCCCTGCCCGTCGCTCGCCGTCCACGCGACCAAGAGGTTGCCGTTGCGGCGCCGTACGGCCCCCGTCACGGCGAAGCTCATGGACGCCTGCAGCTTCGTCAGCCAGTCGTTACCATCCGGGCCGACGCACGTCAGGGTGCCGTTCGGCCACGTCGCCATCTGGACGGTGAAGGACGAGTACGTCGATCCCGCGTCGGGCATCGTGTAGACCTCGAGCGTTGAGTTGTTCCGGTGGCCGAACCAGATCGCCTGGTCGGTCGACTGCTGGGCGAGGTGGGAAAACATCGCGTTCTTGGCGCGCGTGGGGTCGGTGTACCCGTAGGAGAGCGTGCCGCCCGCTGCAAGGTCCGCCAGCGGGAACCGGACCACCACTCGCCCGTTCGCGGTGCCGAGCATGTCGGTGGCGACATACAGATTGACGTCGGAGAACGACAGGTCCGGGTAGTCCATGTCGGTCGTCGGGAAACCCAGGTCGCCCGCCAGGAAATCCCAGTACGTCCACGCCGTCGGGTCGTTGCGCACCGATCCTGAGGACGCCACGGCGATCCGGAACGCACCTTGCCCGGCTGCGTCCGAGTCGTGCTGCATGAACCACACGAAGCGATCGATCTTCGGCACATATGTCACGACCTGGTCGCAGCAGAAACCGGGGAAGCCGGCGACGGCGGGAAAGACGGTCGTGGGATCGAGCTGCTTCCACGAGGCCCCGTCGTCCACGCTGACATCGATGCCCCAGTTGAACGACATCAACAGGACGCCGCCCTCAGCCTCGGCGCCGCTCATGTCCGCCGCGTTGGTGACGCCCTTGTTCAGCGTGCCGGCCGGGCCGTACGTCGAGAGGACGACGGGCTTGCGATCGTCGGCCGGGTCGTCACCCAGGCGTGCCACGGCCGCTGCGGGGCTCGGGTCCCAGAGCTTGCGGTGCCGCTTGAGGCTCCTGACCGGGACGGCCTCGCGGCCCGCGTTCTCCCGCGAGCGGAACGTGACGGCCGGGTACCGTGCACCCTCGACGTGCTTGGCCTTCTGGCGTCCCTCGATGATCCCGAGCTCGCGCGACTTCATGGTGTCTCCTCGGTGTCTGTCTCGGCGTCCGGCTCTATCGGCGCGACGGTCGGCACCCGCAGTCGGGAGCGCTCGGGACCGTCGTGCCGTTGCGAGTCCGGCGCCGCGCCGGGACCCGGGAGCTTGCTGGTGGTGCGCGCGGGCACTGACCCCGAGCGGATGGGGTGCGCCCGTGTCGCCGCGTCCGGGTCCGCTTCGTCGTCACGCACGGGAGGGGACGATCCGTGCGCGCCGCCACTCGACTCGGGCGGCGATCGCGAGCACGACTGCGATCGCAGCCAGGACGAGGGTCACCATCCACTCGGCCTGCCCAGAACCCGCGTCCGGCGACGCCTCGAACAACGCCTCGATCCACTCCGGGCGCGCGAGGCTGAGCAGCGCGAGGCCGGCCGCGACCACCGACAGTGCGGAGGCCACCCACGCCATGGCTCGGTGCAGGCGTGCTCGCGGGGTGGAGCGCGACTCGCGGTCGGACGGGACGCCGGGCGTGACCATGGGGACTCCGGAGGTACGGGAAGGCGGGTGGCGTTCCTGTGGCCCGAGGCGAAGGGTCACCTGTACGGCGGAAGGTTGTTTCGAGCGCCGCCCGAATCCGCAGGTCAAGCTGGTGCCTGTCGATGCTCCTCGCGATGCGTCGAGCGCGTCAAGGCCCCCCGGAGCGCCGACAACCTGGCACTCGAGCCACGGTGATCGGACGTCGCCTGATCGAACAATTCCCGTGCACGTGATCCACGAGACGGTGTGTGCTCGCAAGCATGTCGATCGAGCTGAGCACGCCGGACGTCGGTCAGCTGGGCGCCGTCGTGGGTGCCCTTCGGGACTGGCAGGACGACGCCTCGCCGCTCCAGCTGCATCCGGGCGACCTCGGCTGGTTCTGGCGGTTCGGCGCGGAGGCGACAGCGGCGGCGGTTCGGACCTGGAGCCGAGACGGGCAGGTTCTCGCTCTTGGACTCCTCGACGGACCCGAGGTGCTGCGGATGACGGTCGCGCCGTCGGTCTGGCGCGACGAGGAGGTGGCTCGGCAGGTTGCCGCGGACGTCGTTGAGCCTGCCCGTGGCGTCCTGCCGGCGGGAAGGGTGTCCGTCGAGGCGCCCGACGGCACCCGCGTTCACGATCTGTTGGGCGAGGTGGGCTGGAGCGCCGGCGAGCCGTGGACACCGTTGCGCCGTGACCTCACGGGGCCGGTGGCAGCGACCAACGTGGCGATCGAGGTGATCGGGCCGGACCAGGCGTCCGACTGCACAACCGTCCTGAGGTCGGCGTTCGGCAGTACGCGATTCACGGAGGAGCGATGGCACGCGATGGCGTCGGGGTTGCCGTTCGCCGACGCGCGATGCCTGCTCGCCTACGACGACGTCGGCACAGCCGTGGCCGAGGTGACGGTGTGGTCGGCTGGTCTGGGGAAGCCAGGTCTGATCGAGCCCATGGGCGTTCACGCTGAGCATCGCGGTCGCGGCTATGGCCGCGCGATCTGCGTCGCCGCCGCGGGCGAGCTCAGGACGATGGGTTCGTCGAGTGTGCTCGTCTGCACCGAGAGCGCCCGTGCTGCGGCCGTCGCCACCTACCGGTCGGCCGGCTTTCAGAGGCTTCCGGAGCGCCTGGACCGATCGCGAGACGCCTAGGGCCCGAGCCGCCCCGCGAGGCCAACGAGGCGGCAGGTCAGAGGCCGTTTCTCCGGTGTGGGGGAGCCGTGGTTCGTGCTGCGCCGCGCCACCCGGAAGATGCCGTGGCCCATCACGTGCCTGAGGACGTGTGATCGGGCATTCTCGGAGAATGGTGGACCCAGCCAAGTGGTTGCTGACCGGACCCCAGCGGGCGAACCCGTGGACCCGGCTGGACGACCGCCATGGGGGCGACCGTGCGTGGTCGGAGGGCAATCTCGTGCAGCCCCTGATCCATGGAGCGACGTACTTCAGGGCTCTCTTCGACGCGCTCGAGGCGACCGGGCCGGGTGACCTGGTGCTGTTCACCGACTGGCAGGGCGACGCCGACGAGCGCCTGACCGGGGCGCCCGGGAGCGAGGTGGTCGAGGTGCTCAGTCGGGCCGACCAGAGAAACGTCGCGGTGCACGGGTTGGTGTGGCGGTCCCATCTCGACCAGGTGGGGTTCTTCGCGACGGAGAACCGCCACCTTGGTGAGCAGCTGCAGAAGCGCGGCGCCGAGGTGCTGCTCGACATGCGTGTGCGTGCCGGCGGTTCCCACCACCAGAAGTTCGTCGTGATCCGGCATCGTGACGACAGCGCGCGAGACGTGGCCTTCGTGGGCGGCGTCGACCTCGCCCACAACCGCAGGGACGACGCCGCGCACCGCGGGGACCCCCAGGCCCAGCCGCTGACCCACGAGTACGGCGCGCACCCGCCGTGGCACGACGTCCAGGTGGCCATCCGGGGGCCCGCGGTGTACGACGTGGAGACGGTCTTCAGGGAGCGCTGGAACGATCCCGCGCCGCTCTCGCGGGCGCCCTGGCGGCGCGCCGCCGACAAGCTGCGGAGCCTCGACAGCACGCCGAGCCACCTCCCCGAGCAGTGGCCGCCGCCACCACCCGCAGGTCCCCACACGGTGCAGCTCCTGAGGACCTATCCCCAGCTGGGTGTGGGCCGGGACTATCCCTTCGCCCCGCGCGGTGAGCGCAGCGTCGCCCGCGGCTACCAGAAGGCCGTGCGGCGGGCGGAGCGCCTCGTGTACGTCGAGGACCAGTACTTCTGGGGGCACGACGTCGCGCGGGTGTTCGAGCAGCAGCTGCGGGCGCGCCCCGGGCTGCGCATCGTCGTGGTGATCCCGCTGGTGCCCGACCTCGACGGTGTCAACCGGGTGCCGCAGCTGCTCGGGCGCCACCGCGCGATCGGCCGGCTCCAGGCCGTCGCCCCTGATCGCGTCGCGGCGTACGGCCTCGAGAATCAGGCCGGTGTCCCGATCTACGTGCATGCCAAGGTCTGCATCGTCGACGACACCTGGGCCAGCACCGGCTCGGACAACTTCAGCCGCCGCTCGTGGACCCACGACTCCGAGCTCAGTGCCGTCGTCCTCGACGAGTCCTACGCCCGCGACCTGCGGCTCACCCTCGCCGCGGAGCACCTGGACCGGCTCGACGAGGCCCCGGGGCGTGGCCTCGAGGCGACTATGGCCGACATCCTGGACCCGTCTGAGATGTTCGACGTCTACGCCGCTCACGCCGCCCGTCTCGACGAGTGGCACGAGGCCGGCAAGCACGGGCCGCGACCGCCCGGCCGGCTGCGACGGCTGCCGATGCCGCACCTCACTGCTCGCCAGCGGCTCGGCGCAGCGCTGCCGCTCGACCTGATCCAGGACCCCGATGGCCGACCACCGAACCTGCGGAGGGCCGACCGGTACTGAGGCGGCGACCACGTCGGGGTGCGGCGAGCGCGGAATGCTCGGACGGGAGCCCGGGCGGTGCCGACGGTCACGCGGAGACGGGACGCTCGAGGTAGGCCCACGACCTGTCTACGGACACCAGACGCCATCCCTCGGCGGCGTGCTCGCCCAAGGTTGCCTCGACGTCCCGCGCGAACGTCGGGTCGCTGTCGTCGGCGACGATCTTGACGAGCTTGTACTCGACTCCTGCCGGGTTCACCTCCGGGGCGGAGATCAGCAAGGGTGCGAGCCGGTCGGTGATGGAGACGAGGGACGCATAGATCTGGACGGCCGAGCGCGTACCTGCCAGAGCGGGGTCGACCCCACCCAGCACCAGGGTGTCGTCGAGCGCGTTCCTGACCTCCCAGTCACCGGCGAGCTCGCCTGTCAGGTCACCCGCGAAGGTGACTCGGACGTCGACGTCCCCGATCGTTGCCGTGAACGCCCGACCACCCTGTTCGGTGTCGGCCGGCTTCCACGTGGGTGTGATGGTCAACGGTGCTCTCCAGGATGACGGTGACACGCCGAGGGTACAGACCGCTTCCGGGCCTCGTCGGCGTTCGTCGTGACGTCGGGCTCTTAGAGTGAATGCATGTCGAGGACTGCGGCGCTGGTGCTCTACGGACTCGTGACACCACCTGAGGAGAACCGCCCATGACCGACACCCCGATCGACGGCGATCCCGTCACCCGAGTGCTCGAGCACGACATCACCTTCGGCGCGCCGAAGGCGGTGGGACGTGTGCAGATGCGACGCATCACCATGGCGCCGGGGGTCGCCTCCGGCCTGCACGTGCACAACGGCCCGGTCTTCGGCACGGTCCTGCGCGGTTCGGTCCTCTTCGGGGCCGCGGGGGAGCCGGTGCGGGTCCTGACCGCGGGGGATGTGTTCTTCGAGGCTGAGGGCGCTCCGATCGCGCACTTCGACGCTCAGGACGAGGGCGTCGAGTTCGTCGGCGTCTTCCCGCTCGCAGGCGACCAGGAGCCCGGCATCGGCTTCCCGGAGTGACGGGGCCCGTGGCGGTGGAAGCCGTTGCCCGCGTCGTGGTCTCGGGCCTCCAGGCGATGTCGACGCCGTGACCGCGGATATCCGCTGCGCATCGGGCCACCGCGGTGCTACCGTCTGCGCGATCGTGATCCGACGGCGGGAGGTGAGACCCATGAACGCAGTACCCACAGTGGGCGCTCCCTCGCAGTCCACGATCGCGCGACTGACGTAGTCGCCGCTGGGAGCGCCCGACAGGCACTTCGCGAAAGGCGACTCCCATGAACACAACACCTTCGTCCACGCCCCACCCCGCCTCGACGGCCCCCTCCGAGAGGCCGCGGGTCGGTGTCACGCGAGCCCTGGTCCTCGGCGGCGGCGGATCGACCGGCAACGCCTGGTTGATCGGCGTCATCGCCGGCCTGTTCGATGCCGGGCTGGACGTGACCGCACCCGACCTGACCATCGGGACGTCGGCCGGCTCGACGGCGGCGGCCCAGCTGGCCGGCGCGGCCCCGGCCGAGCTGTTTGCCGCGATCGTCGACGCCGCGCCCCCGCAACGGACCGGTGGCCCGGCCGGGCGCGTCCCGACCCGGCCGGTGGTCGACCACCTCGACCGGATCCGCACGATCATCGCGTCCGCCGTGGACGCGGCCGACATGCGCCGACGGATGGGTACGGCGGCGCTCGAGATGGATGCGGCCTCGGACGGCTCCTGGCCGGCGCAGTGGCGCACCACCGTCGCCGCGCGGCTGCCCGGTGGGCTCTGGCCGGATCGAGCGGTGCTCATCACGGCGGTCGACGCCCGGACCGGTGATCCGGTCGCGTTCGACCGCCACAGCGGTGTCGAGCTGGTCGACGCCGTCGCCGCCAGCTGTGCCAGCGGCCTTCCCTACCGGATCGGGGACGGCCGGTACATCGACGGCGGCTACCGGTCGAACGCCGAGAACGCCGACCTGGCAGCCGGGTACGCACGGGTGCTCGTGCTCTCGCCCTTCGGCGGCAGGTCGCTGCACCCGGCGGGCTGGGGGACGCATCTGGCCACCCAGGTCGACGAGCTCCGCGCACACGGCAGCAGGGTGGAGACGGTCTTCCCGGACAGCAGCGCCGAGCCGATGTTCGGCGCGAACGCGATGGATCTGTCGATGCGCCCGGCGGCCGCTCGGGCCGGGTATGACCAGGGCGCGACCCTCGCCGCACCGCTCAGCGAGCTCTGGCGCTGACGCCGGCGACCCGCGCCGCCGGTCGAGGACCGGTGGCGCGGGCGTCAGTGTCCGGCGAGCGCGTTCTTCACCAGCACGACCGCCACGGCGACCGCGAGCACCACCGCCGCATACAGGGCGGCGCGGGCCCTGGATCCGCCACCTCCGCGCATCGCGACGAAGCCCACGCCCGCGACGAACAGCGCCAGCACCAGCTCGGTGACCTCGAGCTCGGCGGACTCGGGGACGACGAGCACGGCGGCGGATGCCAGTGCGGCCACCACGACCGCACCGGTCAGCTGGGCGCCTGCAAGGTCGAGGTCGCGACGTCCGATGCCGCCCGCGCCCACCAGGCGCGTCGCCACCCGGAACGCGAACCAGTGCGCCAACGCCAGCCCGAGGGTGACGCCCCAGACGATCTCGAGCACCCGGGCATGGGAGCTGTCCGCGGTCGGGATCGCCGCGAGCGCGGCGAGCAGGCAGATCGACACGTACAGCGCCATCGTGTTGCGCTCGCGACGAAGCTCCACCGCCCGCTCGTCACCGGGATGCTCGACCTCTGGCTCCATGGGCTCATCCTCTCGGAACCGACCCGGGAGGGCGCAGCCCAGCCGATCGCGCGTCGCGCCGACGGTGTCGTCAACCGCGGCCTGAGAGCGTGACGGTCGTCAGTGGTGCGGGTGCGGCTCGGCCGGCAGGTCCGTGACGCCGGCCGCCCGGGCCTCCTGGCGGCGTCGTCGTGCCGACGGCACCGCGAGCGAGGCAAGGACCGCGAGGACGGCGACCCCGGCGCACACCCAGAACCCGTAGGTGAACGCCTGGTCGGTCGGCAACCCGTCTGCCGTGGTGTGGGACGTGATGACGGCAGCGACCACCGCCGTGCCGATGCTGCTGCCGACGGTCCGCGAGATCGCGTTGACGCCCGAGGCCTCGCCGGTCTGCGCGGGCGGGACCGCCTCGATGATCGCGTTGGCCATCGCCGCGAACGCCAGGCCGATGCCCGCGCCGGTGAGGACGCCGGAGCCGACGACCTGCCAGAGCTGGTCGTGCACGACGGCCGGCAGCGCGAACGCCGCCACCACCAGGGCCGTCCCCAGGGTCATCGGGACCTTCGGGCCGTACCTGCGGTCCAAGAGTCCCGAGAGCGGTCCGAACACGACCATCATCAGGACCGTCGGCAGCAGGAACAGCCCGGCCTCGGACACCGACTTGCCGAACCCGACCCCGGAGGTGGTCGGCAGCTCGAGCAGCGTCGGGACGAGCAGGAACGTGCCGAACATCGCGAAGCCGAGAGCCAGCGCGACGACGTCGGTGGCCCACACGCCGCGGTTCGTCATGAGGCGCACGTCGATCAGGGGCTGGGAGACGCGCAGCTCGACCAGCACGAAGACGACGAGCGCGACCACGCCGAGCCCGAACAGGCCGAGCGTCTTGCCCTCGAACCAGCCCCACGTCTCGCCCTTGCTGATGGCGAGCAGCACCGACACCAGACCGATCGTGAGGATCGCGGTGCCGACGACGTCCAGACGACCCGGCGTGCGGACGGGCGACTCCTTCATCCCGAAGATCGCCCCGAGCAGCGCGATCGCGACGAGGACGAGCGGCAGCCAGAACAGCCAGTGCCAGGACAGGTGCTCGACGATCGGTCCGGCGGCCACGATGCCGATGCCCGCGCCGACGCCGAAGATCGCCGACAGCAGACCGACGGTGACGCTGACCTTCTCGCGGGGGAGCTCGTCGCGGACGATGCCGATGGACAGGGGCAGGATCGCGCCGGCGGACCCCTGCAGCACGCG